>JASHOE010000021.1 GCA_030041275.1 Streptosporangiaceae bacterium
GTTGCCCTGGGTGCCGATGGCGCCGGGGCGCGCCCATCGCGGCTGGCCCGAGCGGCAGTCGGTCGGCGTGACGAAGGCCGCCGCGATGCGCGCCTACGCGGCCGGCCGGCCGTTCTGCTGGCTGGACGACGAGCCCGACGCGGCCGAGGGCCTGTTCGGTTACGCGGCACCGTGCGTGGTCATCGAGGTAGCCGAGAGCACCGGCCTGCAGGACAAGCACTTTGAGGCCGCCCGCTCGTGGCTGAGGGCACTGCGGGGGGTGCACGATGCCTGACTTCACCATCGCCAGCGGGCCGTTCCCGCGCTCGCCGCGGACTGTGCCCGATCCTGAGCGCCGCGCCGAGCTGCTTCGCCGCAGGCATGAGCGGCTGGCTGAGGACGCGCGGGTGAACGCGGTGGACTGCCCTCGCTGCCATCGCGGCAGGTTGTGCTGCACCGATGAGCGCGGAGTCGCCACCAGGAAGCCGCACCCGGAGCGGATAGCGGCAGCAGACGCTCTCGAGAACCTGACCCGCGCGACGGAAGGCTGAGCCGTGTTCGGACCCGAGTACTGCAAGATCCACACCGCGTTCAAGCGCGATGAGCGGAACGTCATCATCCCCGGCGACTGGTCGCTCCCCGAGTTCGCCTACCTTGCCGGGTGCGACTGGCGCTGGACGGAGAAGGTTGACGGGACCAACATCCGCCTGCACTGGAACGGCTCCAAGGTCACGGTCGGCGGCCGGACCGACACCGCGCAGGTGCCCGCGACGCTGGTCGCCGCGCTCGGCCCGGTGACCGACCCGGACCTGTGGCGCGGCATCTTCCCGGAAGCGGACGACGTGACGGTCTACGGCGAGGGCTACGGCGCGAAGATCCAGAAGGGCGGCATGTACCGGCCCGATCAGGCCGTGATCGTGTTCGACGTCATGGTCGGCCGCTGGTGGCTGCGGGACGACGACGCTGCCGACGTCGCGGAGAAACTCGGGCTTGAGACCGTCCCGGCCTTCGGCACCGACACTCTGCTGCAGGCGTGGCAGATGGTGAAGGACGACCGGCTGGTGTCCCGCTGGCCAGGTGCGCGGATCGAGGGCCTGGTCGGCCGCCCCGCAGTCGATCTGTTCAGCCGCAAGGGCGAGCGGATCATCACCAAGCTCAAGGTGAGGGACTGGCAGGACTACCTGCGCCGTGGCGGTGAGCGGCCGTGATGATCCCGACCTGCCCGCACTGGCTCTACCGCAACCGCACCCAGCCGGGACCCGAGGCCGCACCTGCCATCCCCGCGAAGGCAGTCCCCGGCACCATCGCCGGCTGGGTCGTGTCCCTTGTCGCCGAGGGCTCTGAGCGGATGCGTCACGTCACCGACTCGGACCTGCGGGACCGGATGTCAGCAAGGAAAGAAGCGGCGAGGTGGGCTGCGGCCTATCCGGGCCGGAAGGTCGCGGTGTGCCGCGTAATCGTGGAAGAGGTTTCAGGTGGCTGACTATCACTCTGTGCAGGACGCGCTCAAGGCCGGGACCGACCCGGCGATGATCTGCCTGATCTGCCCGTGGGACCGGTACTGCATCTCGCCGCCTGCGATGACTGCGGGCGAGGTTGAGAAGCGCCTTGCGGACGCGACCGCCAAGGATGAGGCCGCAGCCGAAGCCGCGCGCGCGGAGGGCCGCACTGTGCCCATGCCGGCGACCATGCTCATGACCGCCATCGCCTACGCGGGCAAGGACACGTCGGCGCAGGTCTGCCCGGTGTTCGCGCTGCGGCTGCGCTCATCCGGCGGCCGGAAGATCGCTGACGCGACGAAGGCGCTGATGCAGGGCTGGGATGACTCGCAGTGACGACTGAGCTTGAGCGACTCCAGAGAGGCGTCGGACCCGAGCCTCACGCCTACCTGACGCCGCACGACCTGGACGCACCGCGCGTGATCTTCGAGTGCGCTCACTGCGGGCTTCGCCTGCCGGCCACCGCTCTCGTCCGCCCGGTGCGGACCGGGACGGCGGTCTGCTGCCCTGCCTGTCACGGGAGGCAGCCGTGACCGGCATACCGGACGAGGCCATCGCGGCCGGGATCGCTGCCGCTCAGTGCTGCAACATCCGCTGGGAGAAGCAGATCGACGGCGCAGCCACGGTAGCGCTCGCGGTTCTTGAGGCTGCCGCGCCGCACATCGCGGCAGCCGAGCGGGACTGCATCCACGCGGCCGTGGGCGAACTGGACCTGTCCGGCTGGTCGCTGCGCGGAAGCTGGGTCCGGGACAGGCTGGACGAGATCCTGGGCGTGGGCCTCGTGCCGGTCCGGGATGAGGACGAGCAGATGCGAGGCACCGATGACCACTGACACCGGCCTGCCTGCCGTGCTGGCAGCAATCCGGGAACGCCCGCAGGCGATGCGCAGCCAGGACTCGTGGGTGCAGCTCGCGGCGGCGGAGGCTGACAATGCCCGGCTGCTGGCAGCAGTAGAGGCGGTGCTGGCCGCACACCAGCCGAGCCGCCGCGCCATCAACGGCGACCTGTGCGACGTCCACGAGAGCACGCGCTGGTTCTCCTTCACCGAGGAGGAAGGGCAGCGGGTCACGGACTGCCCGGACTGCAAGGGGGTCGTGGTGCAGGTCTGCCGGCGCGGCGAGTTGTGGCCGTGCCCTGACTACCTAGCCATCTCCCGTGCCCTGACCCCGGAGGCACCGATGACACCTGAACCCTTCGACCTGGACAGCTACCTGACCCGCGTGTGCCGCGAGCGGCGAGGGCAGACCGTCCGCGGCGCCTGGGTGGAGTGGGCGAGCGGGCAGCCCGACCCGAAACCCTCCTGGCTGGAGCCCTGGGAGGCGCTGAGCGACCGTGACCGCGAGGCGGACATGCGGATCGGCGACGCGCTCTCCGCTGAGTACGCGGTGCTGCTGACGGCCGTCATCGACGCGCTGAAGGGTCACGTCCAGGCTGCCGGCAACGGCCCTGAGGTTGTCGGTGGCCTGCGGGCCGTTGCCGCAGGCCACTGCGACCCGGAATCGGCAGCGGTGACACTCCGGGGAGTGACCGGCGAGCCCGAGTCCGAGCCCGTCATCGACGTCGGCTACCTGTCACTGCCTGCGGAAGTGCAGACCGCCGTGGGGGCGCGACCACCGGCACGACCCGAGCCTCGCGGAAGGACGGCTAGCGATGGCTGAGTTCGCGGTTGAGATCACCCGCACCGTCCGGGTCGTCGTCCCGGCGTCGTCCGTCGCTGAGGCCCGCGAGGCAGCAAGCGCGATCGCGTGGAAGTGGCTGCCGGAAGAGGCCGAGGGCGGCGACCAGGGCAGCGCAAGGACAGTCGTGGTCCGGGAGGGCGACATTCCCGGCGACGGAAGGATCACGCGATGACCGAACAGCCGGACCAGGTGACCGTGACGCTGGCCCTCAGCCCGCGATGGGTGACGCTGCTCGCTGTCCTGAGCGAGGACGGCCACGGCCCGGTCGAGACCGTGATCTACCAGCTGATCGACCACGCCCAGCAGGGCGTCTACCGGCCCGGCTCGTGGGAGCGCGGATGGCTCACGCAAGCCTTCGGCTACGACTGGCAGTCTCGGCTGGAGCCGGACACCGATGACACGACGGCGGACGGCCGCGTCGTCTTCCAGCGGCCGGTCAGGCCGTGCCCGAACGACCCGCCGTGCCCGCATCCCCGCAGCACTCACGTGCACGACGCGATCGGCTGGTACTGCACCGGCTTTGACGGCGAGGGCGAGAACGAGGGCTGCGCCTGCGGCGCGATTCCGGATGGCAGCGACCCCGGCGAGGACGACGACGATGGCTGACACCTTCTACGTCATCCGGCCGCTGCCGGCCTGGACCGACCCTGAGACCCGTGACCGCCGCGGCGCGCACGTCTTCAAGGCGTCCTGGTCTGACACGCTGGCGCTGCTGCGGGATGAGATCGGCAAGATCGGCGGCAGGCCGCCGGTCGTGTTCCAGATCGATGTGACCGAGGGTGACATCCGCCTGGACGGGATGCTCCGCTCGAACGCGAAGGCCGGCCATCCGGGCGTCGTGGTGAGCTTCGAGTCGCAGTTCGGGCCGCTGCGGTACGCCACCGACGCCTACGAGCGCGTGTACGGCTTCGGGATGCAGTCATGGCAGGCGAATCTGCGCGCCGTTGCCCTGACGCTGGGCGCGCTCCGTGCGATCGACCGCTGGGGCGTCAGCAAGCGCGGCGAGCAGTATTCCGGCTGGCGCGCTCTCGAGGCTGGCGGCAGGACCACGTTCCCGACCGCTGACGCGGCGCTGCGCTGGATGGCCGGGATGGATGACGCCGACGCACTGCCGCAGAACGCCAGGGCGATCTACCGGAATCTCGCGCGGCGCATGCACCCCGACGCGGGAGGCAGCCAGGACGACTGGGACCGCCTCGACGCGGCCAAGCTGCTGCTGACGAAGGCGGAGCTGCTGTGAGCCGCCCCTGCCGGTACTGCCTTGCCGCCTACCCGATCCTGTTCGAGAACGGCGGGACAGCAGACTGTGAGCTAGCCCACCGCGACGACCCGCGCGTCTACGCTCTCGCCAGCAAGCTCGCCAGCATCTTCCAGCAGCGCAACCCGGCCGACGAGCAGATCGCCTGGTTCCTGCAGGATGCCGACAGCGTCGTCGACGACTTCGACCCGCCGCCGGACCGCTGGCGCGTCCGCAGGCTGCCCGAGAACGACTGCCGGTTCCGCGTCAACGACGTGACCTACGTCTGCCAGTCCGGCGGCAAGGGCTACAGCCCCCCGGTGCGGCTGTCGGATCTGCGGCAGTGGCAGCGGGAAGCCGACGCCCGGGCTGCGGAGCTGAGGGCCGGCCGTGGCTGACCTGCTGAGGCGGCACGAGATCCCGCTCCGCGTCCGCATCCCGGACGACCGCCGGGCACCAGGACGGCCGCAGCGCACACCCCGGCGGCTTCGCTGGTTCCTGCGCGTGGCCCGCCTGCTGCGCAGGCTCCGGCTCATCTAAGACCCTGGCGGCCACCGAGGGTCGCCAGTAACCGAAAGGGCAGATATGCAGATCCGATCCAGGATCATCACCATCGCGGCCGCCACGGCCGCTGTCATCGCGGGCGCGGGCATCTCCCTCGCCGCAACCACCGGCCCGTCTCATGTCGCCGCCGGGACAGCTGGCAGCATCAAGGTCTGCGTCAGCAACAGCAACCGTGCCATGAAGCAGCCCGCGAAGGGGCAGGCGTGCCCGCAGGGTTACTTCGTTGAGACGATCAGCAAGCAGGGCCCGAAGGGCGCGACCGGAGCCAGGGGAGCGACCGGCAGGACCGGCGCGACCGGGGCCACTGGCGCGGCTGGTGCGACCGGCGCTCAGGGTCCGTCCGGTGTCGTCTCCACCACGGCAGCTACCCCGTCCGGCTTCACCAGCAACGAGGCTGTCGCGACCGGCGGCCACTTCAGCACGAACGCAACCGATCTGGGGTCAATCCCCGTCACTGCCGGCGCGACCTACCTCATCTCAGTCAACGCCGACGCGGAGCCGAACGCGGACACGTCGACGACTGCCGGGGTGTACCCGCAGTTCTTCGTCTACGACGGCGTGGCCCTGCCGGACTTCTCCAACGACCTGTTCAACATCGGCAGCGGCGAACTCGACACGGGCACCGGCCACGACTCCTGGTACTCCGGGTCCGCCACCATCACCCCGACCGGTGACTCACTCGAAATCTATGCATTCGGGTACGATTCGGACACTGGTGCGAGTACCTACAACCTGACCGGCATCACGGTCACGCTGACCGAAATCAGCACGACGAGCTAGACCCGATCGCCGGCCCGGAGGATCACCGCGACCCTCCGGGCCGGCACCGAGCACGACAGGAGAGCCGCATGACCCGCCCGGCACCGGTCAGGGAACTGACCCTGGAAACCCCGCAGCAGTTCGCCCGCTGGCTTGCGGACGCCTGTGACGACATCGACCTGCGGCGCTATCAGCTGGCCCGCCGGGCAGGCGTCGCCGGGTCCACGGCGCGGCGGGTGATCGAGAGCCGCGGCGGCGGCAACCTGGCGACCGTGCTGGCGCTCGTGTCGGCGCTGGGCTACCGGATCCGGATCGAGAAAGCGCCGGACACCGCCATCCGAACCAGCCACCCCCAGCGGAGAACACCATGAGCGAAAACGCCACACCCAGCACCGAACGCTGGTGGATCACCACGGCCGCCTTCCCCGAAGGCCAGAAGATCCTCGGCCCGTTCGAAAGCCAGGAACTCGCACTGAAGGTCCGCAGCTACGTCGAGCGCACCGAAGGCCACAACCGGTACTGGGTCGACGAGGAGGGTTCGTGATCACGCCGCCCGCCCCCGGCCCCACACACAACGAGCGCGCCGTCCCGGTGCTCTACCTCGACATCGACGGCACCGTCCGTCAGGGCAAAGACGACCCGCTAGGCCGGTTCGTCAACACCCCGGACGACGTCGTCGTGTTCCCCGAAGCGGTCGAGATGATGCGCCGCTGGAAAGCCGGCGGCGGTCGCATCGCCGCCGTCAGCAACCAGGGCGGCATCGCGCTCGGCATCCTGCGGGAAGAGACCGTCGCTGCCGCGATGATGGAGACGCAGCGGCAGTGCGACGGCCTATTCGATCTCATCTCCTGGTGCCACCACCACGCCGACGCGAAGCACCCCGAGATGGCGCGCTGCTGGTGCCGCAAGCCGTCAGCCGGTGCTGTCGCCGAAGCCGCGCACGGACTATGCGACCGGTATGCGGGCGAGTTCTACCCGCCGTACATGGGACTGTTCGTCGGCGACCGCGAGGAGGACCGGGCGTGCGCTGAGTCAGCCGGGCTCGCCTTCGAGTGGGCGGCTGACTGGCGCGCCAAGGCCGAGGAGGTGACTTCCGGTGGGTGACGTCCGGTCCGCGCCACCACCGCCATCCAGCGACGGCTGCCCGCACCAGGTCGTGTTCGGCCCCGACGACATCACCGACTGCGCCCTCCGGCGCGGCCACGACGGACAGCACTCGTGGGAAGGCGTCCAGACCGCGCCACCAGACACGCTGCCGCCCGGAGCCGAGGCGCTAGCCGGACTGCGCCAGTGGTCGTACACGCTCGAAACCGGCAGCCGCGTCCGCGGGCTCATCGAGCGCACCGAACGTGCTGAGACCGCGCTCCGGCGCTTGTGGTCATCGCTGGCCTGGACTCACCAGGATCCGCACTCGGCGGACTGCCTGGTCTGCCGTACTTACGACGAGGTTCGCCAGGTGCTGCGGAGGATCGATGACTGACCGGTCCGCGCCACCACCAGACCGCAGCGTGACCGTCCAGTTCATGGTCTGGATCAACGAAACCGGCGATGCCCGGGGTGACGCCCTCGCTGACCTGACAGGCGAGCTCGAACACGCGGTGCAGGCATGCCGCCTGGACTATACCGACATCCAGATCATCGAAGGGCAGCACATGTCCGCGCAGGATGTCGCAGCCGAGCGAGAGCGCATTCTGGACCGCGAGCTGATCGCCAGCGCACTTACGCGCATCGAGTTGCACCCATTGAACGGCAAGATCCTCGCTGACCAGATGGCGGATGCGCTCGTTGGTGTGATCCGCAATGAACTGGCGGCGGCTTCCCACCGGGAAGGCGGAATGAGCCAAGGCGCTGCTGTGGTTCCGGTGGTCCGGGAGGACGCCACCCGCACAGAACGCGAACGCATCCGCAGTGGCGCGGTCATGTATCGCGATGCCGAAGAGATGGAAGTCGATTGCTACGCCATCCCGGTAGACCTGCTGGACGGTGACGGGTGACTGACCTGGGAATGCTGCTGCTCGCTGCCCGGCACCTCGACCCCGAAGAGGGCGTCATGCGCTCAGGGCATGTCGTCGACAGCGCCGACATCGCGGCGCTCCGAAAGGTGCTCAGCGTCATCGCTACGTCCATCAGGGACGACCCGCCGTGCTACTGCGCCGAGACCAGCACCCGGAACTGCCCCCGCCACGGCAACGGAGACCACGGATGAGTAGCTGGCAGCTCGGCTGCGGGTGCTGGCAGGACAGCGACCCCCGCCACCCGCTCCAGCCCGGCGGCGTCGCCGACTGCGGCTACCACGGCAGGCAGGTCATCACCGGATGGACGCGATGAGGCGGTGAGCGGGATGACTGACGCGTCCGCAGACCCGCGCATGACCGCAGCAGTCGACCTGATCGGCCGTACCGGAGCCGAGAGCTTCCAGCTCCGCTACAGCGACGAGGAGCAGCCGGTCATCTGGGTCGCGGTCGCCGGCTACAGCGGCAGCCGCCACGAGGCCGACGCATCCCTTGACCCGGTGCGGGCCGTCCTGCGCCTGGCCGAGCGGCTGGTCGACGGCGGCAAGTGCCAGCACTGCCACCGGCACACCGGGCTCGACCCTGACTCGATCGACAAGATGCCGCTGGACGCCTTCATCTGCTGGTATCAATTCGATCCGGAGCTGCGGACGTTCCGGCGCGGATGCGAGGGCAGCGATGAGCGCTGACACACCCACCGGTCAGCCCGCACCGAACTTTGAGGGCCGCACCGGGCGGACCTGCGGCGAGCACCGCACAGTCGGCCCGCACCGGGCCTGGTGCTTCGACTGCTCGGAATGGTGCTACCCAGACGAGCCGTGCCACGGCTGCGACCCGAGGATCTACACGCAGGCACAGCTAGACGAAGCCTTCGCTGCCGGCCGTGCCGCCCAGCTAGCAGACGACATAGCGCTCGCAGAGCAGCACGACGTGCTCTACGCATCCGGCGAGCCCTGCGGCGAGCCCTACTGCAAGGATCCCGGCCGCTGCCCCGCACGGCAGCTCAAGCGGACGCCGTTCGCCAACCTGCTGCGCGAGGCCGGCCGTGAGTGACCGCATCCGCGTCCAGATCGACGACGGGCACGGCACGACCGCGCTGATCGCGGACCGGGCCGTCCTGTCGTCGCTGACCCGGCGCGAGCAGATCCGGCTCCGCGCCCTCGTCGACGGCGTAGTCGCGGAACTCCGGGTCGCGGGCGGATGGGACGCCAGCTACGCCCGGCAGTGCCTGCTTGCCGAGGTCGCTCGCCAGTACGCGGACGAGCTGGCCTACGAGCGCGTGTGCGAACGGAAGGGCCTGCTGCTGTGAGGGTCCGCTACTACCTCAGCGACGGCCACTCCGAGCGTGAGGTCACCAGAGCTGACTACGTGGAGGCAGAGCGCGCAGCAGGGCTCTACAACACCCACGGCCGCGAGGACGACCCGGCAACCGCGGCGTTCAGTGCAGGGCACCTGTCGGGGCGGATCGAGTACGTCACGAGCAGCGAGCTGTCCCCTCGGCCTTCCGGGCAGCGAGAGGCCGGCTAGGGCCATGTGGTGCGACCAGCCCGACACCATCGCCAGCGCGCAGGAGTACATCCCGCACGCCGAGACCCTCGACGAGGCGTGCTACCTGGTGTCGCGCGGCGTCCGGCCGCTCGCTCTCGCGGGAGTCTGCCCTGACACCCCGGTCGTCATGACCACCGTGCGGACGGTGCTGCACCGGGCGACTCAGGCTGAACTGACGATCCCGTTCGTGTTCCCGGAGCGGGGGAATCCGGGCATTGCGGCGTTCGGCTACGCAGTGCACCGCTGGTGCATCGACCTGCTGGAGTGGGCGATGTCGGGGGAGATCCCGCCAGCGCGCAAGCACGAGATCATCGGCCCGCTCTGCGGATACTCGGCGACGGCGATCGCGCGGCACCGGGAGCTTGACCACTCGCGGGAGGGCGGTACGGCAAACGCGTGATGACCGCTCGCCCCGTACCTGAGCATTCCGTACCGGGTTTCCGTACCCGCCAGCCTGCGGGTGAGCGCGGCGGCAGGCCGCGACGGCGGGAGTACGGCAGACGGTCGTTTCCCGTACCGCAGGATGCCGTGCGCCGCGCGGGTCGCGCCCGCGCCGGCGGGGCGGGCGGTGAGAGAATCAGGGACATGAGCGTCCACATCAGGTGGCGGCACAGCCACAACGACCACTGCCGCTCAACCGCGCGCGGTCACGAGCGCGGCTGCGACAGCGGCCACTTACCCGTGCGGTACGCGGAGTACCGTGGCGGCCGTCACCCCAACTGCGCCGGCGGCGAGTTAGCGTGACCAGCCCGCTCGTGTACGCCTCCGGCAGCAGGCCTGACCGCTGCGCCAGGGGCCACCCGTGGGGGCCGGGAGCGTTCATCCTGTCCTGGGTGACGTGCGACTGCGAGGGCGCGAAGTCGAACCCCGGCGGCTACGGCCACCACCGCATACGGTGCGCCGCCGGGCCGGGCTGCCCGTCGGTCTGGCAGGACCCGCCGTGCTGGTACGCGGGCATGCGGAAAAGCCCCGGCCATCCCGAAGGATGACCGGGGCTCGTGCAGGTCAGGTCAGGACGGGCAGCCGATGTCGGGGCCGACCTGACTCAGTGTCTTGTGCATCGCGTCCTCGTAGGCGCGGCTGGGATTGCTCGCCGGGTTGCCTGCCGGGGGCCGCAGGCTGGCGAGCTGCCCGAGGGTGGTGCACAGCCTCCGCTCGAGTACCTGGCCCTGCCGGCGCTGGGCGGCCTGCTCGCGGGCCTGGGCGCGGCCTGACTGGTTGACCTCGTGGGCGGTCCACAGCAGGTTCGCTCCCGCCAGCAGCAGGCTCAGGGCGAACAGGAACACGATCGCGTAGCCGAGCCGCCGCTGCCAGCTGGCCCTAGGCGGCCTGGTCATCGCCCGAGCCCGCCTGTGACGACGGTGAGGATGGCGAGGGTGACGCAGGCGGTGACGATGGCGGCGGAAGCTCCGCGGAGCCGCCGGTGCCAGGCCTCGACGGCCCGGACAGCACCTGGGAGGCGTGGGTTGCCACGGACGGCACGGTGAGTGCCAGGCCCACGACCAGGATGGCGTCGG
>JASHOE010000137.1 GCA_030041275.1 Streptosporangiaceae bacterium
CGGCTAAAGCAACGACAATTCGACGCCAAGGACCTCGAGATGCCACCGTGTAACGCCGGCTTGGGGCTTGTGCCCAGACCGCGAGCAGCACCGTCACAGTCATTCAAGGTAAGCCGTGCGACCGCACCGCGGCATGTCCGGGCGTTGCGTCGCTCAGCATGCACGCATATTCATGAGTCATTGACAGCGGTGAGTGAAAGCGTCCCCGCCACAGCGCGGTACTCCGGAATCTTGATGACTGGCACACGGCCAGGCTGCCCAGCGCAGGTACGCCGACGCGTCCGTCCGTGCTGGGCCTGGCTCGCCTAAACTGGCTGCCAGATGGCGGTTACGGGAGCCGGACGGTCAGATACGTCGCGCCATGCAGCGGCGTGCACGCTGTATGACGTGGCCCGCGAGGCGGGCGTGTCGACAGCGACGGTGTCGCGCGTGGTTCATGAGCAGAGTCGGGTCCGGTTGTCCACCCGCCAGCGGGTTCTCGAAGTCATCGAGGCGCTGGGCTACGTGCCTAACTCTGCGGCCCAGAGCATGGCGCGCCAGCGCAAGAACGTCATCGGCCTGGTGGCGCTGGAGAATCGCTGCCCGGACACGGACGTCGAGTATGAAGCCTTGCTGTTCCTCGAGGACGTGATGCGTGGCGTCGAGTCGGTGCTGAGCAGGGTCGGGTGGTCGCTGTTGATCACCGTTCTTCGCGACCTGGAGCCGGACGCCACATTTCAGCGGATGCTGAGGATCTGCGGCCAGGTCGACGGGCTGCTGATCATCGAAGGCATCATCGCTTCATCCCAGCTCGCGCTGCTCGCGGCGCGTCTTCCCATCGCCGTTATAGCTGGCCCGGCGGATGAGGCTCACGCGGACGTGATCGCCGCCGACAACGAGCACGGAACCCGGGCCCTGGTCAGCCACTTGATCGAACAGCACGGAAGGAACCGGCTCTACTACATCGCTGGGCCGCCATCCGCTCCCGACGCGCGGGAACGACGGCGCGCATTCGGCGGCGCCATGACCGGCTACCCGGCCGCGGTACCGGCTGGCTTCTTCCCTGGCCGGTTCGCCACGATCAGCGGCCAGCAGGCGGTGCGTGAACTCCTGGCGAGGCCGCGCCGCGAAATGCCGGATGCGATCGTGTGCGCCAACGACCAGATGGCCATCGGCGCCATGCGTGAGCTGCAAAGCGCCGGGATCTCCGTACCTGGTGACGTGGCCGTTACTGGGTTCGACGGCATCCCGGTCGGCGCCATGCTCACCCCCGCACTGACCACGGTGCGCCAGCCAATCCGCCAACTCGGTGGGCGCGCTGCCGTGCGCCTGCTCGACAGAGTCGCGAACCCGGCGCTGCCCCGCATGGCTGAACGGCTGCCCACTGAGCTGGTCATCAGGGAAAGCTGCGGATGCAGGCTGTCGGCCAGGCATCGCCAGGCGCCTACTACCTGATTGCGGTAGGACGCCGACCATGGAGCAGTGCATCAGCACGGTCACGCTCGGCGTCGCAGACCTCGCCCGTACACGCGCTGGCGCCGAGCGCTGATCGTCTTCGGCTGCGAAGACTTACCAGCCGACGCATGATTAAGCGTCGACGCAACATCCTCTATTCGGCATTATGCGGAGCCGCGTCTCAGTTTGCCGCCAGCAGCCGTGCGACTAGGGCGCGGATGCGTGTGTAGCGTTGATCACCGGCGTCGGGGCTGAGGCGCTGCTGCTGAGCCAGAGTCTGGATGCCTGGACTGGCTCGGCCGTCGAAGAGCTTGCGGATAATCGCCGCGCCCTCGGCGGCGGCTCCGCGGCGGAACGCTGCGGCGTCCACTCCGGCTGCGAGGCAGATCTCAAGGCAGCGCCAGACGTCGATGACATCCGTGGCCTTCATCCGTACGCGAGTGGCAACGGCCTTCAGGGTCAGCGCGCTGACCTCGTCCGGGAACAGCAGCCCCACGGTCATCATCTCGCCGCTGAGGCGGCGCAGGTCCAGCGTCAGCTCGACGGGTTTGCGTGCCAGCGCGATCTGGAGGCCCTGGACCTCCGTTGTCACGAAGTCGGGGCCTATCTGCACGTTGTGCCGTGGGTGGCTTGTGTAGGCGGGGACGAGGACATCAATGGCGGCACGGTAGGTAGACGGGGCGACGCCGGGGACTCCTGCTGGGACGTCGGGGACTTGCTTTTCAAACCTGTCGCCCGCGACCTGCTGGTAACCGGCTGCCTTGAGCCGGTCCGCGAGATCAAGGTCACGCAGCACAAGAGGCGGCACTCCGAGGTCAGCGTCCAGGGTCTCCCGGTAGAGGCGCGCGCCGAGGTCCCATCGGGCGGCTAGCGTTGTCACCATGAGCCCGCCGATGATGCGGTACTCGGTGGTGCGGGTGTTGAGGACTCCGGCGATGTCGGCGAGGGCTACGTAGCTCAGGTCGTCGGCGACGGACCTTGCTGCCAGCACGATGCGGTTCAGCGGCTCAGTAGCCATTGCCGTAGCTTTCCGGCTGCCTCGGCGCGGTCGGCACCGCCTAGGTCGTGCAGGTCCCAGATCATCTGGACGGGGTCAGCGAGTGGGATCCTCGCGCCTTTGAACGCTCCGGTGAGTTCCTCGACCGGGTACACGGACTGGTCGGCGGGCATCTTGATGATGACGTTGGCGTCGGCTTTGCCCTGGGCCTCGACGCTGTCCAGGTCCGTGGTGTCCAGCGCCCCGCCGGTGTACGCGATGAGCGTGCTGGGGGCGCGCCAGGGCTGGAGGAGGTCTGGCCCGACGTCGGCGGAGATGGCTAGGTCGTGCCGGCGCGCGGCTGTCCGCGCCAGGTGCGCCGCAAGCTCCGCGAGGGGGTCGAGGGTGTAGAAGTAATGCTCCGATCCGCCAGGGCCTGTGTATTCGGCCAGGAAGCGATCGAGCAAGTCGTCGCGCCGCGGCAGCCATCGGCCCTGTCCTGCGCTGTCGACAAGGCCCAGGCTGTGCAGCTGCCGCAGTACCTGGGAGGCCCTGGGCTGTGAAACCCCTGCCTGGCTGGCTAGTGCCGTCGCGCCGATGCTGACGTTGTCATTGCTGTGCAATTCAATGAGCGCGCGGATGACGGAGTAGCTGCCAGACCCGCGGGGCAGTGTTCGGCGCCTGCGCACTGGTGGAGAGCTTGTCCTGCGCTGGCGCGCGACGAGCCCGCCGGATCGCAAGTCAAAGTTCCCGTACTCATCCCCCCACGACCAGCCAGCCTCAGTCAGCGCGGCACCCGCTGAATCGGAGACGAAGGGTACGACGAGCAGGGGAACACCGTGCGCGGAAAGTGCGCTGCGCCGTTGATCCATGCCGCGCAGTTCACCCGGATAGGGCGCACGCGATTTCACGTCAGCGGCGAAGCGTGCCCGGACGCCGTTGACCTCGACTGCCAGAATTGCGTCAGCGCTCGCGCTGCTTCGCGGCGCTTTAAGCTGCCGTACGGAGACACCAGCCTCCTGGAGTGCGCGGACCACGTCTATAAGCACATTAACAGTATAAGCACCGTGCGCATAGCTCTGCATACGCTTATATTCGTGGGAGCCAAAGTGGGAGCCAAGAGACAGCGGAGCCAGGCGACCTCCAGCGGCGTTCAGTGATTATCTTCGCAGGTAGACGCCATGTACAGCCGAGTAGAGCGGTGCCCGGCGGCCACCGGAAGCTGATTTGGGAGCAGGAGGCCGCGGGTTCGAATCCCGCCATCCCGACTGGTCAAGGACGTAGGGGAACATGACCGTGACTAGCTTGTTCGGGTCAGGCTTGATGCTTGCTGACAGGGCGCCGCGGAACTTGAGATCGAACTCGCCCACGGTCTTCTTTCCAGCGAAGTCCTGCAGGTCATCATGTGTCCAGGCGTGGCGGAACGTCGTTGCGCAGCCGCGATGGCGGCGCAGCCTGGGATGCGATGCCGCCGCCGGGCGGAGGGGCGAGGGTCAGCAGCTTGTAAAGGACCGCGCCGAGCGCGTAGAGGTGGGCGCGATGGTCGGGATTGCTGCCGCGCAGGAGTTCGGGGCAGCGAAGCCCCGCGGTGTCAGCGGGAGGGCGTCGGCATGGGAGGCTTCCTCCGCCGCGATAGCCACATCGAAGCCTCCAAGCTGGGCTACGCCTGGCTCATCGAGCAGAACATTCGTCGCGGCGACGTCACGGTGAACAATGCCGCGCTCGTGTACGTGCGCAAGCGCGCGGCAGAGCTGCCGCGCTGTCCGGAGAAGTCCGTCAGACCGACCTGCGACCCCTGACCCGCAAGGTCAGCGCAGTAATCACGGAGTCTGCCGCCAGGACACCGAATACAGCAGCCGACTGCCCGGCGGGTGCACCGAGAACCTCTTAGGCAAATGGAAACCCCGAAAGATGGACCAGGCTCACGCCCTCCTGCCGAGCACCGCCGCAGCCGCACCGCGCCACTACATGCGGCATGTGCGGGCTGTGCTCGCGCGGCCCTGCGTCCTGCATGAATATGCAGGCGCAAACGCTGTGGTGCACTGGCCCCATGGATGGCCGACCGTTGACATTGACGACGTGCTCATTCGGCCAGGTATCGCGACCTGCCCGCCGTTATGGCCGGGGCCGGGGCCGGTCCGGTCGGACTAGATAAGGTACGCGGATCAGGTCGAGCGGGGTGCCGGGCCGGAGATGCTTTGCCCTGCAGAAGTTAGCGATCCAGTGGAATGCGTGCGCCCGGTTCAGAACAGCGTGCGTATTGCATCGTGTGAGCCGCTGTTGCGCTGGGTCGAGGCGGGCTATTTTCTGCGTTGATGCCTGCTTTCGGAGCCACCCGCCGCTCTGCCGCGATGCAAGCTCTCCTGACGGATCTGTGCGGCGCACCGGTCAGCGTCGAGCGTTGGGAGCGCATTGAGCCCTGGGCTGTCGCGCGCGTTCTGCTCAGGGGGGCTGGTGCTACCTGGACGGTTGTCGTGAAATGGGTGCGGACTGGCCCTGGCCAGGTGCGCTCCGAGCCCTGGCGGCTGCGTGCCGAACTGGCCGCGCTGCAGTTCCTGTCCGACGATCTGGGACTCGCGCTTACCCCCCGAGTTATCGCCGCCGACCTGCCGGCCGGGTTGCTCGTCCTGGAAGACCTTGCGCCTCGTGTCGCCCTGGATCAACTCATCCGCCGTGACGGGGCGGCGGCCCACCTCGGCCTCCTGGCGGTCTTCGCCCAGGCCCGAGGCGAGCTGAGCGCAGCCACCGCTGGCCAAGCCGGGGCTCACCGCGCCCGGTGCGCAGCCCTGGGGTTCTCGGCCCCGACGGGTGGCGCCGAGGGCAGGTACGCCGGGCTATGGGACCGGGGGCACAAGGACGCCGCGGCGCTCGGGGCACCCATCGCCGGACCGGCCGCATCCGAACTTATCGCTGTGCTCGAGGAGTTGAAAGCGCCGGGCCCGTTCCTGGCGCTGAGCCATGGGGACGCGGAATCCAACAACATCATGATCCATGAGCACGGACCCGCCGACGCCCGTCTGATCGACTTCGAGGCCGAGGGCTACGCCCACGCCCTTATCGATGCAGTCTGCCTGCACGTGCCCGGTCCGGGATGGATAACCGTCGGCGACCCGGGCGCCACCGGCCTGGCTGATCAGTATCGCCGCGCGCTGGCCCAGGGCGTGCCTGAGGCGCAAGACGACCTGCGCTACGGATTCGCCCTGGCATCGGCCTGCATGTCCTGGGCGCTCGTGCGCCTGCGACGCTTCGGCGTCCTCGACACGCGCGCGCCGGGCGACGACAGCCGAGTGCAACTCGTGGAGACCCTGGAATCCGCGGCCCGGACGGCCGAAGCCCACCGCGCCCTGCCCCAGCTAGCCGGCTGGGCCCGGCGCACGTCCCATGTGCTGCGCCGCCGCTGGCCCGACACAGATCTCGACCTCACCGACCAGGCGAGGTTCCCGCCCTATTCGCCCCGCCGGTTACCTTCAGTCGGTAGCAAGGTTGGCACTGTCTAACAGCCAGCCGCACCGGTCAGCGCTCGCATGCTGGAGCCGCGCCGGCTGTTGAATAGCGGCTGGTGATGGCCGCGCCCTGAGCGGCGGTTCCGCGGCTGAATGTCGCGGCTCTGACTTCGGCTGCGAAGCAGATCTCAAGGCAGCGCCAGAGGTCGACGACATCGGTGGGCTTGGTCCGGGTGCTGGTTGCGAACGCCTTGAGAGTTAGCGCGCTGGCCCGCCTGAGAGAGTTGCCTTCATGGCAGGTGGAGCGACTCCGGGCGGCGAGGTTGTGCTGGAGACGGTTCGCCTGCTGCTCAGACCTTGGCGGGTAGCCGAGGCTGTCGTCTTGCGTGAGCTGTGGACCGAACGTGATCCCCGAGTGCCTCTGCAGCGTCGAATCGACGCAGATGGACACCCCACGGTCGCAGACCTCGAGGATTCGATCCGCACCAGCCAGCCATCGTCGACAGGTTTGCTGGCGATAGAACGGAAGGCCGCTCGTGATGTCATCGGCTACTGCGGGCTGGTCGACAGCGGGCGTGGGGCAGAAGGGGAACCGGAACTGGCCTTCGAGCTGCTACGCCGAGTCTGGCGTCAGGGATATGCGACTGAGGCCGCGCTGGCGGTTCTGGACTGGGCGAGATCGTCCGGATACGAACGTCTGTGGGCCACGGTCTGGGACTGGAACACCGCCTCGCGCCGTGTGCTGGCCAAGGTCGGATTCACTGAGACTGAGCAGAAGGAAGTGGACGTGGTCCGCGGGACCACCCTGTTCACAACAATCCGGCTCTGACGCCCCCGATGTCTGGCCTTGAGGGCGGTCCGGAGCAGCGCGGTCGGCGGAGCCAGACGCGCATTCGCTTCAGCGCGAGCGATGCAGAAACATACGACCTGGCTGCTCGACCGCAGGCGGATTTGCCGACGGACTGGCGAACTCGCGATAACCGCACAATTAGCCGTCGATCTGATCGGCTCTTCAGCCGGAGTCGCGTCCGGAACGGCGAGCGCAGAAGAAAGGTTCGGGCGCATGTGCTCGTGGGCGCCCTCGCGGTTTCCCGGCTGAGTGACACTTGAGGCGTGGAGTGGTATCCACCTGAGCCCCGACTGCAGGCAGAGGGGATAGCTTTGCGCCCTTTCCGGGTCGAGGACGCAGCGGCGGTCGTCGACGCGTGCCGAGACCCAGCCATTCTCCGCTTCACCTTCATGCAGGACGGACTCACTCAAGCCGGGGCCATCGAGTGGATCGTCAGGTCCAACAAACGCTGGCCGGATGGACACCCGCGGTTGGCAATCGTCCACCCCGACGATGACCGACTTCTCGGCCAAGTGGGGCTCACGTGAACGTCCAGCACGTCAGCGCGGAAGGCCACTACTGGGTGAACGCACCGGACCGCCAGCGCGGGGTGGCTTCTCGAGCTCTGGGCTTGGTCGCGGACTGGGCCTTCTCCAACGGCATCCAGCGGCTGTTTCTGCTCATCCACCCGGAGAACGTTGCCTCCAATAGGCTGGCGGAAAGGATGGGCTTCACCCGCGAGGGCGTGCTGAGGTCGTATCAGCCCGTGAAAGGGCAGCGCCTCGATCTCATCTCATGGTCGCTGCTACCTGCCGACCCACGCCCTTGGCGCCAGCAGACATGGCGATCTGGCCCCATGTCTTAGAGATCGTCACGGTCGCCGCCAGGCGTCTGAGGCGCAAGTGATCATGCGAACGGCTGCATGATCACGCAGAAACTCGAACGCGCGCTCTTGGGCACGAGCGAGCGTTGTCGGGCCGTGATCCCGGAGCTCCGGCGCGTCGGTGCGGAGTCGGAGTTGTTGGCGACTTCTTATGGCGCGCACTCTTGGCTGGCTCGGCCTGTCGACCGGTCCCGATTTGGATCATCAAGACTGACGTTAATCAGGTGGGCGCCGCTTCAGAAGAGGCCAAGCTTGGGAATTATCTTCGAGGCAGCGTCGATTAGCTCGGTAGCGGCACGGATTCCGTCGGCGGTCTCACCAACACTGGCTCTGTCGGATGGGTCCAGCGGGTACTCCAGTTCGTTGCGTCGGCGTCGCAGGGCGCCGAACGGCCGCAGGATTGTTCCGAACTGGGCCTTCACGGACTCCTCGACCGCATAGTGGCCGCCGAAAGTCGTAGGACGCAGGCCCTGCTGTACGAGCAGAGCTGTACACGCCTGGCGTGCCGCGTCGTAGGCCAGGACGAATGCATTGTCCGGGCTGGCCTGCTCGAGAGCGCTTGCGGCAGCTACTGTTTCGCGGGCACGATCGAGCCATGGCATGCCGTCGGCATGAGCGCCCCGAACCAGCTCTAGTCGCCGTTCCTCCAGAAGACGCTCGATGACAGCGGCGCCGGGCGTCCAGCCGGTCACGAATCACCTTCGTCAGGCGGTCCGATGATCCAGACCAGGGGCGCGGACCGGATCTGCTGGATGAGCGCGTCCGAGCCGGCAGCCCAGCGGGCTGGGCTGGCGACCGTCACGTTGACCGGGAAGCCGACCCGCTGCTCGGCCCGGTCCGCGGCGTCGTAGACGCGCGGCCGGGATGGCTCGCCAATGACAAGAACATCGACGTCTGCCGGAGCAGGGCCAGGGACGCCGTTGTAGCGCGCTGCCCAGGATCCGTAGATCGCAACGCCAGTGGCGGGAAGGTCAGCGAACTCCTCCCCGATAACGACATGCGGCCCGAATGCCAGCGTCAGCAACTCGGTGAGTGACCGGGCGTACCGGCTCTTCGGGTTGGCAGAGACCTCCCTGGTTCGGCCGGCCCGTCGCTCGGTGATCAGGCCGGCCACGAGGAATCGATTCACCTCGCGCTGCACGGTAGTGAGGGGAACGCCCAGCTTTTCCGAAAGCTCGGTAATGCTGTACTCCTTCCCTGGATGCAACAAAAGCAGCGTCAGCAGTTCGGCCTGGTGCCGGGAACGCAGGATCGGCATGAGGGCCGGTGCCTCAGTGCGCATAGATGGAAGATATCACCCATCTAAGGGAAGGATCAAGGATGCGCGTGGGCGGCCACGGCGTCGTCTAGATCGTCGAGGGCTGCTGACGCGACGAAGCCACCGGACTGTGCACGCACTGGCGAAGCCGTTTTGTGACCTTTGGCCATCGATGTTGGCGCACTCCGTCGTGTAGAACGAAGCCATGGGAAGAAGAGCAGCCATCGTGCTCTATCTGCTCGCGATGATTGCCGCCGTGGTCTGCGTCGACATCGTTTTCTTCAGGCACCACTTCACCGAGCGGCTGATAGCAAACATCGCAATCGTCCTTGCGTTCGCCGTTGGCTACTTCTGGTTCGCGAGGCCCCGGCCCGATGGCCGGGAGAGCTAAGCCACGCCAGACCCGAGCCTGCGTACGGCTGAAGTCGCGCTTCCGTTGTGATGCGGGAGACAATGGGCAGACCGGCGTCCGCAGGCTCGAACCTGCCATCCCTAAGCATCGCCAGCCGACACCATCCCGATATCGCCAACGCTCCGACCAAGGTCGGAGCGTTGGCGATCTCGCGGCCGTGTCGCGTAGGAGCCGGCCCTGGAGCCAGTTGTGTTAGCTCCCGCCGTCTGGCGGCGCAAGGGTGCAACTGTCCGCAGGGGCGCTTGGCTGGTGCAGCTGACTACCGTGAGTTCCGCCAACATCGCGCGCACGTTGCCCAATGCGGCACGTACTGAGGTCACATTTTGCGGAGGCCAGAGGCCCGACCGGGTGGCGAAGCACCCGG
>JASHOE010000005.1 GCA_030041275.1 Streptosporangiaceae bacterium
GCCGACGACGACGCGATCGAGCGTGAGCTGGCCCTGATCAAGGTGCGCGTGGAGCCGGCCCTGCGCGGCCAGCTGCTCGAGGTGGCGGGCGTGTTCAGCGCGAACGTCGTCGACATGAGCCCCGCGACGCTGGTGCTCGAGGCCGTCGCGAGTCCCGCCAAGCTGGACGCGCTGCTGCCATGCTCGACAGCTACGGCACCTGCGAGCTGGTCAGAACCGGCCGGATCGGGCTGGCGCGCGGCGCCAGCGTGATCACCGATGAGCCCGCGGTGCCCGGACTCGACACGACCGCGGCCCGACCAGCCGTGAGTGCCGCCTGAAACCCCGTTCCCTGACCAACGATTTCGATCTTTCACTGAGAGGATTTCGCCGCCATGGCTACCGTCTACTACGACTCGGACGCAGACCTCGGTCTCATCCAGTCCCGCAAGATCGCCGTGCTCGGCTACGGCTCGCAGGGCCACGCGCACGCGCTGAGCCTGCGTGACTCCGGCTGCGACGTACGAGTCGGGCTCCCTGAGGGCTCCCGGTCCCGCAAGCGCGCCGAGGCGGCCGGCCTGGAGGTGACCACTCCGGGGCGGGCCAGCTCGTGGGCCGACCTGATCATGGTGCTGACACCGGACACGACCCAGCGCAAGCTGTACGCCGAGGCGATCGAGCCGAACCTGCGGCCCGGCGACGCGCTGTTCTTCGCGCACGGTTTCAACATCCACTTCGGCTACATCACCCCGCCGGACAGCGTGGACGTGGCGATGGTCGCGCCCAAGGCGCCGGGTCACCTGGTCCGCCGCCAGTACGAGGAGGGCCACGGCACGCCGGTGCTGGTCGCGGTTGCCCAGGACGCGACCGGCAAGGCGTGGGATCTGGTGAAGTCCTACGCCGCCGCGATCGGCGGGACCAAGGCAGGGGCGCTCGTCACCACCTTCAAGGAGGAGACCGAGAGTGACCTGTTCGGCGAGCAGGCGGTGCTGTGCGGCGGCGTGACCGCGCTGGTGAACGCCGGGTTCGAGACCCTCGTCAAGGCCGGATACCAGCCCGAGGTCGCTTACTTCGAGTGCCTGCACGAGCTCAAGTTGATCGTCGACCTCATGTACGAGGGCGGCGAGTCATGGATGCGCTACTCGGTCAGCGACACCGCCGAGTATGGCGACCTGACCCGCGGCCCGCGGGTGATCGGCGATGCGACCCGGCAGGCCATGGCGAAGCTGCTGGCCGACATCCAGTCCGGCGAGTTCGCCCGCGAGTGGGTCGCCGAGGACGACGCCGGCCGCCCGAATTTCGAACGGCTGCGCGCCGAGGCGAAGACCGCCCAGGTTGAGCAAGTCGGCAAGCCGCTGCGCGCGATGATGAGCTGGCTCGGGTCGGCTGCCAAGGAGATGGACGAGTGATGGCGGGCGAAGGAGCGGACGCGCACGTAGCCGACGGCGGCGCCTCGGAGGGGAACGGCGGTGGCCACCGGGTGCACGTCGTTACCCACCTGCCCGGAGATGGTGTCGGTCCGGAAGTCACCGAAGTCGCGCGGGCCTGCGTGGACGCGGTCGCTGGCCGACACCAGTTCGCTGTGGACTGGCGGCCGTGCGACCTAGGCGGCCGGCACTACCTCGCAACCGGTGAGGTGCTGCCCGATCCGGTGCTGGCTGAGCT
The DNA here is from genome assembly GCA_030041275.1 of Streptosporangiaceae bacterium. Taxonomy (GTDB): domain Bacteria; phylum Actinomycetota; class Actinomycetes; order Streptosporangiales; family Streptosporangiaceae; genus JAJYUU01. The sequence goes on from JASHOE010000005.1 coordinate 1,645, forward strand.
GCGCCAGTCGGACGCCATCCTGCTCGGCGCCGTCGGCACGCCGGAGGTTCCGCCGGGCGTGCTGGAGCGCGGTTTGCTGCTGCGGCTGCGGTTCGAGCTCGACCTGTACATCAACCTCCGGCCGTCCAAGCTGCGGTCCGGCGTCGGCGGCGCGGTCGGCAAGCACGCGCTGGCTGACCTGGATTTCGTCATCGTCAGGGAGAACACCGAGGGCCTGTACGCGGGGGCCGGTGGCGCGGTGCACCGCGGCACCGAGTTTGAGACCGCGACGGAGGAGTCGCTCAACACGTGGGCTGGCGTGCGGCGGTGCGTGCGCTACGCCGCTCAGCTCGCCGCCCGGCGGACCGGTCGGCTCACGCTCGTGCACAAGACCAACGTGCTGACCCACGCCGGGGACCTGTGGTACAGGATCGCCCGCGAGGTCGCGGCCGAGACGGGCGTGGAGCTCGGCTACGCGCACGTGGACGCGGCCTGCCTGTGGATGGTGGACGACCCGAAGCGGTTCGACGTCATCGTGACCGACAACTTGTTCGGCGACATCATCTCCGACCTTGGCGCGGCGCTGACCGGGGGTCTCGGCTACGCGCCGAGTGGCAACCTGAATCCCGATCGCACCGGGCCGTCGATCTTCGAGCCGGTGCACGGCTCGGCGCCCGACATCGCCGGCAAGGGCCTGGCGAACCCGGCCGGGGCGGTGCTGTCGGCCGGGCTGATGCTGTCGCATCTCGGCGAGGACGCGGCCGCCGCGGAGCTCGACGCCGCGGTGAGCGCGGTGCTCGCCGAGGGCGCGCCCGCCAGCACGGGGGAGTGGGAGAAAGCGCTGCTGACGCACCTTGGGGGGACCGCGTGATGCCTGTTCAGCCTGACCCGACGAAGGTAGCCCCTCCCCAGGTGGAGATGTACGACACGACGCTGCGCGACGGGTCGCAGCAGGTCGGCCTGGATCTCACCGTCGCCGACAAGATTCGGGTCGCGATGGCGCTCGACACGCTGGGCGTCGACGTCATCGAGGGCGGCTGGCCGGGCTCCAACCCCAAGGACGCCGAGTTCTTCGAGCGAGTCAAGGAGCTGCAGTTCCGCAACTCGACGCTCGCCGCGTTCGGCGCGACCCGGCTGCCTGGCCGGAACGTCGAGGATGACGCGTCGCTGGCCGCGCTGCTCGCGGCGGAGACGCCCATCGTGACGCTGGTCGGCAAGTCGTGGACTCTCCATGTGGATGAGGCGCTGCGCACCACCAGGGCGGAGAACGTCGCGATGGTGGCTGACTCGATCGCGTACATGGCGGCGGCCGGGCGCCGCGTCGTGTTTGACGCTGAGCACTTCTTCGACGGCTACCGGGCCGACCGGACTTACGCGCTCGAGGTGCTGGCTGCTGCGGCCGAGGCCGGCGCGGACACCCTGGTGTTGTGCGACACCAACGGCGGCACGCTGCCCGACGACGTCGCCCGGATTGTGGCCGAGGTCAACGGGCAGTTCGGCCGGCGCCAGGGAACATCGGTGGGCGTGCACTTCCACAATGACGCCGCGTGCGCGGTGGCCAACTCGGTGGTGGCGGTCGGGGCGGGCAGCGTGCACGTGCAGGGCGCCGCCAATGGGTACGGAGAACGCTGCGGGAACGCGGACCTGTTCTCGATCATCGCGTCGCTCGAGCTGAAGCGCGGCTACACGCTGCTGCCCGAGGGGCGGCTAAGCGCGCTGGCGACTACCGCGCGTGCCATCGCCGAACTGGCGAACCTGCCGTTCGAGGCCCGGCAGCCGTACGTGGGCTCGTCGGCGTTCGCCACCAAGGCCGGGCTGCACGCCTCGGCGATCGCTCGGCGCCCGGATGCGTACTCGCACGTGGCGCCGGCGGCCGTGGGCAACAAGGCGCAGGTCCTGGTCAGCGAGCTGGCCGGGCGGAGCAACGTGCTCGCGAAGGCGGCTGAGCTCGGACTCGACCTGTCGGCGGACCCAGGACTGGCGGGCCGGGTGCTCGAGCAGGTGAAGGAGGCCGAGCATCGCGGCTACGCGTTTGAGGCCGCCGACGCCTCGTTCGATCTGCTGGTGCGCCGCAGCGCCGGCGTGCTGCCGGCCTGGTTCGAGCTGGAGGGCTACCGGGTGGTCGTGGAACGAGACGCCGCTGATGATCGCAGCGAGGCGATCGTCCGGTTGCGGCTGGGCACCGGACGGGTCGTCGCCGTCGGCGAGGGTGTGGGACCGGTGCACGCGCTTGACCAGGCGCTGCGGCGCGGGCTGTCAGAGGTGTATCCCGAGCTGGGCGGCATTCACCTGGTCGACTACAAGGTGCGCATCCTCGACGGCAGGGCGGCGACGAGCGCCGTCACCAGAGTGATGCTGACTTCGGCCGACGCCGACGGCGAGTGGACTACGGTCGGAGTGTCCGACGACATCGTTACCGCCTCCTGGGAGGCGCTCACCGATGGCGTGGCATATGGCTTGCTGCGGGCCGGTGCAGAGCCGCTGGCCGACAAGATCTCGGAGGCTGTGTAAATGTCCCACCCAACCCGGCCCTTGCACCCGTCAAACCTGCCCCGGCCGCGCTCCGGCCCGCTGACGACCGGGCCGTCGCGGGCGGCCGCGCGGGCGATGCTACGCGCTGTCGGGCTGTCGGAGGACGACCTGCAGCGGCCGCAGGTAGCGGTCGCCTCGTCCTGGAACGAGGTGACCCCCTGCAACGTGCACCTGAACGGGCTCGCGCTGGCGGCCAAGGAAGGCGTCCGGCAGGCCGGCGCGGTACCGCTCGAGTTCGGCACGATCGCGGTGTCGGACGGCATCTCGATGGGCAGCGAGGGCATGAAGGCCTCGCTCGTGTCCCGCGAGGTCATCGCCGACTCGGTCGAGCTGATGGTGGAGGCCGAGCAGTTCGACGCGCTGGTGACGATCGCCGGCTGCGACAAGTCGCTGCCCGGCATGCTCATGGCCTGCGGTCGGCTCGACATCCCGTCGATCTTCCTGTACGGCGGGACGATCCTGCCCGGCTACGTGCACGGCAAGGCGATCACCATCCAGGACGTGTTCGAGGCAGTCGGCGAGCACTCGGCCGGCACGATGTCGGATGCGGAGCTGCTGGCGGTCGAGCGCGCTGCCTGCCCCGGCGCTGGCTCGTGCGCGGGCATGTACACGGCCAACACCATGTCGATGTGCGCCGAGGCCCTCGGCATGACGCTGCCGGGTGAGGCGTCGGCACCTGCGGTGTCCGCCGAGCGGACCGACCTGGCGCGCCGGACCGGCGCCGAGGTGGTGGCAGCGCTTGCGGCCGGGCTGCGGCCATCGCAGATCATGACCAGGCCGGCGTTCCTCAACGCGGCCACGGTGGTCATGGCCACCGCCGGGTCGACCAACGCGGTCCTGCACCTGCTGGCGATCGCGCACGAGCTCGGGGTCGAGCTCACCTTGGAGGACTTTGACGAGGTGAGCCGGCGCACCCCGGTGATCGCGTCGGTGCGGCCGTCCGGCCTGTACGTGATGAGCGAGCTGGACCAGGTCGGCGGCGTCCCGGTCATCCTGCGAGAGCTGCTGTCCGCCGGGCTGATCGACGGCTCGGCGATCACCGTCAACGGCAAGACCATGGGCGAGAACGTGGCAGACGCGTTCGAGCCGGACGGCAAGGTGGTGCGCCCGGTCAAAGACCCGTTCAAGCCGGACGGCGGGCTGGCGGTGCTGCGCGGCACGCTCGCGCCCAACGGCGCCGTGGTGAAGACGCCGGGCATCGAGACGCTGCGTTTCGAGGGCCGCGCGCGCGTCTTCGAGCGCGAAGAGGACTGCTTCGCCGCGGTCACCGCCGGACAGGTCGCTAAGGGCGATGCGCTGGTGATCAGGTACGAGGGGCCCAAGGGCGGACCAGGCATGCGGGAGATGCTCGCGGTCACCGCGGCGATCAAGGGCGCCGGGCTCGGCAAGGACGTGATGCTGCTGACTGACGGCCGGTTCTCCGGCGCCACGTTCGGCGCGTGCGTCGGACACGTGGCTCCCGAGGCGTGGGACGGCGGGCCGATCGGCCTGGTCGCCGACGGCGACCCCATCGTGCTCGACGTCGTCGAGCGGCGGCTGGAACTGGGCGTGGACGAGGCCGAGCTGGCACGCCGCCGGGCTGCCTGGCAGCGGCCTGCGCCGAACTATACGACCGGCGCGATGGCTAAGTACGCGGCTCTGGTCTCGGGCGCTGACCGCGGCGCGGTCTGCACGGTTCCCGGTACTCGGTAGTCACCCTGGCGGCTGCGAAGGCTGCCGCGCCGGGCACTGCTTACTGGTCGCTCGTGTCTCGGCGGCCTTGCTGTGGCGTGCCTGCGCGCCGCCGCGCGGGCTTCGGCCGGCGACGTTGTCCGGAGCCGGCTGGATGGATCTAGTCGGCGAGCAGCAGACGCTGCCAGGTGTCGGCGAGGAAGCCTTCGTAGCGTTGTGGCGTCCAGCCGCGCTGACCAACTAGCAGCTGATAGAGCTCGGTTGCGTTAGTCGCCCAGACGACGTCAGCAGCCTGATCGGGGTCAAGCCGCATGGTGGCGACGCTCGCCAGGTCGGCCACAAACAGCCGCATGTTCGCGGCGCGCCGCTCAGCGATCTCGGCCCACAGCGTGGCCAGTTGAGGTTCATCGGGAGCAGCTTGCTGAATCATGGCCAGTACGGGGGCCAGCCGCTGGGCGATCGCCGTAATGGCTGCTGCGTAGATTTTGATCTTGGTGCGAGCGTCTGAGGCGGCGCGGATCGCCCTGACATAGTCGCGCTGCTCTGCGGGGACGGCCTGGTCGGTGCCGGAGATCGCGGCCTCTATCAGCCGCTGCGCAAGCTCGGGCTTACGGCCGGCCGACGCGTACACCGTGTCCACTGCCACGCCAGCACGGACGGCGATCGCGGTCATCGAGGTGGCAGCGTAACCCCGCTCGGTGAACAACTCGAGGGCGGCGTCGAGGATCGCTGCCCGAGTTCGTGCGGCGGCCTGGCGGCGGCTGGTGGCGTCGTAGCGCCTCTTGACGGCTCCTGGCATGTGAGCCAGGATAGCAATATTGATCCGAGGATACTTCGGATTAAATATAGGGAGGGACCCAATGACCTACGCGTTCACCTACGACGCACCGATCAACGCTGAGACCTACGCCCGAATCAAGGAGGGCCTGGGCCCCGACCGCCCGCTCGGCCTGATCGCACACCTTGCTTGGCGCACCGATTCCGGGCTTCGTTACCTCGACGTCTGGCGGTCCAGGGCCGACCACGAGGAGTTCGCCGAGAACCGGCTGCACCCCGTCGTGCACCCGATCCTGCAGGACATGCTCGGCTTCGTGCCGCCCGAGCCCAGCCCTACGGAGCTCGACGTCATCGACGCCTGGACCGACCGGCATCCCGCCTGATCAGCGGTGTCCCGATCGAGGTGACAAGAGTGGCGGACCACTGCATCCCGCTTGATGCCAATGCGGTGTACTCCCTGGGCAGCAGCGCAGCCGAGAGTGCGCGGCTTCAGCGCCAGGCCAGCGAGCTGGCTGCCGAGACGAGCGGTCTGCTCGACAGCGTCGCCGTGCAGCCAGGGCAGAGCGTGATCGATGTGGGCTGCGGGCCGCGCGGCATCCTGGACTTGCTGGCCGAGCGAGTATCACCGGGAGGCCACGTCATCGGTCTGGATGCAGACCCGGCGCACACCGCGATGGCGGCCGATTTCGTCAAAGATCACCAGCTGGCGAACGTTCAGATCGTGACCGCGGACGCGCGGCGCACCGGGCTGCGCGCCAGCGCATTCGACCTGGTCTTCAGCCGGACCCTGCTGATTAACGTTCCCGACCCGGCGGAGGTGGTTACCGAGATGGTGCGGCTAGCGCGCCCCGGCGGCCACGTGGCAGCCATGGAATACGACATGCAACACGCCTTCTGCCACCCGCCGCATCCGGCTTTCGACCGGATCTGCCAGATCTTCACCACGGTGTTTCCCCGCAACGGCGCCGACCCGTGGATAGGCCGCAAGCTGCCGCAGATGTTCCGCACGGCCGGACTGGCTGACATCAGGGTAGAGGCACGTGCGCCGCTCTACCCGCCGGGGCATTCGCGGCGGGCAATCCGCGCCGACCTGACCCGCAGCATGCGTCCGCAAATCCTGGAACTGGGCCTTGCCACCGCGACAGAACTCGACCGGGTCGACGCCCAGGTCCGCGATCACCTCGCCAGTCCTGGCACCGTGACCATGTCCGGGCTGCTGTTCCTGGCGTCCGGTCGAAAGACTCCTGAGGCGTAAGAGCGATCAGCGATGCTGCCTGGGCAAACCATTTGCGCCGGCAGGAACTGGCGTGACAGGGTGACGAGCCGAGCGAGCTGGCGTGCAGCCGGGCTCCTGAGCCGAAGGGAGGCCGCAGTTGAACGAGTCGAATTTCGTGCTGCCCACCCTTCCTGCCGGCTTGAGGAGCATTACCGTTGCCCAGCCCTGCCAACCGCCGCACCAAGTGGCGTCTCGATGACGACGAGCCCACATACGTAAGGCGCAACACCCATCGTCGCTCGCTGCCTGCCGAGGACGCTTTCGACGCCACCGACGGCTTGGTCGAGGGAGACCGCTGGTCCACCTGGGATCAGTCCACTGCGGGCGAGCGCGGCCCGCGGCCGCATCCGTCGTGGCTAGTCACGCAGCTCGCCGCTGCAGACACCGAACTCGGCATCCTGAAGACCGGTAAGGAAGCCGACGTCTTCCTCGTGCGCCGCGCCGTACCACGCACCGGGCCGTCCTGTCTGCTCGCCGCCAAGCGGTACCGCGCAGCTGAGCACAGGCTCTTCCACCGTGACAGCGAGTACCTGGAGGGCCGCCGAGTCCGCAAGTCGCGCGACACCCGGGCCATGGCGAACCGGACCGCCGCGGGACGGGAGATGATCGCGTCCCAGTGGGCGAACGCCGAATTTACCGCGCTGTGCCAGTTCTACATCTCCGGGCTCGCGGTGCCTTATCCGGTCCAGGTCCTCGGTACTGAGCTGCTGATCGAGTTCATTGGCGAGCAAGACGGCAGCGCCGCGCCGCGGCTGGCCGAAACTGGCGTGCGCGGCGCCGAGCTCACCGGGCTGTGGGACCAGCTCGTGCACCTGCTCGTCGGAATGGCGCAGCTCGGCCTGGCGCACGGCGACCTCTCGGCCTATAACCTGCTGCTGCACCGTGGTCGGCTGGTGATGATCGACACGCCGCAGGTCGTCGACGTGATCGCAAATCCGCGGGGCGCAGACTTCCTTGACCGAGATGCCGCCAACGTCAGCAGGTGGTTCGTGGCTCATGGTCTCGGCCAGGCGCGGCCAGGCCCGGACGAGCTGCCCGGCCTGCTGCACGCCGAGGCGCGGCTGCCGTAGCGGCGGCTTCGGCGCTCCCGCCATCTGGCGAGAGTGCGCAGCCTATGCCTCCCCGTCGCCTTTCGCCCGGCCCTGGATGAAGTCGATCGCGTCGAGAGTCGCCTGGTAGACGAAGCGCTCGCGCTTGGGTGCGGCGAGGAACCTGGCCGCGGCCGCGAGCGGAGCCGGCCCGGCCTGGCGGGATTCAGCGATCGCCGCGGTCGTCGTCTTCACGACGTGCGCCACCATGATCGACGCGGTGGAATTGTCCTCAGCCGCGGCCTGGGTCAGCGCGGTGCGGAGCGGCGCCGCCGGGCCGTCATAGCCCTTGACCAGCGCCACCGCCTGGTCCGGGTCGCGTTTCCTGATCGCCTTGAGGACCGCGTCGGCGTCGGAACCCCGGTGCGGTGTCACGGTCGCGGACGGCGTCGCGGCATCGAATCTTGCCGTCCACTGCACGAACCACGCGGCGTGCAGCACGCCGCGCAGTACCTCCGGGCCCGGATTCGCTGACCACGCCCATCGCAGCGCGTTCACGTAGGTCAGCGTGTGTGTCACGTCCAGCCAGCCGGCGTCCTTGGTGTCGTCGGTATCGGAGTCAAGGTCGAAGCGGCCGAGCCGTGCCGCCGCCACCGAGGCGATGATGTCGATGATCTGCGGGACCGGCACGCCTGCTCGGATGGCGCTCATGACACCCGCCACGGCATCCTCCGGCATCCCGTCCAGTAGCACCCGCCGTAGCTCGGGCTTCACCACGGCGGTCGTCGGCTGCCCCGGATTGGCAGACGGCGACGCCACGGACACCGGGTCAGCCAGGTCAGCATCGCGCCAGGCGCGCAGGAAGCGGCGCATGTACGGGAGCCGGTCGTACCGCGTAGACCAGGTGATGGCCGGAACCAGCGGTGCCAGCACCGTGTCTGCCTCCGACCACCCGATCCGGTCCAGTAGGTCGAACGCCTTCTGGCAGTAGATCATCGGGTGCCCGTACCCGAGGAAGTGATTGGTGATCGCCGTCAGGAAGGCGTGCCGGACCTGCGCCCGCGACGCGCCGACCGCCAGCAGGCCGCGCAGCAGTGCCTCAGCCTCATCGCCGCGTTCCTCATCGACGAGCGCAGGGAACGCCGCGAGCCCGGCGTCCGCTGAGCCGTACTCACGGAGAACATCCGCAGGCTCGGGCTGGCGCCGTGGCGGGCGGCGGACCTCCGTCCGGCTCACCGTGGCCAGGCCCTGAATCACCGGCAGCGTGCTCAGCGCACCCTCGAACGCGGATGCCATCGTCAGGCAGTCAGCCAGCGTGGCGAGGGAATGATTCCAGCCGTATTCGGCCCTGGTGGCGCCGTAGGTCACCCCGGTGCGCACCACCTCGGTCAGCGGCATCCCGATCGCGTTCAGCCGCATGGTGTCTCTGGCGAGGCGTCCGGTGTCCACGTCGCCCATGGCCTCGAGCAGGCTCGCGAACAACTCCGGCGCTATCTCTTCCGGTGCGGGGTCGGTGAGGTCCACGTACACCCAGCCATCCCGCACAGACACCGGGTACGTCCGGATGTTCTCCCCGCCGAACAGGCACTGGCCGTCGGTCAACCGGAACTTCCAGTTGTGCCACGCGCAGGTCAGCACCTCCCCGCGAATGTCGCCCTCTTTCAGCGCGTAACCCTGGTGGGGGCAGCGGTTGTCGGCCGCGTACACACCCGCAGCGGTCCGGAATAACGCGATCCGCTTGTCGCCGTGCCGCCACAGTCTGCCTTGCCCGGCTGGGATATCCGTCGCGGATAGCGCCCGCACGAAACCTGTCATGAGGTGAACGTAGCCGCGAGTACCTCGCCTGCGCATCGGCCGTTCGTCGTAGGACCAGCGTTCTAGGTCCAGGCTGCCGGGCGGGCTCGTCCTGTTTGCAACGGGTAGCGTCAGACGAAGATCCGGCGGGTCACGATGCCGTGGCCGACGTCGTGGCCGCGCCAGAGGGCGAACGTCCCGCCGACGGGCAGGCAGTGGGCTGGCTCGGCGCCGAACGCGACGATTGTCGCGACCGCCCTGGTGCTGCCTGCCTCGCCTCCGTTGTGCAGATCCCAGCCCGCAACGACGGCGCTGAACAAGGCGGGCGAGCTGACCGGGCTGCCTGCTGTGGCCCGAATGACCCCGTGCCAGTCAGGTCCTGGCAGCGCCGCAGCCGGCGAGTCGTCCCCTGACGGGATCGTGACGAGGGCCTCGAACTTGTAGCTCCGCTTGCCGGCCTGCGGGTGGTCCGGCCGCAGGCTCGAGCGCAGTCGTGCGGCGACGCCGCGAACGGCCGCAACCACCGAGCTGGCGAGCGCGACCGCGGTGCCGGTCCACGCAGCGGCGGCCGGCCAGACGGCAACGGTGCCGATGTCGTGCACGACCGCTACCCCGGTCGCGGAACCCAGCTGCCAGCTGGCGACCGCGTACATACCGAGCGGGAAGACAATCACCCAGGTGGATGGCTGGTAGCCAGGGCGGCGCCGGGTCCGGGTCCACCACCGAGCCGTCAGCGCCGCGAGCACCAGGTACAGCACCGTACCTGCCGACCACAGCACCAGCCCCACAGCTTTGAGCGCCGGGCCGGCCGCGAGCACGGTCGACGCGCGGGGGATCCGCAGGATCAGGGCGGCGGCGAGCACACTGATGGCTGCCGCTCCCATCACCACCCAGTACGCCGCCCTGGTGCCGGCCGGCCCAGGGCCCGCCCGCCGCAGCCGGGCCGCGACCAGGGCCGACGTCACGAGGTACAGCATGACGCCCACGGACCAGGCCGTGATCGCCGTGATCACTCCCGGCTCGGTGGGCAGCACGCCGCTGGCTGCGAGCTGCGCAGCGGCGATCGCCAGCGCCTGGGTGGCGACCGGCCACAGGTACCAGGTTCCGACGACGGTCCGCAGGGCTGGTCGCGCTGACCGACGCCCGAACCTGGCCGGGACCAGCGCGGTCACGGCCAGCCACGCCGTCGCCGCGAGAACCGCTAGTACAGTCGCCGCCCCGATGCCGGGGCCGCCTAGCGCGGCCAGACAACCGCCCAGGACCACGCAGGCCGCGACGACCGCGTACCAGGCGAACCCTGCTCCCGGCTCTCTCGCATCGAGGGACAACGCCGTCGCCGACCGCGCGACCAGCACGAGCGTCCCCGCGGCCGTGGCCAGCCACACCGCGGCGGCGATCACCACGAGCACATCGAAAGCTCCGCGCCACCCGTCCAGCCGGACGCCGGTCGCCACGATTCCGGTCGCCATCACCATGGCGAAGTACTCTGGCCTGGCGATCTGCGATGACAGCGGCACGCCGGTGTGCCGCGCCGTTACCCCGCCATCAGCCGCGGCCCGCTGAGCAGGGGATATGACGTGGGACACAGTTTATATCGTACAACGATAGAAACCAGCGGGGCTACGGTCCTCCGAACGCCGCACGCGATGCTGCCAGCCAGCCGGGCGGACCCTTGCCGCGCGACACGAGGGGAATGTGGCGCGACCTGACACATGTTGGAAACAATGGTGCGCCACACTTAGCCGCGAGCCGCCCCGCGCGGACGCCGGCGACAGCACAGCCGACATCCTGACGGCGCGCTGGCTGGCTCATGATCAACGACCCGGCTGCCGCGCAGCCAACTCTGCAGGCCACGTCGAGCTGAGGGGTGTACAGGAAGTGACCGAGACCACAAGCGCGGGCAACGCCGCGGTGATCGAGGCCGATGTTCGCGAGGGCACGTATGGCGCCAAGGTCGCGAAGATCGAGCCGGGCGGCGCCGAGTACATCCCGCTCAGTGAGCGGCACGGCAAGCCGCACCAGCAGTTCTGGACGTGGGTGTCGCCGAATATGGAGTTCGCGACGATCTTTGTCGGCATCATCGGCGTCTGGTTCTTCGGACAGTCCTTCTGGATGGCCGCGCTGGCGATCGTGCTGGGCACGGCCCTCGGGTCTGTCTCGATGGGCTTCCTGGCCGCTCGCGGACCGTTGTTCGGCGTACCGCAGATGGTGCTGTCGCGGCTCGGCTTCGGCTTCCTCGGCAACATCCTCCCGGCCGGCATCAACGCGCTCGTGGCAGGTGTGGGCTGGTTTGCCGTCAACAGCGTCAGCGGCGCCTTCGCGCTGAATGCGCTGCTCGGCTGGAACGACAAGCTTTGCTTGCTCATCATCGTCGTGGTGCAGCTCGCAGTCGCGTTCTTCGGGCACAACCTGGTGCACGCGTTCGAGCGGATCGCATTCCCCGTGCTCGTGATCATCTTCATCATCGCGTCCGTCGTCATCGTGGGCAAGGCGCACCCGAGCGCAGTGCACGAAACCGGCGGCCTTGGCGGCTGGCTGGTGACGCTGGGCGCGGCTTTCGGTTATGCGGCCGGCTGGAATCCCTACGCGAGCGACTACACGCGTTACCTGCCCAAGGACACCAACCGCAAGGCGGCGGGCCTGTGGGCCGCGCTGGGTGTCTTCGTTTCCTGTGTCGTGCTGGAAGTCATCGGTGCGGCAGCGGCAACCGTCACCAGCATCGACAAGTTCGCCGACAACCCGACCGCCGGCTTCGTCAGTCACCTGCCCACCGGAATCGCCGACGCCACCCTGCTTGCGATCGCGCTCGGTGCGATCTGCGCGAACGCGCTGAACGTCTACTCGGGCTCGATGTCATTCCTCGCGCTCGGCGTCAAGCTCCCGCTAACGCTGCGCCGGGCCATAGTGGCGCTCGTATTCGGCGTCGCCGGATTCTTCGTGGCGCTATCCGGACTCAGCGACGCCGGCGTCAAGTACAACAACTTCCTGCTAGTCATCGCGTACTGGATCGGCCCGTGGCTCGGCGTCTTCTTCGCCGACCAGTGGCTGCGCAGGGGCAAGCAAGTCGATGGCCTGCTGTTCGACCGGAAGCACAACCCGTGGGCGGGCGCTGTCGCCATGGCAGTCTCGGCGGCGCTCTCCATCTACCTGTTCGCGAACCAGACCGGCAGCCCCGGTTATGTCGGCGTGATCCCGAAGCACGTTGCGTCGTTCGGCGACCTTACCTTCGAGGTCGGCTTCCTGCTCGCGGCACTCCTGTACGCGCTGTTCTTCCGGCTGCAGGGCCAGGGCAACGTGCAGGAAGTGCTGGAGATCCCCGGCGAGGCCGCCGAGCCCGCAACTGCCTGAGCCGGGGGAGCGCACCCGCGTGGGTGCTGGCCCGGTCCGCCGGATCGGCACCCTCCGCGCTAGCTCCGCAGGAAGTTAACGGGCTCCTCAACGCCCTGCCAGCGGACTGTGTGCTGGGCCGGGGTAGCCCGGGCGAGGACCTTGCCGCCGCGCAGCACCAGCGTCCGGGGCGCAATGAGCCGCAATACGTCGGCCTCGGTCGGCGCGTCGAAGACCACCAGGTCAGCCGGACCGCCCATCCGCAGCCCGTAGTCAGGCACGCCTAGCGCGGCAGCCGGGTTCACGGTGATCATCTCGATCAGGCGGCGCAGCTCCGCGTCGCCTGACATCTGGCCAAGGTGCGCCAGCACGAACGCGGCCTGGAGCGGGTCGCCGTAGCCGAGCGGGTACCACGGGTCCATCACCGAGTCGTGCCCGATGCAGACGTTGACGCCGGCGGCCTGCAGCTCCTTGACCCTGGTGTGGCCGCGACGGACCGGGCCGGTGTCGAACCGGCCCTGCAGCACCGAGTTGTCGAGCGGGTTGGTCACCATGTGGAGGCCGGCCCTGGCGATGTTGCGGATCAGCCGGTAGGCGTACGCGCTGTTGTAGGAGTGCATGGCCGTGGTGTGGCTCGCGGTGACCCGGCCCGACATGCCGCGGCGGATCGTCTCCGCAGCCATGACCTCGACGAACCGGGAGTGGTCGTCGTCGGTCTCGTCACAGTGGATGTCGACGGCCAGGCCGTGCTCGTCCGCCAGCGCCATGGCAAACCGGACCGACTCCACGCCATCCTCGCGGGTCAGCTCGTAGTGCGGGATGCCGCCGACCACGTCGGCGCCGAGTTCGACCGCCTTGCGCATCAGGTCGGCGCCGCCGTCGAAGCCGAAGATGCCTTGTTGCGGGAACGCGACGAGCTGCAGGTCGATGACGCCGCGGACCTCCTCGCGCAGATCCACCAGGGCATGCAGGGCGCGCAGCTGCGGGTCGCACACGTCCACGTGGCTGCGAACGTGCTGCACGCCGCAGGCCAGCTGCCAGCGCAGGATTTGCCGCACTCGGTCCTGCACGTCCGCGTAGCTCAGGTCGGCAACCCGGTCCGCCCACACGGCGATGCCCTCGAAGAGCGAGCCCGACACGTTCGGTCGCGGCTGCCCGACGGTGAGCACCGCGTCCAGGTGGATGTGCGGCTCCACCAGCGGGGGCGTGACCAGCCGGCCGCCGAGGTCGATGATCTCCGCAGCGGTGTCCGCGGGCCCCACCTCGATGAGTCTTCCATCCCGGACGCCGAGGTCGGTGAGCGTCTGCGTGCCCGCGAGCTGGGCGTTGCGCAAGATCATGTCGGTCATGTCGGCCATCATCTCGCGGCGCCCCGGTTACTGACCAGGCTGGGAGCGGCTACCACGGCATCACGACAGCTCAACGTCACCGTGCCCGCTGTCGGCTGAGGCGTCTCGCTGCCTCACACTGTCCGTGCAAAGAGGGCGTGAAGATCGCTGGCGTCGCCGTTAAGAACCCATCAAGATCACCGGGAACCGGCTGGTCAGGAGCGAAGCTAACGGGGTGAGCGAGCCAGCCGCACCCAGGCCGCGACGCAGGAGGGGCCTGTCCGCGCCGCTAGCCCTGCCCGCCGGCTTTGCTGCCCTGCTGGTCATCGGTGCAGCCGCAGCTGCCAGCCACGGCGGGCTGTCAGCGGGCGTGGTACTGATCCTGGTCACCATCGTCGTGACGGTCGGCTCGATGGTCGCTGAGCCCGCGGTGTCGCCCGTGCTCGGCGTCATCGGCTGGCTCACGGTCATCGGCTTCTCCCGCCCCCCATACGCGGAACTCCAGCCGACGTCCCGGCTGGCCGGTCCGGCGGCGCTGGTGATCGCCGGCGCGACGGTGGCAGGGATCCTCGTCGGCGTGGTGGTGCGGCGGCTCGCCGCATCAGTCACACTGTGGATTGTGGAAGTACCCGGTCAGGTCGGTGCGGCGCCCGATCGCGGTCAGGCTCCGGCTTCGCCAGGCTCGCCAGGCCCGGCCGGCTCGCCCATCCGACCCCGGCGCCTTGCGTATCTGACGGGCGTCATCGGCGTCCGGCGAGTCCTGCTCGCCGGAGCGCTGCTCGTCGGAGGGCTGCCCCTGCTCACGCTCGCGCTCTCCCGCCTGCACCTCGACCTCGGCGACGACTTGCTGGTCTACCTGGCCGCGGTGGTGGCCGTGGCGGTTGTGGGCGGTTTCTGGCCAGCCGTGCTGGCGGCAATAGCGGCAAGCCTGCTAGTGAACTGGTACTTCACGCCGCCGTTGCACACGCTGACGATTGCCGACGGCAAGAGCCTCCTGGCCCTGCTGCTGTTTGTGACCGTAGCGGTAACCGTCAGCAGCGTCGTGCACCTGGCGGCGCTGCGGGCTCGCCAGGCGGCGCGCAGCACCGAAGAGGCGGAGGACCTGCTGGCCTTGGCGCAGACCGTGCTCGGCGGCCGGGACACCCCGGCAGCCGTGCTGGAGCATCTCACGACCAGCCGCGGCGGCCGGGCAAGTCTGCTCGAGCGCACTGGTGATGCGTGGGTCCGGGTCGCGGGCAGCACGCTGGAGCCAGCCGAGGGTCCGGTGCAGCGCGCGGAAGTCCGGCCGGACCTTGTGCTCGAGGCGTCGGGCCAGCATCGGCCGCTGTCACCCCGGCTGCTGACGGGCCTCACCACGCAGCTAGCCGCGGCACTGGACCGGGACCGGCTCCGGACCCAGGCGGCGCAGGCCGAGGCGCTGGCCGAGGGCAACCGGATGCGGACGGCGCTGCTCGCGGCCGTTAGTCATGACCTGCGCACACCGCTGGCGTCGATCAAGGCGAGCGTGAGCACGCTCCGGCAGACCGACGTGGAGTGGACCCAGGATGACGAGGCGGCGCTGCTGGCGACCATCGAGGCATCAGCTGACCGGCTGGATGCGCTGATCGGCAACCTGCTGGACATGAGCAGGCTCACCACCGGATCGCTGCAGCCGTTCCTGCGCCCGACAGCCATCGACGAGGTAGCACCGATCGCACTGCGTGGCCTCGAGGGCGCGGGCCCGGACGGCGGCAGTCAGCTCGAGCTGGCGGTGCCGGACGGGCTGCCGCTCGTGCTGACCGATCCGGGGCTGCTGGAGCGCGTTCTCGCCAACCTGTTCGCCAACGCGCTCGCGTACTCCCCGCCCGGCAGGCGGCCCGGCATGCGGGCGAGCCAGGTGGGCGACAGCGTGCTGCTCGAGGTCATCGACCACGGCCGCGGCGTCCCTGATGACCTGAAGCCGCGGATGTTTCTGCCGTTCCAGCGGCTGGACGGCCGCGGTGCCGATCGCTCTGGCGTTACCGGCGTAGGACTCGGCCTGGCCGTGGTTCAGGGCTTCCTCGACACGATGGGAGGGACCGTGGTCGCGGCCGATACGCCGGGCGGCGGGCTGACCATGCGCGTCACCCTGCCGTGTGCGGTGGCGGCTGCCAGCGTGACCGCGTGACCGTAGCCCGAGGCACCGAAGTCATGACGAGGGTCCTGGTCATCGACGACGAAGCTCCTATCTTGCGAGCGCTGAAGATCAATCTGACGGCGCGCAAGTACGAGGTGAGCACGGCCGCTGACGGTGCGTCCGGTCTAGCCGCCATGGCGCGCGAGCGCCCGGACGTGCTCATTCTCGACCTCGGTCTGCCCGACATGGACGGAACGGACGTGATCAGAGGCGTGCGCGGCTGGACCTCGACGCCGATCATCGTGCTGTCCGCGTGGGGTCAGGAGAGCCAGAAAGTGGCGGCCCTGGACGCGGGCGCGGACGACTACGTGACCAAGCCGTTCGGGATGGACGAATTGCTCGCGAGGCTGCGCGCGGCCGTGCGACGTGCGTCACCAGCGCCGGACGAGCCCGTCGTCACGACCGGTGACCTGACCATCGACCTGGCTCGGAAGCGGGTCACAAGGGGCGGAACGGACGTGCGGCTGACGCCGACGGAGTGGCAGCTGCTCGAGGTGCTGGTGCGCCACAGCGACCGGCTGGTGACCCAGCGGCAGCTGCTGCAGGAAGTATGGGGACCTAGCTATCAGACCGAGGCCGGCTACCTGCGGGTCTACGTGGCCAACCTGCGCCGCAAGCTCGAGCCCGATCCGTCGGCGCCGCGGTACCTGCTCACCGAGCCAGGCATGGGCTACCGGTTCCGGCCTTAGGCAGGCTCAACGCCGCCGGGTAGCGGCTGCAGCTCGTACGACGGGTTGTAGATGGCCCGCTCGCCCTTGAGGCTGGTCATCCGACCGCGCACGATCAGCTTGCGCCCAGGTTCGATGCCCGCGATATCCCGCCGGCCAAGCCAGACCAGCAGCACGCGGCCGGTGCCATCCCACAGCTCAGCCTCCATCGTCAGGACGCTGCCGCTCGGCCGCAGCGTCACCGCACGCAGTGTGCCGGCCACGTTCACGATCTCTCGGTGGCTGCTTTCGGCGATCGGCCTGACCAGCCCGCGAGGGTCTGCTGGCAGCGCGCTGATCTGCTCACGCACCTCTGCCGCGTGCAGCACTGCGCGGCTGGCGAGCAGCCGCGGCGTGGCGAGCGGATCGAACTCCCTCTCGGCCCTGGCCGCGGACGCGAGCTGATACGGCACGCTGGCCACGACGACGCCGCGCTCCAGCAGCAGCCGGGTTTTGAGCCGCAGCGCGCTCTGATTGTGCAGCGCCTGCTCCCACCAGTGGCCGACGACATACTCCGGGATGTAGACGGTGACGATGTCGCGGGGACTCTCCCGGCGAAGGCCGCGCACGTACTCGATGACAGGCCGGGTGACCTCCCGGTACGGCGAGGAGATCACGGTCAGCGGCAGCGGCATCGACGCCGTGTCCCACTCCTGCCGCAGCCGCGCGGTCTCGGCCTCGTCCACGTTGACGGTCAGCGCCTCGAGCCTCGCTGGCCTGGTAGCGCGGGCGTAGGCGAGCGCCCGCAGCGTGGGCAGGTGCAGCTTGGACACCAGCACGATGGCTATGTTGCTGGCCGGCAGGGTGAGTCCGGTGAGCTGTTCCGGGGTCAGCTCTTCGGCTACCGCTGCGTAGTGACGGCGGATGCCGTTCATCGTGAACCAGATCACCACCATGGCCGCTACCGCGATCCATGCGCCGTCGAGGAACTTGCTGATGACGACGATGACCAGGACGGTGCCGGTGACGCAGGCGCCGATGGTGTTGATGGCGCGCGATCTGATCATCCGTCTGCGGTCCCGCGCCTCCGTGGTCGTCCGGAGCAGCCGGTTCCAGTGCCGGATCATCCCCGTCTGGCTGCACGTGAACGACACGAACACGCCGACGATGTAGAGCTGGATGAGCCGAGTGGGCGACGCGTGGAAGGCGACGATCAGCACGATCGCGAAGCCGGACAGCAGCAGGATGCCGTTGCTGAACGCGAGCCTGTCACCGCGTGTGTGCAGCTGCCGGGGCAGGTAACCGTCCCTCGCCAGGATGGATGCGAGCACGGGGAACCCGTTGAACGCGGTGTTGGCGGCGAGCACCAGGATGAGGGCGGTGAAGAGCTGCAGCACGTAGAACAGCGGTGAGGAGTACCCGAAGACCGCGCGCCCCACCTGGGCGATCACGGTCGGCTGGACGTAACCCCGCGGCGTGCCGGTCAGCGCGCCGATGTGGACGTGGCTCACGAGGGCGAGCGCGGTAACGCCGCCGAACATGACGACGGCGATGGCGCCGAGCATGGCCAGGGTGCTCGCCGCGTTCTTGCTCTTCGGCGGGCGGAACGAGGGCACGCCGTTGCTGATCGCCTCGATGCCGGTCAGCGCCGTGCAGCCTGAGGAGAATGCCCGCAGCACAAGGAACACCAGCGCCAGCCCGGCGAACTCGCCGGTAGAGCGGATCGCATAGCCGGCCGTCTCGGCCCGCAGATGCTGACCAGTGGCCAGCCGGACCCCGCCCCAGACGATCATGAGCATCACGATGCCGATGAAGCAGTAACTGGGGATCGCGAATCCGGTGCCCGACTCGCGCACGCCGCGGAGATTCAGCACGGCGATGGCCGCGACCACCAGTGCAGCGATGAGCGTCAGCTGCGAGTTGAGGGCAGGGAACGCGGACGCGAGGTTGGCCATCCCCGATGACACCGACACGGCCACCGTGAGGGTGTAGTCCACCATCAGCGCGCTGGCGACGGTCATGCCCACCTTGGGGCTGAAGTTCGTGGTCGTGACCTCGTAGTCGCCGCCGCCCGACGGGTAGGCGTGCACGTTCTGGCGGTACGAGGCGACCACGACCAGGATGAGCAGGGCGACGGCGACCGCGACCCACGGCGCGTATCCCAGCAGCGCCAGGCCGCCGGCGGCCAGCACGAGCAGGATCTCCTGGGTCGCATAGGCGACCGAGGACAGTGCGTCGCTGGCGAACACCGGCAGCGCGATCTTCTTGGGCAGCAGCGTGTGCCCCAGCCGCTCGCTTTGCACCGGCTTGCCGACCAGGAGCCGCTTCGCCGCCTGGAATGCCAACGCCACGTCCGTGATGGTAGGGGACTGCGCGCCGGTCGGCTAGTAGGCCATGCGCTGCCAGTGGGCCAGAGCTTGCGGCAACGCGAGCGTCAGTGGCTGCAGCGCAGCAGGACGCCGCGCTTGGTGAGGGTCAGCGGCGTCGCGATCGCGACGGCGGCCGCCGAGGCCTGCTCGGGCGGCAGCCAGCGGGCGATGAGGTAGTCCCGGACGGCGGCGTGGTCTCGCAGCGTGACCAGCGGGGCGTCCCACCACTCGGCGTCAACGCGCTCGAATACCCGGCTCGCGAGCGCAGCGGCGTCTTCGGCGTCGAACGTGGACGGGGCTGGGCGCCAGACCGCGGCGAGTTCCGGGCTGTCGTGCCTGCTGACGGTCGCGGCCACGAACACGCCGTCTGGCTCCAGCACCCGCCGCGCTTCGCGGATCGCCGCGAGCGGGTCGGTGAGGTGGTACAGCATGTTGACGGCCACCACGGCGCTCACCGAGCTGTCGGCTAGCGGCAATGCGACCGCGTCGGCGCGCACGGCGGGGTGCGGATGGCGGGCCAGCAGGACGGCCGAGCGGTCGATGCCGACTACCCGCGCCGGCTGCTCGCGGGGTCTGGCCGCGGCGAGCGGCCCGTCGGCGCTACCGACGTCAGCTACCACCAGACCAGCCCGTTCCGGCATGATTTCCCAGATCCTGGCGTACAGGGGCGTGACCGTCGGGTCCACGGAATCGCTGGTGACCCGCATTCCCAGTCGGTACCTGGCCGGATTCTGGTCGTAGTCCCACGGCGCGGCCATGACCTCAGCCTGTCAACCGGACTGGCCCAGCGCGAGGCGCACTGCGCCGGCGTTCGCGAATGCGGCCGCCTCGGCCGGCGACGGCATCGCGCGCCCGGTCAACAATGCGATCAGTGCAGGCCGGTCGAGGCCGAGTTCGGTGCGCAGCCTGGCCGCATTTCCGGCGGGCAGCACCAGCTCCTCGAGCACGGTCGCGGCTTCGGCGGTCAGCCATGGCGGCCGGCTCAGGGCAATGGCGAGGTCGAGCCCGTGCAGGCCAAGCTCCACCACTCTGGTGCGGGCGAAATCAGTCAGCAGCATCGAGTCGCCGTGCCGGGTCCGCACGATCCGGCCCGCTGGCGCCTTTGTCAGCAGCGCGACGGCCTCGGCGCAGGCACGGGCAAGCTCAGCCCTGATGGCGTCCGGACCGCCAAGATGTCGGCTCAGGTTTCTGGCTACCTCAATGCGGTCGGCGTCGACGGTTACCGAGAACCGCTCGCCGGGCCGGTAGTAACCCACAGTCGGGATCAGCGTCGCGGCACGGTCGTCGGGGCTGCTCAGCGCCGCCGTGATCCGGCCAGCGCCGACGATCACGTGACACGTGAGCTCGCCAGCCGTCCACGGCGGGCACGGGCTGGCGCGGTGGAGGTCCGCTGCGGTCAGCTCGGCCAGTGCGGAGCCGAGCGCGGCCGCCTCCGCCGCGATGGCGGCAGCGACTGAGTTGGCTGGCATGTCCGTTACGTTACGACCCCGCTTCCGCAGGGCGACTCGTGCTCGCCCCTCATCAGATGAAACGATCGGCGGGTGAGGCTGTCGCGGCGACGGCCGCCGGCCCGTCCGCCAGCGGCTAATGTTGGGCCGAACCCGCCGGGCGCGGCTTCGGCGCAGGCGGACGGGTCGCCGATTCGGTCGGCCGGGCAGACCGCGGCGGTTGTGGTCGAGGATCAGCTCGAGCCACGCATCAGGATCCCCAGCGACATGCTGCGGTGCGTTACCTACATCCTGGAGGTGGCGCTCCTCATCGGTCTGGCCTTGCTGGCTCCCGAAGCGACCAGCGGGTTTGAGGTCGACCTCAGCAAGCACCTGCCCAGGGACGCCCTGGTGGCGCCGCTGCACACGGTCGCGTTTATCGCGCTGCTTGTCCTGCCCGTCGCGCTTGCGATCCGGCAGGTCGTCATCGGCCAGGTTCGCCAGTTCACCGACGCGCTCGTGATCGGCCTGATCGCGGCGGGAGTGGCGACCGGCTGCGCCAAGCTCCTGCAGCTGTCATCGCTGAATGACCTGTACAGCGCGCTGGTCAGGTCGCCCCACCCCGCCGGGGTGACGGCGCTTGACCCGTACCTTGCCGCACTGGCCGCCTACGTGACGGTGATCGGGCTGTCGGGGCGGCCCCGCTGGCGTAACTGGTTCGCGCTGGCGATCATCTTCTACTGCCTGACGAGCGTGGTGCTCGCGCACGACACCTCAACGGTGCTGTCCCTGCTGATCACGCTCGCGCTGGGGGCGGCCGTCGGGAGCGGGCTGCGGTATGTGACCGGGACCACCTCCGAACGGCCGACCGCGGCCGAGATCGCCGCGCAGCTGAGCCTGGCCGTCGGCCGTATCGTCGAGATCCGCCGGGTTCCCGAGAGCCGGACAGAGAACCGGCGGTACATCGCTACCGGCGGGGACGGCGAGCCGCTGGACATTACCGTCTTTGACCGAGACCAGCAGGCGGCAGATTTCTTCTACCGGCTGTACCGGCGGCTGCGGCTGACGAGCCAGGCGTCCCGCAGTGCGCCGCTGACCGTGAGCCGAGCGGTCGAGCGCCGCGCGCTGATGGCGTACGCGGTGGAAGACGCGGGCGTGCCGACACCGAAGCTGCTCGCGGCGCTGCGAGTCGGGCCGGAGGCCGCAGCGGTCGCCACCCAGCATTGCCGCGGGACGACGCTCGCCGAGTTGCCGTATGAGCCGTCGGACCGGCTGCTCGGCGGAGTGTGGGATGCCGTCCTGCGGTTGCACCGGCACCGGGTCACGCATCGCGCGCTGACCCCGGACCACATTCTGGTGACCGGCGGTGAGCGCAGGGGCACGGTGATGCTGCTCGATCCTGGCGACGGTGACGTAGCGGCCAGCGACCTGCAAATCCGGCTGGACCTGGCCCAGCTCACGGCGGCGACGGCGCTGCTCGTGGGGCCGGACCGCGCAGCGGCCCTGGCCAGGCAGAAGCTGGGTCAGACCACGGTGACCAGCCTCGTGCCGCTGCTGCAGCCGGTGGTGCTGCACCGGTCGACGCGAGCGAGCCTGCGGCGGCGCAAGGACGTTCTGCCAGCCCTGCGGAAGGGACTGGTCGGCTCCGCGCCCGAGCCGGGCCCGGAGCTGGAGCAGCTCGAGCGGATCAAACCGCGCAGCGTCGTCACCCTGGTGGCCCTCGTGATCGCCGGCTACCTGGTTATCGGCCAGCTCGGACGGCGGAACTTCATCCCGGTGCTGCGCCAGTCGGACTGGCGCTGGGTCCTCGCGGGCCTGGGGTTGTCTGCACTGACCTACGCGGGCGCATCGTGGTCGCTCTCCGGCTTCGTGCTGGAGAAACTGCGGTTCGCGCGGACCGTGCTGGCTCAGCTCGCCGGGACGTTCGTCACCCTCGTCGCGCCCGCCGCTGTCGGCGGGGTGGCGCTCAACATCCGCTATCTGCACAAGGCGAAGGTCGCCCCAGCCGATGCGGCCTCGAGCGTGGCTGTCTCGCAGGTCATCGCCTTCGCCGTGCACATGGTCCTGCTGGTCATCTTCATCGCGATCACGGGGGGCGCGCACCAGGCGCCGTTCCATCCGCCTGGCTGGTCTTACTTCGCGCTGGCTGCCATCGCCGCCATCGCGCTCGGCGTGCTTGGCGTACCGGCCGGCCGCAGGCTGATCCGATCCCGGGTGGCTCCGACGATCGGCCAGGTCATCCCGCGGCTGCTCGACATCGCGCAGCGACCCGCGAAGCTCGCCGAGGGCGTCGGCGGTGCCCTGCTGGTCACCTTCGGCTATATAGCCTGCCTGCAGGTGTCGGTGCTCGCGGTGGGCGCCCACGCCCCGTTCTTCGCAGTCGCCGTGGTCTTCCTGACCGGTCAGGCGATCGGATCCGTCGTGCCCACGCCCGGCGGCCTCGGGGCAATCGAGATCGCACTGTCGGGCGCGCTGACCACGATCGCCCACGTGCCGGTGGCGTTCGCGGTGAGCGCGGTGTTCTTGTTCCGGCTGCTGACGTTCTATCTGCCCATCCCGATCGGCTGGGTGGCGATGAATTACCTGCAGCGGCACGACGCGCTCTGATTCCAGCACCACCGCGACGGCGGCCAGGCTGCGGCTGCCGCACCGGGGCTACGTGGCGCTGGGGAGCCCGCGGAAGGCGCCGATATCACTCCCGCAGGCTGGCAAGGCCGCAGACATCCGCGACTCCGCGGGTGAGACTGAAAGCCGGATCGCTGCCTGCGCTGGCCGGCTGCAGCGGAGCCGTGGCGGCGAGCCAGCGGGACCGCGAGGAGGCTGCAAATGCTGTCACGGGAAGACAACGAGATCCTGACGCGCGTCGGGCCTGGCACGCTGATGGGCGACTTGCTGCGGCGCTACTGGATCCCGGCGTGCCTGAGCTCGGAGATAGACGAGCCGGACGGGCCGCCGGCCAGGGTGCGGCTGCTCGGCGAGGACCTGGTCGCCTTCCGCAACACCGACGGCGAGATCGGGCTGGTCGAAGAACAGTGCCCGCATCGCGGTGCCTCGCTGTTCTACGGTCGGAACGAGGAACGCGGGCTGCGCTGCAGCTACCACGGCTGGAAGTTCGACGTGAGCGGCCAGTGCATCGACCAGCGCAGCGAGCTGCACCCCTTCGCGCAGCGCATCAAGATCACGTCGTATCCGGTGCACGAGTCTGGCGGCATCGTGTGGACCTACCTGGGACCCACCGAGACGATGACCCCGTTCCGCGACTTCGGTACCGAGACGCTGCCTCCCGAGCACGTGGCGGCCGCCAAGGAGATCATCTACTGCAACTGGGTGCAGTCCATGGACGGCGACGTCGACACCGCGCACATCTCGAACCTGCACCAGTTCGACGCGATCGACGACGTGCCCGATGACGGCACAGACGAGCCCGGCTACCCGTCCGGGTACATGTCGATGAAGTTCTGGCGGCATGACCCGCGCGCTCTCATCGAGGTCGAGGACGCCTGGCACGGATTCCGGTACGCAGGGATTCGCGACACACCCAACGGGCACAAGCACGCTCGGATCACGGCCTATATCTTCCCGGCGAGCAACATCATCGCCCAGATCCCGGTCAGCACCAGGCAGATTTTCGTGGTGCCGGCCGACGACTACACCACCCACCGGTACAACTTCACCACCCAGCCGCCGGCCAACCCGCGCGGGCTCGGCGGTCCGCCGTTCTTCACCTACGAGAAGTACCCGTTCGAGATGATGCCCAGGCAGGGCATCGTGGCCCGCACCTACACCCGCGAGAACGACTACCTGATCGACCGGGTGGCGCAGAAGGGCACCTCGTACAGCGGTATCAGGGACTTCCGGAGCCAGGACGCCATGGCGACTGAGACCGCCGGCCCGATCTACGACCGCACCCGCGAACACCTCGGCAGCACCGACGTCGCCGTCATCCGGATGCACCGGCAGCTGCTTCGCGCGGCCAAGGGGCTCGCGGCGGGCAGCCAGCCGCCGGCGCTCGGCGGCAGCGGCGACTTCCGCAGCATCCGCGGCGCGGAGAAGGTGCTGGCGCACGGCGAGGACTGGCGCGTGCTCGGCACCAACGACGACCCCGTCGTGCGGGAGTCCGTGCTCGGGCTCCCGGACAGCGTGGCGGCGGCCGACGGGGCGCACTGAGCCGCAAGAGCTGCGGCTCAGCCAAGGCGGGCGACGGCGAGGGCGGCAGCCAGCAGGACGACGCTCCATGACATCGCCCGCAGTGCCCGCTCCAGGGGCGCGAGGATCCGGTCGGCGTCCAGGGTCAGGGTGTCGCCATCGGCCAGGATGATTCGCCCGGTCACGCTCGTCGACCGGCGGCGCACGAGCCGGGCTGGGGTGCTCAGGCTTCGCTGCGCCGCCGACAGGCCGAAGGCAGCCGCGCCGGCGAGCACCGAGCCCGCCGACAGTGTCCCGGTCTGCGCCACGTACGACGTCAGCAGCGGGAACGCGCCCCAGGCTGCGGCGAAGCCCGCGTCGGTGTGCACGATTCCGCCGAACAGCTCGGCGTTGTAAGCGATGACCAGCACGGGCCCGACGATGAGGAACGGAATCAGGACCCAGCCCACGCGCAGCACGCCGGCGACGCCGAGGGCGATCGCGCCGGCCAGCCCCACCACCGCGACTGCCAGCAGCACGCCGCCGGGTATGCGCGTGCGCAGGGGCCGGCCGTGGTATTCGTCGAGCGCGTGCGCGGCGAGTCCCACCGCGAGGAAGAACGCGATCAGCGCGGCTATGAGCGGCTGCAGCGTGACGTGCGGCGCTAACGCCGCCCCGATCACCACGTACGACAGGTGCCAGGCAGTGTACGGCGGGTGCAGCAGCGTCCACCAGTCACGCAGCCGTCCCGGCCCGGCTGCGTAATACGCGGGCCGCGCCGTCGCGTTAGCGGCCGGGGCGGGTGCGGTGACGCCGGCGCCTGGCGCGGGCTCGGCGTCGGGGCCGGGCACGCCAGCCGCTGGCTGCTCACCCACCCGCGCGGGTTCCCCACATGACCAGGCCGCCGCCGAGGCTCAT
>JASHOE010000138.1 GCA_030041275.1 Streptosporangiaceae bacterium
TCCGGATGTGGTCGACGAGCCCGACCCGCTTCGTTCCCCGGACTGACCGCGCTGCGGGACCCGCCGGGACTTAATGAAGCCCCATCTGTTCTGTTGCTCCGCATTCTTAATGCCTTTTCGGCGACAATTCGCCATGCGGCCAGCACGCAGAGTCACAGCTCGGACGGGGAGCCTTCGGCCTTTTCATGATTTGTGCACGCCACCGCGTCGCAGCTGGCAGAATCAGCTGGGGCCTTCAATTGAATTGGTGATTCTGTGCGCTGGGGGGGTCTCCGGCGGCACGTGACGAAAGGTGACCGGAGGCAGTGGCACGGCACTCGGGGAGGTTGCTGGGCACGCGTAGATGGCTGTCGAGGTTGCCATACCGTAAATCCATTGCCCTGGTGATCGTGTTCGCGATCGGTTTCGGTTCGTACTACAAGCTGTCCAGCGACGACTCCCACGGCAGCGCGGGCTCGGGCTCCGCGAACGCCATCGCCGCCGCGGCACAGCGGGTCACCCCGTCTGCGAGCGCCTCGACTTCGGCCTCGCCTTCGCCTAAGCCTTCCCACAAGAAGAAGAAGGCTCCCGCCGCCAAGAAGCACGGCACCGCCGGACTGGCTGACGCGACCTCGGCCCTGCACTGGCTCAGCGGCGTGTCCTACCCGGATCTCAACCCGTACTCGTCCCAGAACGCCGACGCTACCGCCGCGTTCGGCACCTGGCGGGGCCGACCGACCACCGTCGTGGTGACCTGGCCGAACCGCAACGTGTGGTCGGACTTCACCGCGCCCAACGCGATGTACTCGGAATGGGCCGCGCAACCGTACAAGAAGGTCTTCGGCCTGCCGATGTTCCCCGAGGGCGTCGGAGCCGACATCCAGAGCTGCGACAACGGCGACTACAACAGCGAGTGGCAGCAGTTCGCGCAGACCATGAACAGCACCGGCCTGGCCGGTGAGGGGACGATCATCCGGCTCGGCTGGGAAATGAACATAACGGCCGGATGGGGCACGCCGGAGCAGTTTGCGGAGTGCTGGCGGCAAATCGTATCGACGGTGTCGGCCATCGCCCCCGGCCTCCTCTGGGACTGGAACCCGAACCGGGGTTCTGGCACCCAGATGCCAGGCGACAGCATCCTGCAGGCCTACCCGGGCAACGCTTACGTCAACATCATCGGTCTCGACGCCTACGACGACTGGCCGGACGCGCTGACCAGCGCCGGCTGGCAGCAGCAGCTCAACGGCGCGTATGGCCTCAACTACTGGCTCCATTTCGCCGAGCAGAACGGCAAGCAGTTCTCCGTCCCCGAATGGGCCGATGTGAACGCCGACCAGTGGCCAGGGGAAAGCGGCGGAGATGATCCCGCCTACATCAAGGACATGTACGACTTTTTCGCTGCCAACGCCAATGAGATAGCTTTCGAGTCATATTTCTGCGGCGCCGGCTACTGCATCGACAACCCCGACGAGTACCCGCAGTCAGCCAGCGAATACCAGAGCCTCTGGGGTTCCTGACCCGCCGTCTGCCGCCGCTCAGCCGCGGCGCCAGCCGTCGGGTATGTCAAGCTTCTTGATGATCTGAGCTGGGTTGCCGGCCGCCAGCACGCGTGGCGGCAGGTCACCGTTGACGACGGATCCGGCGGCCACGACTGTGTGATCCCCGATGGTGCTGCCCGGCAGCACCAGGGCGGCGCGGCCGAGCCAGACGTTCTCACCGATCGTTACCGGCGCGCGCTTCACCGGGTGCTGAGGGTCGAGGCGGTGGTAATTCGAGTCGTACACGGCCGCGAAGTCCCCGATCTGGGTGTCGCGGCCAATCGTGATCCGGCACTGCGCGGCTACGGTGGCGCCCTGGTTGATGAACACGCCGTCACCGATGTCCAGAACGGCGTCGCGCTCCGCTCCGATCTCGCAGCGGGCAACCCTGCTGCGCAGGATCACCCGTCTGCCCAGCCGGACGGTGCCCCCGCGGACCAGGACCGGCAGCATGCCCTCGCACGCCACCAGCGATGACTGGAACCCGTGCGCTCGGAGCCAGGCAGTGCACAGCGCCGACTTGACGTACAGGCCAACGCTCGGACGTGGCATGGGTGCTCCTTCGCTCAGCGGCGCCGCGAACGGTCGGCATCCCGGCGCTCGGGCGGGACGTAGTCACGGATCGCCTTGAGCGGCATGGTCTGCGTGGCGTACATCGCGAGCGAGCGCAGGCTGGCAAGCTCCTGCTCTTGCTCATCCTGCTCGTCATCCTCGACGCGGTGCACCTGCGGCTCTGGCAGGCGCTCCCGGCGATCCGGCCGACGCCCGGCCGGGCGCGGCCAGTTCTCCTCGCGGCTAGGCGCACGGTCGGGCGGGCGCGGCAGCCGCTGCTGCCGCCGGTGCTGGACGCCGTCCGGGCGCGCGTCCCCCGGAGAGCGTGCCGGCTGCCGCCCCCGCGGAAGCGGCGGGATGTCCGACACGACCGGGATCGGCCCGGTCCTCGACACGAACCCGGACATGGAGAGCAGCGCGGCGAGGCTGGCTTCCTGGATGTCGGTAGTGGCCGCTGACCGCGTACGTGTCTCCCCGGCGACGGCACCGGCGAGCACGGCCCCGGCCGGGGCCGGAATGGGCTGAAGCCGGGCCGGCGGCCGGGGC
>JASHOE010000139.1 GCA_030041275.1 Streptosporangiaceae bacterium
GCGCAGCGCAACACCGGCGCGGCCGGTCGGCATCGGGCCGGGCGCGGCCGTCGGCCGGCCAAGCGAGCCGAGGCCGCAGCGGCACCGGACGAGGCGAAGGGGCAGCAGCCAGCCAGCTGAGCAGCGCGTGATCGCGGGCCCTCGGGCTGGTGCCCGCGTCTGATAGGCTTGCTGGTCGGCGCATGTGACATGGGCTGGCGGCCAGGTGTAGTTCTCAGCCGTCGTCTTGGTGCGCACCCGTAGGCAAGCCGATGCAGTCGGCGGCGCCGGCTCAGGGGAACCCCAGAGCTGCCGCGCCCCGGTGCGGGCTGGCGTTCAGAGGAGAGGCTCTCGGTGTACGCGATCGTGCGCTGCGGCGGCAGGCAGGAAAAGGCGTCGGTAGACGACGTGCTGACCGTCGACAAGCTGGCCGGCGAGGTCGGGACTAGTGTGACCCTTCCGGCGGTGCTGGTCGTTGACGGCAGCAAGGTGATCAGCGATCCGGCCGAGCTCAGCTCGTACCAGGTCACCGCTGAGATCGTGGGCCCGGCTTCCGGACCCAAGATCAACATGATCCACTACAAGAACAAGACTGGCTACCGCCGCCGTCTGGGCCACCGGCAGAAGTACACCCACGTCCGGGTCACCGGTATCCAGGCGCCGAAGGCGACCCGCGCCAAGTCGGCGACGAAGGGCTGAGGCTGAGATGGCTCACAAGAAAGGCGCGTCGTCCAGCCGGAACGGCCGTGATTCGAACGCGCAGCGACTAGGCGTAAAGCGGTTTGGCGGTCAGGTCGTCGGCGCGGGCGAGATCATCGTGCGCCAGCACGGCACGCACTTCCACCCGGGTGTCGGCGTCGGCCGCGGCGGCGATGACACGCTGTTCGCCCTTGTGCGCGGCCGGGTGCAGTTTGGCATGCGGCGTGGCCGCCGCGCCGTGAGCGTGCTGCCGGTCGAGGTCGAGAAGGCCGACGCCTAACGGGGTGATCCCGCCGGCCACCAGGAACGACGTTCCACTGGCGGTCGTTGCAGGTGTACTCGATTCGGTCGATATGCGGTGCTCCGATGGACTACCGGTGAACCCGTTGGGCGGGCGGCCGCAGACCAGAGGGGGTCGGCGTGGCCGAGTTTGCTGACCAGGCCGAGGTGCGTGTGCGCGGCGGCCACGGTGGCCACGGCTGCGCGTCGGTGCACCGAGAGAAGTACAAGCCGCTGGGCGGACCCGATGGCGGCAACGGCGGTCGCGGCGGGGATGTGGTGTTCGAGGTGCATCCCGGCATCACGACGCTACTCGATTTCCACCGCAGGCCGGTGCGCCGTGCCGGGGACGGCAAGGCGGGGTCGGGCTCGCACCGCAACGGCGCCGAGGGAGCCGACCTCGTGCTCCGGGTGCCGGACGGTACCGTGATCAAGACTGCGGACGAGACGCAGCTGGCAGACCTGACCGGCGTCGGCACGCGGTACGTGGCGGCCGCGGGCGGGCGCGGCGGGCTCGGTAACGCAGCGCTAGCATCACCACGGCGCAAGGCGCCTGGATTCGCCCTGCGAGGCGAGCCGGGTGTCGAACTCGACCTGGTCCTCGAGCTGAAGACTGTTGCGGACGCTGGCCTGATCGGCTTCCCGAACGCCGGCAAGTCCTCCCTGATCGCCGCCCTGTCCGCGGCGAAGCCGAAGATCGCCAACTACCCGTTCACCACGCTGACCCCCAACCTCGGCGTCGTCGAGGCGGGCGAGGTCCAGTTCGTTGTCGCGGACGTGCCAGGCCTCATTCCTGGTGCCAGCGCTGGCAAGGGGCTCGGCCTTGACTTCCTCAGGCACATCGAGCGGTGCCTGGTGTTCGTGCACGTACTCGACTGCGCGACGGAGGAACCGGGCCGTGATCCGGTCAGCGATCTGGACGCTCTGGAAGCAGAGCTCACCGCCTACCAGGAGCAGACCGGGGCATCGCTCGCGGGCCGGCCACGGATCGTGGCGCTGAACAAAATCGACATACCGGCTGCGAGGGAGCTGGCCGACCTTGTCGAGCCGCTGCTGGCCGCGCGCGGGCTGCCTGTGCTCCGGGTTTCCGCCGCGACGACCGAGGGGCTGCGCGAGCTGGCCTTCACCATGGCGTCCGTGATTGAAGCGTCGCGCCGTGCCATGCCGCCGCCGGAGCCGACCAGGCTCGTCATTCGCCCGCAGCCAGTGGCTGGACCGGACTTCGAGGTTGTCGCGCTAGGCGACAACAGCTTCCGGATCGTCGGAGACAAGCCACGCCGCTGGATCCTGCAGACCGATTTCGCTAACGATGAGGCCGTGGGCTACCTGGCAGACAGGCTGGCCAGGCTCGGCATCGAGGTCGCCCTGGCGGATGCTGGCGCGACGCCCGGTGCCGAAGTCCTGATCGGCGAGGAGGACAATTCCGTCGTGTTTGACTGGGACCCGGGCGTCGCCACCGAGCAGGCCGCGCTGGGTCCGCGCGGTACTGACGCGCGGCTCGGCTGACCCGGCCGGCGTGATCGAGCTGCCGTCGGCTGGCTGGCAGCAGGAGCACAGACTGGGATAGGCCCGGTGGAAATGTGCCCGGTAGCGGAAATAAAAATAAGCGCTACATACTTGTAGCGCTAGAAACTGGAAATTGACTCATAGTCATATTCCGCAGCTCAATAATAACAAATAGGAGCACGTTTGTCAAACGCGGAGCTTGATAGCGAGCAGGCCTACATTTCGCTGCTCTACTCGCGGTTGGACGACCTGAGGGGGCGTGCCAGCGATCGGCTGGCGGGCGTGCTGCGGCAGACCGGCGGCACGCACCAGGCCCGGTCGGAGCGAGAAGTACTCAGCGTCATGTACGGCCAGCAAGTCGCACAATTCGACGCTGCGGAGAACGGGCTGTGCTTTGGTCGGCTTGAGTTTGCGGACACTGAACTGCGCTACATCGGCCGGCTGGGCATCCACGCCGACGGCGACGACTACCGGCAGCTGCTCATGGACTGGCGGGCCGACGCCGCCCGCCCCTTCTACCTCGCCACGGCGGCGTCGCCCGGCGATGTGCGCGTGCGCAGGCACATCAAGACCCGCAGCCGGACAGTAACCAGCCTGGACGATGAGGTGCTTGACCTCGCCGTCGCCGATCCGTCGAGGCACGAAGGACTGACCGGTGAGTCGGCGCTGCTCGCAGCCATGAACGCGAGCCGCACCGGTGCCATGTCCGACATAGTCGAAACCATCCAGGCCGAACAGGATGAGATCATCCGGGCTCCGATGGGCGGAGCGCTGGTCGTTCAGGGGGGCCCGGGCACCGGTAAGACGGCCGTGGCCCTGCACCGGGCCGCCTACCTGCTCTACAACTACCGCCGCCAGCTTGAAAAGCGCGGCGTTCTCGTGGTCGGCCCGAACGCCACTTTTTTGCGCTACATCGGGCAGGTGCTGCCGTCGCTCGGCGAGACCAGCGTGCTGTTGTCGACAGTCGGCGACCTGTTCCCCGGCGTCAGCGCGACTGCCGCCGAGCCTGCCGACGTGGCCGCCGTCAAAGGACGTCCGGCCATGGCCAGGATCATCGCCGCAGCCGTGCGCGACCGGCAGCACCTGCCATCCGAGCCGGTGGAGATCCGGGCCGACGTCGCCCGGATCCGGCTGGTCGCGACGAGCGGCCGGGAGGACTCGCCGCGCGAGTTCTCCGCCGACGCGGGCCGGCTCCAGCTAACACCGCGAGCCATCGAACGGGCACGAGATCGCGCCCGCCGGTCGAGGCGGCCGCACAACCAGGCCAGAGCTGTCTTCGCACGAGAAGTCATTAGCGCGCTGACCAGGCAGCTCGCGGGCCGGATCGGCACGGACGTGCGCACCGGTGCGCTGCTCATGGATCAGGACGACGTTGCAGACCTGCGCCGAGAATTGCGGGACGACCCGGGCGTCCGGTCAGCGATCGCCGAGCTGTGGCCGATCCTGACACCGGAGCGGCTCGTGGGCGAGCTGCTGTCGGATCCGGACCGGCTGGCCGCCGCGGCGCCCCGACTGTCCGCCGCCGACCGGGCGGCGCTGCGGCGCGAGCCCGG
>JASHOE010000140.1 GCA_030041275.1 Streptosporangiaceae bacterium
ACGATCAAGCAGCCGGGCCGACCGCCGATGCTGCGGTAGGTGATCCGCGGTTGCGAGCCGTAGGCCGGGCCA
This sequence comes from Streptosporangiaceae bacterium, assembly GCA_030041275.1. Lineage (GTDB taxonomy): Bacteria > Actinomycetota > Actinomycetes > Streptosporangiales > Streptosporangiaceae > JAJYUU01. The sequence continues at coordinate 73 of JASHOE010000140.1, forward strand.
TCGGCAACGGCGGTGCAGGCTGCGTGCAGTCCGCCGGGCTCGGCGATGGCGGCCAGCTGCACAAACCCGTCGGCGCCGCGGTAGCCACGGACTAGCCCCTGGCCGGAGCTCGGCTGCCAGCTCTGCTCAATCTTGATGGTGACCGCGTACTGCGACAGGGTAACGAGCCTGGGTGGGGCAAGCGTGAAGGTCGCCGACCCAGAGCCGGAGACGACCGCGAGCGAGATCATGGTGCCGACCGTAACGCGGGTGCCCGCAGTCGAGCTCTGGGTGCTGACGATGCCCGCAGGAACCGAGTTAGGGCTCTGCCCATCGATCGCCACCTTCAGCCCGGCGGTGGTCAGGGCCTCGGCTGCCTGACTGACTGACATGCCGACGACCAGGGGCACCGTCGTCACCCTCGTGCCGTACGTGGGCGTCGGTGACGGCCCTTCGGTCCCGGCGGGCGGATGTCCGTTCCCTCCAGCTAGCGCGAGGGGCGTGATGACAGACGCCCCGACGACGATGGCCGCCACGGCAGCCGCCGCTGCCAGCGGGGCAAAGCGTCGCGTCCGGACCGCGCCCGGCCGGGTATTCAGGCCGCGGACCGAATCCGGCCGGACGGTCTCAGCAGCCGCGCCGAACGCGTCGCACAGCCGGTCCTCGATGCGGTTCACCAGTCCTCCCGCAACTCTCGAGCCAGCGCGGCCAGCGCGCGCGACGCCGTCGACGACACAGTTCCGCGGCTGACCTGTAACGTAGCGGCGATCTCCTGGTCCGCCATGCCCGCGTAGTACCGCAGCACGAGCACTTCACGTTGCCGCCCGGTCAGTCGCGCCACGGCGGCGAGTACCTGGCGCCGGTCTTCCCCGGCCAGAACCGCGGCCTCCGCCGACCACACGGGTGGTTCGTGCACCGCACGCGACAGTCGGGCTCGACGGCGCGAACGATGCACCGACCGGCACCCGTTCACCACGGAAACCCGCAGGTAGGGAACGGCCTTGTCGAGGTCCCGCAGCCGTCCAGGATTCCGCTGCAGCCGGGCGAAAATGTCCTGCACGACGTCCTCCGCCGTTGCCTGGTCGCCGACAAGCAGCACGGCGAGCCTGACCAGCTCGACGGCGTACGCGCGGAACAAGCCGGCGACGACGTCGGCCGCCGCTTCAGCCGGCAGCTGCCGCCCGATCACCGGATCTGATGGTGTGCCCGCAACGTGTCCGGCCACGTTCGCAGTCATCAGTCGACGGCTTCTCGGGCGCGCGGGCGCGCCGGTCGCATGTCACACCCTTATGACGCCCCGCACCACGGTCTGCTGAGAGCGCATGCAGAAAAATCTGTGCGCATTCCGCGGACCACCGCGCTGCTCACTCTCGCCTAGACGCGCATACCGAGCCGGTCGGCGGCGGTCTTCGGCGTATGCCTGACGTCGCCGGGCTGGCCCATGGCTCGCCGCCAGCACGCGAACTCCAGCACAATCCCGTCCGGATCCTGGAAATAGAACGAGCGCACGAACACGCCGGGGTGCAGTTCGCTGGCCACACCGAGCTCACTGTCGTCGTGGTCGAGGATGGGGCTGACCCGCACGCCCTTGGTCTTGAGCTTGGCGCGGTAGGAGAGGAACTTCTCCTCCGGCACGTTGAACGCGACGTGGTTCATTGACCCGATGGCGCTGGTCCACTCCCCCAGACCCGGCACGGTCACCGGAGCGGAGACGCCGGGAACCGGGTCGGGCGCGTCGGCGAACCAGAAGAACGCCAGCGCGTTCCCGCCGCCCATGTCGAAGAAGAAGTGCTGGCCCGCGCCGGCTGGCAAGTCGATCGTCTTGATCAGTCGCATGCCAAGCACGCGCGTGTAAAAGTCGACGGTCTGCTGCATGTCCGAGCACACCAGCGCCAGGTGGTTGACACCGCCGAGATCGAACTCCTCGTTCCGCCACTCCATCACGACCTCCTCAGGGCTGGCGCCACCACTTGAGCCGAACTTAGGCTCAGGACTCCCGCTGCGCTAGACCCGAGCCGCGAGATCGGAGCGACCGGATGACCGAGATCGTGCGCGAGTTCGTCGGGCTGCCGTCCCCGGTGGCAACACGAGCTGGCGCGGGCGGCCACCCGTGCCAGGGCCTGTATCACCGCCCGGCGGGTGTCCAGCCCGGCACGGCGTTCATCGCCACGCACTACAACGTGGACTTCGCTGAGCACTACCTGGCCAGCTACCTTGCCGAGCGAGGCTTCGGGTTCCTGGGCTGGAACACCCGCTTTCGCGGCAACGAGGCCAGTTTCCTGCTCGACCACGCGATCGCCGAGATCGGCGTCGGGGTTCGCTGGCTGCGCGAGCAGGCCGGCGTCGAGCGAGTGGTGCTGCTCGGAAACTCAGGCGGCGGTTCGCTGATGGCGGCCTACCAGTCGCAAGCCGTCGAGCCGAATGTCCTGCCGGTCTCCGGCTTGCGCCCGCTGCCAGCGGTCGAGGAGCTGCCGCCGGGCGACCTGTTCGTGGCCCTGGCCGCCCACTCCGGCCGGCCCGAGGTGCTGACCAACTGGCTGGACCCGTCCGTGATCAGCGAGGCGGACCCGGCGTCCGTGGATCCGGCGCTCGATCCCTACAACCCTGGCAACGGGCCGCCGTTCACCCCGGAGTTCCAGGTCCGCTATCGCGCTGCGCAGCGCGATCGCAACGATGCAATCACCGACTGGGTCCTCGCAGAGTTGGACCGCCTCGCTCACACAAGGGCCAGGGACCGGCTGTTCACTGTCCCGCGCACTTGGGCGGACCTCCGGATGATCGACCCGTCGATTGAGCCGTCGGACCGGCGTGCTCGCTGGTGCTACGCGGGCGACCCGATGCGCGCCAACTACGGCGTGTTCGGCATCGGCACCGTGAGCACGCTGCGTACCTGGCTGTCCATGTGGAGCCTGCGCACCTCGCAGTGCACGGCGGCGCCGCACCTGGCAAGGATCACCGTGCCCTCCCTCGTCATCCACGCGACCGCGGACACCGGCGTGTATGAAAGCGACGCCCGTGCCCTCTACAACGCACTCGCCGCGCCGGACAGGGCCCTGGAATTCGTCAAGGCAGACCACTATCTGCAGGAGCCAGCCAGCGGCCGGGCCGAAGCGGCAGACCTTATCGCGGATTGGACTTCTCGGCGCGGTGGCTAGCGCCGCACCCGCGGTCACGAATGCCACCCGAATGCACAGGTTGTTCTTCCGTTACGAAAGCGAACAGTAGAGAATGGCGTTTGCCTGTCAATAAGGCATCGGGGAGGAAATGATGGCCTGGCTAGACCTCGCACTGGCAGTTGTTGCGCTGCTCGCGGTCGCGGCCGCGATCTGGATCGGCCTGATCGCCCGCCGCGAGAACGCGATGCTCACGGGCGCACTTTATGAGCGCTCCGCGGAGCTACACCAGCGCATCGACAACGACGTGGCCAAACTGCAGCGCGACGTCGACGTGGCCATAAAGCGGCTTGACGCGGCGGAAGTGCAAGTCGACCTCAGCCGCGGGAATCTCGATGAGCAGGTCGAGGCCGCGAAACAGCAGGCGAGCCAGCTGCGCCAGCTGTGGGTGCGTGCAGACGCGCACTTCCTGACCGCGGACTCTGACGCCGTGGAGGGCAGCCGCCTGGTGCACGAACTCGAGAACTACGCGGTCACCTCGCTTGAGCAGCAGGCCACCGGCTCGCGACCGCGAATCTTCCGGGGCGGCCTGTATGCGCAGCGGCCGGTGCGCGAGCTCGTCCCCGATGTAGTGGATGATTTCCTCACGGCGCTCAAGGCGGGTGTCATGTACCGGCAGGCTGACCCGCCGCACGGCGCCCGGTTCTATATCCGCTGGCCAGGAGACCTGCCGTCGGCGGAGATCTTGCTTGACACCCTGCTCAAGGCGGCCGGTCTGCCCGCGAAACCGGGCGAGAAGGCAGAAGTGACGAAGCTGCGGTTGCTGCTGCACACCCTGCAGGGCGGCAGTACTGGTTTCCTCTTCGCCGGACCGCTGGTTATCGAGCGCCTCCCCACGCGCCTGCTGGCCGGCATCGCGCCCGCTGGCTGGCCCGGCCCGACCGACGAGCAGAAGAACAATGCCCTCCAGGGCAATCAGCCTTCGCTCATCGACCAGATCGGCGCGTGTCAGGTTCTCGACTGGCCGACGGAACTGACAGCCTGACCGGGTTGCGCCGGTCAGGCCACCGCAAGCGGGGTGAACTGGAAGCCGGCCGGCTCGAGGTCGATCCGCAGCGTGGCAGCGGGACGGCCGGTCTTCGGATTGACGTCCACCCACACTCCGCCGCCGAGCGAGACATCAAGCAGCACGACGATCTCGATTCGGTGCGCCGCGAGCATCCTGCGGCTCGCGGCCTCCGGGTCAGCTAGGTTGCCGACCCGGAATGCCTTGCCGCGCGCATATTCCGTGAGGGCGTCCATGCCGAGGAATGCACGCCCGCCGGCGATCTTCGCGGCCGACCCGCAGAGTACTGCCGCGTACCGTCCGGGCTCTCCGTCCTCGTCGCTCGCCGCCGCGTCGTTCCCGTCGGGTGGTTCGGCGGTGTCCTGGGCGGCTGTGCCCTGGTCGGCTGTGTCCTGGTCGGCCGTGTCCTGGTCGGCCCTGCACTGGTCGGCTGTGCCCTGGTCGGCCGTGTCCTGGTCGGCGGTGTCCTGGTCGGCCTTGCACTGGTCGGCAGGCTCGGCCGCGTCCCGGGCGGCAGGCTCGGCCGCGCCCTGGTCTGCAGTCTCGGCCGCGTCCCGGGCGGCAGGCTCCGCCCTGCCCTCGGCAGGCTCCGCCGCGTCCTGATCAGCCGGATCGGCCATGTCCTCGTCGGCCCCCTGGGGCCGCCGGGACAGCCGAACGAGGCGCAGGCTGGGCTCGCTTTCATCCTGGTCGGCGGTCGACACGTCGAGCATGAGCCGACCGCGTGAGGTGACAAACGAGACCCGGGCTTCCGCCCGATTCAGACCGGCCGCCGCTAGAGCTCCGAACAGCAGCAGCTCCCGGTGTTCCGGGCTACCGTCGGGACCCGGCAGCTGTTTTTCCGCAATCGCCTTGGCCATCGCCTGCACAACTTCCGCCGTGATGCCTCCGCCTGGGCCCAGCGGCTCCGGAACCTTTTCATCGTCCCCGTTGCGGACGAGCCGCATCTGGTGCTCACGCTCGGCATGATCCGCGAGCTGCAAGCGCAGCTGCTCCTGGTAGTACGGAGAAAGCGGCAAGTGCTCGGCAGCGGTCCGCTCCTTCTGCTGCGCGAGTTCGCGAGCGGCGCGTTCGTCTTCGCTCACGACCTCGCCGTCGATAACGGGTTCATTTTCCGGTGGCTCGGAAACTTCAGTCGGTCCCGTCGCCTCGGCGGGCACGCCACCCTCAAGCTCGGCCGACTCGAATGGCTGCGCTCGCCAGAATCGCCAGAACTGCCAGAATCGTCCGCGCCGCGGACGGCTGGAAAAGCCGTCGAATAGCCAAGATCCGCGATGCTCGGGAGGCTCCGGAGACTCGGGAGGCTGCTGTTCTGTCGTCATGACTGTCTATGGTCACCCGATATGGCGTCTTCTGCAATCCCAGCCGCCCGACGGCTATTGGCGGGGACCGTGCCTGGCCCGCTGCGGGACGCCAAACCACAAGGGGTAACCAGCAAATGACCGTGCAACGCGCGCCGCTTGCCGACGGTGCCAAAATCGCCGATGAATGCGACCGCGCCACAACATACCGACAGGACGGCCAAGTTCGATTCCAGATATTGTGGTCACCGAGCGCAGAATGGGAGGCTGCCGCGTCCTTTGCTAGCCCGCATCAACGGTGTCATTGCCCCGTAGCCGGAGGGTCTAGGGGACTTGTGCCGCGCCGGGCTAGTTGTGCAGGACCGCGGCGCCGCTAAACCGGCCGTGCGCCAGGTCGGCGAGCGCCTCGTCCGCGCGCTCCATCGGGTACGGCACCGTCGTCGGCCGGATACCAAACCGCGCCGCGAGGGCGAGGAATTCCTCTCCGTCCTGCCGCGTATTCGCTGTCACGCTGCGTACCTGACGCTCTGAGAACAGCTCCTCGGCGTAGTGGATCGCGGGAATGTCGGAGAGCCAGATTCCCGCGATCGCCAGCGTGCCGCCGCGGTCAAGCGCGCGCAGCGCTACCGGCACGAGATCGCCGGCCGGGGCGAACAGGATTGCGCCGTCGAGCGGCTCTGGCGGGGAGTCCGCTGCGTCGCCCACCGAGTCCGCGCCGAGCTCCGCGGCCAGCTTGCGGTTACCCTCACCACGAGTCAGCACGTGCACACGCAGCCCCTGATGCAGGGCTACTTGCGCGATGATGTGCGCGCTGCCGCCGAAGCCGTAGATACCGAGCCGACCGCCGACGGGAACTTCCGCGCGCTGCAGCGCGCGGTAGCCGATGATTCCGGCGCACAGCAGCGGCGAGGCCTGCTCGTCGTTGAGCGCCTCGGGCAGCTCGTACACGTACGCCTCGTCGGCGACACACGCGTCTGCATAGCCGCCGTGCACGTCCCAGCCGGTGAACGTCGGCGCAAGGCACAGGTTCTCGGCGCCGCGACGGCAGAACGGGCAGGTGCCGTCAGTGCCGCCCAGCCACGGCACGCCGACCCGCGCGCCGACTGCAAAGCGGCTAGCGCCGTCGCCCAGCCCGTCGACCCGACCGACGACCTCGTGTCCTGGCGTGATCCCCGGCTGCTTCGGCGGCAGGTCACCTTCGGCGAGGTGCAAGTCCGTGCGGCAGACGCCGCAGCAGCTCACCCTGATCCGTACCTGGCCGGGTCCTGGCTCCGGCATCGCGCGCTCAGTCCGGCGCAGCGGCCGCTCGTCAACCGGCGCCACGTGATCCACCACCCAGGCGCGCACGTCCCCTCCCCCGTCACTCGACAAGATGCACCGGGTGGTCAGCGCCGCGAGGTCCAGCGCGGCCCGATGACCTCCCAGTCCCGCTCCCACGCCGCCATCCGGCGCCGAGTCGCGCCAGCCCGCACGAAGGCCACGGTGATCCCCAGCAACACAGCCAGACCCGCCACGGTGGCGAGCACTGCGTTGGCGATGCCGTCCAGCACGTCCGCGTGGCTCAGCGGCGGATGGGTGATCTGCCCCGATCCGGTGACCCAGATACTTACCCGCTGCCCGGCCTTGGCGTTCAGACTGACAGCAATGATGCCGGTATGCGGCGTGTGGCCAGGCGCGTCCCAGCGGGCGTCGACCCAGGCCGCGCCCCACGCTCCGTTCTCGCTGGTCAGACCCGCGGAAGCGCTCTGTTCCAGGATCGCCTGGACCGGGTGCCAGGCCTGCTCGGCGTGCTGCTCACGTACCCCCGCCGCGTCCGCTATGCGGCCGGTCAGGAGGCTCACCAACGGCGCCGCGAGCAAGAACAGCACGACGATCGCGGTGGTCACCGCGGCCTCGACGTCATCGATCCGCCGGCGAAGTGGATTGCGTGCGCAGCCCCGAGTCCGGTTTGGCAGTGGATGTCGCAGTGACACCAGCGGCACCTCCGATCCCGGCTGCCCCCGGTCTGCCTGGCTGCTAGAAGCCTCTACCGGCAGGGTAAGGGTCGCACGTCACCAAGCGTTAGTCCTCCCTTCAGGTTTGTGCATATCTACGGCCAGCTTTAGGGTCTCAAGTCCCGGCATCCGGCCCGTCGGCGCCCGATAAATCCGGCCCAGCCGCGGTCACCGCAGCTGGCGGAGGAACGGGTCACGCGGCACGGTCGGCGCGAGCCGGACCCGCACGGCGCTGGGGTACACCCCGTCGGCGCGCGCGATCACCGGGTTGAGGTCCAGCTCTGCCACCTCGGGCAGATCATCGGCGAGTCGCGATACGCGCATCAACAGCCTGGCTGCCGCCACCGATCTGGACTCGCCAAGCAGCCCGGGCGCGGCCGGCACGTCGGCAATCATGGCGTCGGCGTCCGCGTCAGTCAGCGGCGCGAGCCGGGCCGACCGATCTCCCGGCACGTCAGCCAGCCCGCGGATGCCGAAGACCACCAGCGGGCCGAACACCGGCTCCTGGACCAATTCCACGAGGAGTTCGACGTCGCCGTCCTCCGCGCTCGCCTGGCGGTCCGCGCGCACCGTGATCTGATAGCCCGCCAGCATGTCCGCCGCCTGACCAGCGGGCAGCCAGCCGCCGCCAGGCTGACGAGCAAGGAATCGAGACACCAGGTCCCTGGCTGCAACGCTGTCCACGTCGGCCAGCTCGGGCACCTCGCCGGGCGGAGCGTCGCGGAACTCGCGGTAGCTGACGGCGTGTGCCAGCGCTCGCGCGGCGCTCTCCGGGTAGCCGTACACGGGCACTCGGCGCGGCCATTCGGCAGCACGCGGCGCGCCGTCGCGGACCGCCGCGCTCAGCATGCCGACCGCCGCCGACCGGTCAAGCAGCGCGGCAGCCATCGGCTTGACCACCGCCGCGGTGCGGATCGCCTCGGTGAGGTCAGCGACCGCGGTCCGAACACCGATGGCCAGCACCGCGTCCACGCCGTCGTCCGCCGCGACGTGCTCCAGGCATGCGCGGAAGGCGTCCGGCTGAACGGCGCCGGTGGTGTCCACCGGACCGGACACCGCCGATCTCGAAGGCAGCAGCCGGCTGAGGAGCTCCCTGGTGCCGTCGCGAAGCGTCACGACGGTGAGGCCGCTCTCGACGCAGGCGTCAGCGGCCAGGGCGCCCGCGCCGCCCGCGTTGGACACGATGGCGATGCGACGCCCGGCTGGTAGCGGCTGACTCGCCAGGAACGCGGCCGCCTCCACCAGCTCGCCAAGACTATGCGTGGCCACGATGCCCGCCTGGCCGAACAAGGCTTCCTGCGTCGCCAGCGGCGTCCCGGCCGCAGTGTGCGACTCGGCCGCTCGCTGACCGGCCGCAGATCGTCCGCCGATGACGGTCAGCACCGGCAGCTTGCGGCCAACCCGGCGGGCAGTCCGGGCGAACCCGCGCGGGTTGCCGAACGACTCCAGATAAAGGATGGCGAGGCTGGTCTGCTCGTCCTGCTCCCACCACGTCAGCAGGTCATTGCTGGACACGTCGTACTTGTCGCCGACCGAGACGAACGAGGAGATGCCGATGCCAAGCCTGGATAGGTGCTCGAGCAGCGCCAGGCCGATGCCCCCGGACTGCACGACCAGCCCGGCGTCGCCGGCCAGCGGCGTGCTCGCCGCGAAGCTGGCATTCAGTGCAAGCGCCGGCACCGCGATGCCATAGCAGTTAGGACCCACGAGCCGCATCCCGTACCGCCGGCATATCGAGAGCAGGTCCGCTCCCGAGTCGCCGAGCCCGGCGGAGATGACGGCGAGGGCGTGCACGCCACGGTTCCCGCACTGCTCGGCGACGGTAGCCACGTCTTCCGCGGGCACGGCGATGATCGCGACATCCAGTCCTTCCGGCAGCTCATCTGGCGAGGTGAGGCACGTCAGGCCCTCGACGAAGCCGCCGCGAGGGTTGACGGGGAAGATCGTCCCGGCGTATCCGCCGGCCACGATGTTGTGCAAGATCTCACGCCCAACCGAGCCGCGCTGGCGGCCAGCCCCGACGACGGCGATCGACGACGGCCGCAGCAGCGCTCGCAGGCTCGCGATGTCGGCCCGGCTCGCCCGGCCTGCTACCGCATCCAGGTAGTTGTCGAGCTGGTGGACGTCGTGGCCAGGCAATGGCATGGTGAGCTCGATGACGCCATCGGCGAACTTCCGCTTCACTTGCAGGCCGGCGTCGGCGAACACGCGCAGCATCGCCATGTTCTCCGGCAGCGTCTCAGCTGCGAAGGCGATCAGGTGCCGCTGCCTCGCCAGCGACACCAGGTGCTCGAGCAGCAAGGTCGCCACGCCGCGCCCGTGCATCTCGTCGGCAACCGCGAACGCGACCTCTGCCACGCCCGGCCGGTCGGTCGGCTCGTAGCTCGCCACGCCGATCAGCTGCCCGTCGAGCCGAGCCAGCAGCGCGCCGTGGTCAGCCCCTAGCGGCCGGCACAGTCGCTCCGCCTCGCGCTTCGGCGCCTGCGGGCTGAAGCTGAAGAACCGGAAGTAGGAGTTAGCGGGCGACAGCTGTTCGTGCATCTGCCGCACGTCCCCTGCATCGTCCGGCGCAGCCTGCCTGATCTCGACGGTGCTGCCGTCTGCCAGCAGGGCAAACCGACTCTCAGTAGCGCGATCTGTCATAGCGTCACCGCCACTCGCCAGCCTACTCGGGGGTCATGGCAGGCTTGCGGCATGGCGTCGGAAGGAGCTCGCCGGTGACCTGCACCTTGCATGTGTCCTGGGATGAGCGGCTCACCAGCTATGACTTCGGCCCCCAGCATCCGCTGGCCCCGATCAGGGTCAAGCTTACGATCGAGCTCGCGCAGGCGCTCGGCGTGCTGGCACGGCCGGATGTCACCGTCGACGCGGCACCCGCTGCGACCGACGCCGAGCTCGAGCTGGTGCACGACCCGGCGTACATCGCCGTGGTCAAGGCGGCCGGCGCGGCGCCAGG
>JASHOE010000141.1 GCA_030041275.1 Streptosporangiaceae bacterium
CTCACCGATCATCGCCGACGGGCTGATCTGGTCGATCGGAGCCGACCATGCGGTCCACGGCCTCAACCCGGCCAACGGCAAGCAGGTCGTCTCGATTCCGTTCTCCGCGTCGGCGAATCACTTTCCGACGCCGGCGGCCGCCGACGGCCTGCTGCTGCTTCCGGGCACCAGCCACGTCTTCGCCTTCATGGGCCCCGCCGGCCTGCCGCCGGCGCCCCCCGCCAGCTGAGACACGCGGCCCGCATGGACAACGCCGGACGTTCCGGATATCGCCACTGACCCCCTCCGGGCCCCCGCCTCTATGGCCGCGGCCAGCGGTTATCCGTGCACGTCCAGCCCGGTAACGGCCCTGCCTCCGAGCATGCGCTGAACCCCCGACTGCCCTCGAAATAGCCGCCGCGCGACATCGAAATGCGGGACCAGTACCACAAGCCGGTCCGATCAGAGTGGTTCCCCTAAGCGCTCTCACCTGACGCAAGACTGTCGCCTCCAGGGTCGTTTGCGCTGTCGGCTGCGGCTACGAACCGCTTGCGCAACTCCTCGACACCTGTCGTCCTCGGAACCTGTGCGTCAGCGTTCAGCGCCCCAAGGGGCGATCACAACCGTCATACGTGCCTCATATGCCGCACGGACTTCCGAGGCGCCGGGCTCGATCAGCGCTGCTGCGATAACCGCACGCACGCAGCTTGCCTGCCGGAACCTGCCGGGCTCAGCGGGCTCGTCCAGGTGCCGGTCGCCGCTCCCGTGTCGGCACGCCTAAGCCGCGAGTACTGGTGCTGCAGCGACTGTGACTGCCCGCCGACCCCGCCACCAACAGCGCGGAAGGTGGCAGCGGGCAAGATGGGTCAGGCATTAGCCAGTACCTCGCCGGATTGCTCGCCACCTTTCGTGCCTGTCGTCCTGGTGAACTTGTCGATCAGGGCGATGACCGCGCCGATGTAGCCGTCTATATCGAGCCCTGCATCCCATGCCTGCTGGAGGACCAGGCCCTGGAAGATAGCGGCGCAGACCCGGGCGGCGGCCACCGGGTCGATCCCGGGCGGCACGCTGCCGTCGCGCTGGCCGCGGCGCAGCAGTGCCGCGATTATCGCTATCGGCTCGTCGAGGCCGCTGCGCACGACCTGCATGATGCGCTCGTCACGCAGCGCCTCGGCCCATAGCTGTACGGTCACCCGGCGCCACCGCTGCTCGTGCGGATCCGCGAGCCTCCCGAGCGAGACACGGGCCAGGTCTCGAAGCAGGTCCCCGGCGGCGGTGCGCTCATTCGCGCCGGCCAGAACTCCCGCCTCCCTGACATGGTGCTCGTCGGCAATCGCGGCCACGATATCCTCCTTCGCCGGGAAGTACCGGTAGATCGCACCCGCGCTCATGCCCGTCTCGGCGACGATGTCCTGCATCGTTGTGCGGTGAAAGCCTTCCCGGCCGAAACACGCCAGGGCTGCATCCATGATCTCCCGGCGGCGAGCCTCCAGATAGTCGACACTCACCCTGGGCATGTCAGCTCTTCCTCGACTCGGCCACGTGATAGTAGGCCGGGGCGGCCGGGCAACGCCCAGCCGGATACAAGCGCATAGCCACATCCGACACCCGCTCATCCGACTGGAGCTCGAACCCTCGCGCCGCAAGGTAGGCAGGCAGCAGGGCCGGGTCGAAGCCGAACGTGAACGGCTCCCCGGCCCGTCGCACAGCCCGCATCGTAGTTTCTGCGCCAGCGAAGGCCGCCGATCCGTCCAGCATGCCAGCGTCGACGTAGGTGAACAGCACCAGCGAGCCGGAGCCGAGAACCTCGGCCAGCAGCATGAAGGTCGTGTCTACCGCGGCGCTGTCCAGGTAGTTCGTGACACCTTCCCAGAGCACGAGTGTGCGCGCTCCGGCTGTGAATCCCGACGCGGCCAGCGCCCGGCCCGGATCGTCCGCGCCGAACACCACCGGGACGAAGCTCACCCGAGCGGCGGAGTCCGCGCTATGCCGCAGTGCGCGCCGCTTGGCCGCCTGCGTCGTCGGGTGATCCAGCTCGAACACGCGTATCCGGTCCATGCCGTCCAGGCGCCAAGCGCGAGTGTCGAACCCTGCGCCCAGGATCACGACCTGCCGGGCGGTGTCGAGTTCCCGGAGCACTAGCTGATCGATTAGCCGGGTGCGGGCAACCCACCCGGCCGGGCGCAGGGCCACCGATGATCGATAAACGCCTCCAGCAAGCGTCGCACAGGCGACAATCTCGCTGCCTCGGCGAGCAGCCGGAACTCCGGGCTGAGCAAGCGGACCGACAGCTGGTCGTCAGCGATCCTGACCGCGGCCGACCGTCGCGCCTCCAGGGCGCGGAACAGCGCGTTCTGGTCTGCCGTCCGGCTGGCCTGCCCAGCGCGCATAGCTCCTCCTAAAAAAGCGGATGTCCGTTCACTATAATCGTAAGCGAGCGCGACTGGCCAGGCCTGGGTGACGACGACAGCAGCGTGCGCAGCGAGCCGGACCGGCCGTGGTCGACGACTGGCTTGCCCGATACCGGGCGCGGCCGCCGATCGGAGTGCACCCGAGCTTGCGGTACAGAGACCCAGCCGCGCGGTTGTTGACGTTGCGGCTGATGCCGTGCTCGCCAGCAGCTCGCATCCGATCCACCGCTTCACTGATCAGCCACGCTCCGATGGCGCGGTCGCCGAGCCGGTCGCACGACTCCGAGCTGTGCGATCCAAGGCCGCGCGGCGGACGCGACAGCATATCCCCGGCGCGACCGAGTTCGCCGAGTCCCCGGCCGAGATCACTCGCTACAGTTTGACGACGGCTGGCGGATAGTGACTAGAGGGCTGGAGTGCATCAGGCGCTTCGCCTCAGCAGCACGGGAGGTAATGAGGGGTGCCGACGACTCACACTGTTGTGTCGACGACCGACACAGTGCGATCGGGCTTCCTTGACCCGACCGCCGGGCCAGTTGCCGTGATCGCGCCTGGCGACACGGTCCGGTACCCGGAGACGTGGACGCACTGGGGCAACGAGGCGAAATTCGGGATGAGTTTTGCCGAGCGGGAGCCGCTGCGGCACCGTTACCCGCATGGCCCGTACTCGATGCTCGGACCGGTCGAGGTGACCGGTGCCGAGCCCGGCGATGTGATCGAGGTCAGCATCACCAAGCTGCGCACGATCGGCTGGGGCTGGAACTCCTTCCCGCTGGGCGTCGGTGCTCTGCCACATGACTTCGCGGAGCCGTATGTGCACTACTTCAGCTTCGACGATGCCCGGACAACTGCCGAGTACGTCCATGGCATAACCCTGCCGATGGCGCCGTTCCTGGGCGTGGTCGCGACCGAGCCAACCGGTGGCGAGCAGGTAAGCGCCATCGTCTCCGGACCTCATGGCGGCAACCTGGTGCTGCGCGATCTCGGCATCGGCAGCCATCTCTTCCTGCCCGTGCAGAAAGCCGGCGGCCGGATCTGGATAGGCGACGTGCACGCACTGCAAGGCGACGGCGTCGTCGACCAGACAGCCATTGAGACCGCCGCAGAGGACCTGGAGATCCGGTACGGCCTGCACAAGGACGTGGCGCTACGCGGCCCGGTCGGCGAGACCGATGCCTCCTGGATCGTCATAGGCTTCGCAGCCAGCCTGGATGACGCTCTCGTCGGCTGCCTGCGCGAGACTATCCACTGGCTGGCCGATGCTGCGCAGATCGCCGAATCCGAGGCCTACGCGCTGGCCAGCATGGCGGTCAGCTTCCGCGTCACCCAGTATGCAAACCAGACCGGATCGGCATACACCTCGGTGCCACCCAAGGCCGTCCACGCGGTCATCCCCAGGGCCGTCTTCCCGCCAGAACTACATGACCGCATTGGCTCCTGGCTGCGTCCTCCGGTAGGTACTGCATGATCCTGTCTGCCGCTGACCGGCTCGACATCCTCGACCTCATCACCCGCGCGGACGACGCCGCCACCCGGCGCGACGCTGAAGCCTACGCTGCCCTGTTCACCTCTGACGCTGTACTCGACGGCACTCAGGGAACTCATGCTGCGGTTAACCTGCACGACGCGGTCGGCCCTATCTGGGCCGCCGAGGGGCCAGCGACACTGCACCTGACCTTGAACCCCATCATCGCGCCAGGCAGCACCGCTGACGACGCCATCGTGAGCTCCATCCTGCTGATCGTCGACCCGGCGGCACCTGCTGCCATCCGCACCACCGCAGCGATCACCCAAACGGTCCGCCGCGCAAGTGGCACCTGGCGCATCGCCAGGCGCACCGTTGCGCCCGCCGATAAGCCGTTCTAACCGGCCGGCCCACCTGGATACGGCGTGCCGTTTTGGCAGTCCGCCACGGACCACCTGAACCAGGCACCGCATGCGTTCGTATAGCCGATCCGCCAGGAGTCCTTGGTGCTAGTCGCGCAGGGATCGACGCGCGCACCCGCTTATCGATCTCGTACTCGCGGAGTACCTCGCCGTCGACGTCGCCGAGCCACACGCGTGGCAGGGTTCGTAACTGGAGAACGGCGACCGGGCTTGCGCTACCCAGGTGACCACCTCGCTGCACCACCCCACCGTCGGACTCGTTGGATCGCTGGCCCCGCCCAAGAACGAAGAGCTGGCGGGGAGTTGCGCTGTAACCCGCTGCCCTTCCATCGCGAGACCGTCACCCTGCCACGACGCCTCACGCCGCATGGGAATCTGCTCGCGGCGGGCCTTCCTTCTTGCTCGGCGGCAAGATCCCCCACTCTGGTTAGCCGCACTCCCTGGGGACCACGTGGGGACCACACGCTATGCCTGCAGGTAAACGACCTGCAGGTAGCGCCACGTTGGGTCCGCCAAGCTGAACGCTTCTGACCAGGCAAAACGCCTAACGCACCTTTCTGGGGGTCAAGGGGTCGCGGGTTCAAATCCCGCCGTCCCGACAGGTATACAGCTTTTTTCGAATACTCGTCTGGTTAGATCTGGGGACCAAGGTCCCCGAATACCTTTCTCTGGCGCTTCTTGACAGCCGGTCAAGTGCCGCAGCGCCGATCAAGCAGAGCAGAGCTGTGACGGCTGGGCGGCACCGCGCTGAGGCGCGGCGGTTCGGTGTCTCGTTCCCGCCGACCAGTCCACACGACAAGTTCACCGCGGGGGGTTCATGAGACCGGAATCCTGCCGGTAGCTGTGGGGAATCGTCGGGCTCGCCCGGAACCGACGAGAGCACCCAGCGAGGTGACCGGCGAAGTCTTCCGCGTGGATCTGCACCGCGACCCCGTAATCAGCGACCCCGTCCACCCGCATCCCTCGTTCGTCCAGACCAGGACGGTTTGACTGCCGGAGGCGCGCTCACGGGTCGCGGGCGGGGTTCTGCGGCTTCAAGGGGAACCTGGCCGGATCGCCGCGGGGCACATAGCCGATGAGCGCACGACGTTCTTACGTGCCGGGAGTGAGGGGACGGGCCGCGGCAGCGGAGTAATTCCATGGGTGTGCCCGGTCGCCCGCTAGTCGTTCACCGCGGCCAGTCTCGATGAGCAGAGTTCTGAATGCTGTGGCCCCAGGCCCGCGCTGTGCGTGGGGGATCACCGTGCCGAGCACCTTCTCGCACAGCTGCGGGCTCGGCGACCATGCCGTGTTCAGACCGGCGGCGATGTCGCGGCCATGGACGATGCCTTCGGCCGCGCCGATGGCGGCGAAACCCGCCGGGCTGAAGTAGCCGTGCGGATGGTAGCCGAGGCAGTCTGAGCCGGCGGTCCGCATTGCTGCGGCACGTATGCCGCCCGCCACGCGAACGACCTCCCGCAGTTCGGTCGGCGAGCTGGCACGGCTCGTGTCGAACCTGAATTTCACGTAGTGATCTCGAGGCTGGCCGATGATCTGGGCGGCGTAGTGCGCAAAGTCACCGGCGATGTGCTCCGCCGTCCGCCAGCAAGTCCAGCCCACGCTGGCGGCACCTGAGTCCCACTCACTGTCCGGCACAACGCCGAGCAGAGCATCGAGTTCGGCCACCAGATCGGCCGCTACCGTGGCCCAGACTTCGACTGGCATGCCCACACCATAAGCAGCAACACGACTGGCACCGGGCCGACTTCGGCGCTGGATCCTGACGCGGAGCGCGTGCGTGCTTATCGCCCCCACTGAACGCCGAGTACGAATTCCTACTGATCCGTGTCGGCAGTCGCGGTATCAGCCGCGCATGGCGACCAGTTCTGGTCCGCGCTTCGGATACGCAGTGCCTCATTGCCGCAGAAGCGGCGTCTGCGTTGATCAAATCTCGCTTCGCCGAGCGTGGTCAGCCAGAAGCCTGAGCGAATCGGGTGGCGCCAGCCGTCCTGCCTGCCTCCGGATAGCCGTCGGACCAGCACGCCGTGCGCGGAGATTCACCTCACTGTCCGGCAGCCTCGTGTCTTTGGTGCATCTGGCAGGTACAGCGGACCTGTATGTGCCCCAGGGAGGTCACAGGCCGAGCATCACTGGGGCGGCCGGGATGTCTCCGGCAATCAGCACCGCGAGCGGTGTGGCGATGTCACGGGGTGAGAACAGGTCGGTGCCCCGGTATGCGGCGATGTCTGCGTGCCGCCACCATCGCATGCCGCTGATGTGCTCGGCGGCGAGTTCGTCATCCGACAGCGCGCCGCGGGGATCAAAGCGCGTGGTGCGGACGAGGAAGTAGTCGTTGACCACCCCGTCGTAGCCGTCCGCATGGCCAAGTCCGGCGATTTCCTGGTGCCAGACGTGCGGCGGGTCGGCGTCAATGACAAGCCCGGTCTCCTCGTGCAGCTCCCGGCGCAGTGCCGCCAGCGGCAGTTCACCGGGCTCAATGCCGCCGCCGGGGGCCGCCCATACGACCGCGGCGCCCACCGGTACAGCTGGATGCGGGAAGCTGAAGCGGCACAGCAGGACACGGTCATCATCGGCCAGGATGACCGCCCGGACGGCACGTCTGAGCCTCGCCGTGGCTGGCGTCTGGTTCATATGCAGATGATCAGGGCACCAGCGGCCGGGCCGCAAACCCGTCATGGTCACTTGTATCGGCGTTCCGGGCGCGTCCGCAGGCATTGCCGTCCGCGCGAGCGGCCTCGGAGCGCGTGTACCTGATCCGCCGGGATCTCCCGCTGGTGCGCGAGAGAGCAGTTGGCATCCACCTCGTTCACAGGGGACAAACTCTGACGGGCCGCCGTGGCATCCGGGTGCGGGGCTGAGGTCACCGAGCGCGGCATGTGCAATCCGGCTGCTAGTCGCTGGTAACCGTCCTAGGAAAGGTCTCGGGGCCGTGCAGGGGGCGCGAGCGACACCGGCCACGCTCGTGTGGCCAACTCGCCCTAAATGCGCGCCGAGCGAGGACAGGCGGAAGCTCAAGAGGACGGCTATGTTCTGTCTCGTGGCGGTGTCAGACGACTCCCAGAAGGCGACGAGATGTCACATGGAGAGTCCTGTGGATCCGAGCGACGCGTGGCCAGAGCTCGCTCCAGACTATGAGCAGGCCAGAAGCAAGGAGGACTCGCTGGATCGGCTTGTCGAGTGGCCGGCGCAGCGAGACATTCTTGGCGATGTCACCGAGCGGTCGGTGCTCGATGTCGGTTGTGGCAACGGCGGCAAGCTTGCTGAGCTGGTTGGAGACGGCGCGACCGCCTGCGTAGGCGTCGATGTCAGTGGCAACTTCCTCAGCGCGCCGCCGGCTGGCCTGGAGTTCATCCGAGGCGATCTCAATGAGCTGGATTCGATGTCAGGGCTTGCCGGTCGCACGTTCGACCGGATCTTGTTCCTGCAGTCTTTCGGCTACGCGAAGGATCCAGTTCGCACCCTGCAGACAGCGCGCGCGATGCTGGCTGACAATGGATTCATCCTGCTGAGCAAGACGCAGCCGATCCGGTACGCCGTGGAGCGGGCTGAGCAGAATAAGACCTCCTTGGGCGAGGAGTATTTCTCCACCGCCCGGTTCTCCTACCTCAGCAGCTGGAACGACCAGATCACACTCCGCAAACGTCCCTACACCATCTCTGACCTGATCAACGTGTTCGGTGCTGCCGGGCTGTGGATCGAGACCGCGATCGAGCCGCAGCTATCCGAGGACGCCCGGCGCCGTTACCCGCATAAGCAGGCGTGGATGAACAAGTACCTCGGCATCCTGATCTTCAAGCTCCGGCCCCATTCGGCCCAGTAGCCGCCTTCTGAGTGCTTGCCACGGGCTACTGAAAGGTCTGCAAGGCAGACGCACTATTTTCGGCATGCCAGCGAATGGGCCTCGTCCCCGGAATGTGGTGGACGTTTCCAGCGGCGGCCGGTGATCATGGCCGCATGAGCGAGGAGCGGCTTGCTGTACCGGTTCCGGCAGGGCGCAGGGGCGCCAGGCCCAAGCGAGGCGTGGCGGCTTCGCCCATCCGGCACCTGCTGTTCGACGCCGACGGGGTGTTGCAGGACGTGCCCGGCGGCTACGAAGCCGCAGCCGAGCCCTACCTGGGCGAGCGGGCCATGGAGTTTCTGCGCCGAGTCTGGGACGACGAGCTTCCGGCGCTAGCCGGGCAGGCCGAGCTGCTACCGCTGGTCGAAGTAGCCCTGGCCGACTTTGGTGTCATCGCACCGCTTGAGGAAGTCTTCCGGGCGATCTGGCTGCGGATCGAGCCGGACGAGGAGTCTCTTGCCCTAGTGCGCTCCCTGCGCCGGAATGGCTACGGGGTCCACCTCGGCACCAACCAGGACCGGAACCGCGCTGCGCACATGCGCGAGGCCCTCGGCTACGACGCGGTCTTCGATGTCAGCTGCTACTCCTGGGAGCTCGGCGCGCGCAAGCCCGACCTGGCCTTCTTCGCCAAGGCTGCGCGGCGGATTGGCGCGGACCCGGAGGCCATCTTGTTCATCGACGACAGCGCTCGCAACGTTGCCGCTGCACGAGATGCCGGCCTTGCGGCCGAGCAGTGGACCTTCGCCGACGGCCACGCCACCTTGCTCGGCCTCCTAGCCGACCATGGCGTCGCGGCCACCTTGTGACCGGGCTTCAGAGGACTGCGTGCTCGCCCAGGAGCGTCGACGTACCAGCGTGGTGACCGCAGCCCTTCGGCCGCGGCCGGGTATTACTCGTCTATCGCGTTGGCATCGGTTGCGAGGACGGCGTGCACCTCCGGCAACTCGGACAATGCGGCGGCTAGCTCGGTGACTGGGTGCCTGCCGTGAACGTGCAAGGTGACCTGGACCCGGCGGGTGTCAGCGCCGGGTGAGCCGGGCAGCTGGCTGATCGGCTCGGTGGCCATGTCATCGATCGCGAAACCCCGGCTGGTCGTCTCGGCGATGACGGCGCGCAAGATGCCGCGGCCGTCGGGATAGGTAACCCGCAGCGCGGATATCGCTGTCGCTGACCTGGGCAGCCGGCGGGTAAGGACGGGAAATGCCAGCGCGACGATGAAATAGATGCCCGTTGCCAGGGCGGCCAGCACCGGCAGGCCAGCGCCGGAGGCGGAGCCGATGGCGGCAGTGACCCAGATCGAGGCAGCTGTGGTCAGACCGCGGACCGCGTCGCGGCGGACGAATATGATGCCGGCCCCGAGGAACCCGACGCCGGTGACGATCTGCGCCGCGACCCGTGACGGGTCCAAGACAATGAGCCGCGGCTCCAGGACATCGGTGAAACCGTACTTGCTGATGAGCATGAACAGCGCGGCGCCGACGCCGACCAGGGTATGGGTGCGCAGCCCGGCGTTCTTCTGGCGGATCTCACGTTCCATGCCGATCGCGGCCGACAGGACGAGCGCAAGGGCAAGCTCGGCAACCTGGCGCCAGCCTTCGCCGTTGAGCGCAGCCGCCTGGGCGCTCGCGCTGACCAATGCCACCGCGCAAGGCTAGTCGGTAGCGGGCCGGGTTGTCGGCGGACTGCTAGCCCCGCTGTCTCGGCCAGCGGGAGAATTCCAGCCTGGGCAGCTAACTGGCCAGGACCTGAGCTGCAGGCTCGCGAGGCAAGCCGGCATCCTCGCCGAGGCCCGTCGTGATCGCGTCCAGACTCCGCCCGGCTGGCTCGGGGAGCACGAATGTGAGCGCCAGCTCGAGCACTGAGATCCCGGCCGTAAGGCCAAGAGTGCGGCGCAGCCCGAGCGAGGACTGCAGAACCGGGAACAGGAACACCCCGACGAACGCGCAGTATGGGTGGCGTGAGGGAGCACGCCATCGTCGTCGCTGACGCGAACGGGACCATTACGTGGTGGAGCCCGGGTGCCGAGGTGCTGTTCGGGCACAGCGCAGCGGCCGCGATCGGCCAGAGCCTGGACCTCATCGTGCCCGAAGCACTCCGAGCGCGGCACTGGGCTGGCTTCCAGCGGGCGATGCGGGCGCCTCAGGTGAGGGATCTGGCTGCCGATATACCTGTACTCCGCGCGGACGGGCAGGTGAAAGAGTTCGCCGGGCGATTACTGGTGCTGAGCGACGGGCTTGGTGCTGCCCTTGGCGCGATGGCAATCTTCGCGGCGGTCGGGACCACCGGGTTTAAGCCGTTCGGATGATGCGCCAGCGGATATGGACAATGTCCCAGGCGCGGCAGATGCGCGCGCCGCCGTCCTCGGGCTGCACCGCGACGTCGTCGCCAAGCCGGTAACGGCCGAGCCGTTCGCCTGGCATACATGCGCCAAACCTGAGCGCCGGGCTGCACTATCGGCAGACCAAGAGGCGGTACTCGTCGACCAAGCCCGCGGCGACAAGCGTGTAGCACAACGTGATGCTGCCGGTCACCGTAATGTCCTGACCGGGCTGCTCTTTGAGCGCACGGACCTGCTCGACAGGGTCACCGGACAGGATGGTCGAGTTCTGCCATTGCGGGTCGGTCATCGTGGAGGAGACGACGTACTTGCTCACCTGGTTGAGGTAGTCCGTGATGCCCGTACCGTCGTGTGACGTTGTGGGCCAGTAGCCTCGCAGGTCTTCAAAGGGTCTGCCGACCAGTAAGGAACGCGTCCGCGGAGCTGTCATGGCGGTGCAGCTCCTCAAGCAGATCTGAGTTGTCCGCGTCAGCCTGACTCTGCGGGTCGAACCAGTCGCCGAGCATCTCGATCGGTCCATCGACGGTGATGTCCTGCGTGATGGCGAGGGCGCGCAACGGTCCTCCTCGGTGGCGGGATATGACGCTGGGTCCGTCGATGCCTACATCAAGGTCAGCGCGCCGACTACTACTGCGGACGTCTCGGCAGGCCGGTAGCCCAACGGCCGCTCGAGGCAGATCCGCTAGTGCTATGCGGCGTGCGGCGCGATCTCGACGATGAGGTCGGCGTCCAGGGCTGCGGAGATCCGGTCCAGGAGCGGGATGGTGGGGATGACGCCGCCGGCTTCGAGGCGGGAGAGCGCGGGCTGGGTCATGCCGGCCCGGGTGGCGAGCTCGACCTGGGACAAGCCCAGGGCGAGGCGCCGGTCGCGGACGGCGCGGCCGAGCAGGTAGGCGCGCTCGGCTTCGACCCGGCCCTGGCAGTACTCGTCGCTGCCGCGGCGCGGGCCGGCGAGGTCCTCGTAGGGGGTGTGGTCACTGGTCATGTCAGGATGCCTCCCGGTCGAAAGTGTCGTGGGCGGAGGCGCCGGTGAAGAAGTCCGCCAGTCAGTACAAGACGCTGCTGGCCAGCGTGCGGGCCACGAGATCTGGCAGGCCAGACTCGCCGCCAGATGGCCGCCGAGGAACTCGCCGACATCGACCGCCTCGACGTCAAACTCAAGGCCATGAAAGCCGAGCTCAAGGCCGCGGTCCTGGCGAGCGGGTCACAGCTGCTGGACGTCCACGGCATCGGGCCCGCCGGCGCCGCCCGGATCCTGGCCGACGTCGGAGACGTCGCCCGGTTCCCTACCCGCAACCACTTCGCGTCCTGGACCGGCACAGCCCGATCGATGCCTCCAGCGCGCAGCACATCCGCCACCGGCTGTCGCGGGCCGGGAACCGCAGAATCAACCACGTGCTTTACATGGCCGGCATCGTCCAGCTCCGCAACGACACCAAGGGCCGCCGCTACTACCGGCGCCGCCTCGCCGACGGCAAGACCCCGATGGAAGCGATGCGCTGCCTGCGCCGCCGCCTCTCCGACGTGGTCTACCGCCAGCTCGCTGCCGACGCCGCCCGCCAGGCACCCCAACACGCGGGCCCGGGAGGGCACTCGGGGGCGACTCTAAAATCCAGCGCGGCCGACCTCACCCCGGAAATCGGCTCTTCGGACAAGCCACTTCCCGGACCCGCGGTCCCGACGCTACCCCGCCTGCGCCTGCCGG
>JASHOE010000142.1 GCA_030041275.1 Streptosporangiaceae bacterium
CCTGGCGCCGCCGACCGCGGGGCGACGAAAGCGCGGGGACGAAAGCCCGGCGCCGCCGACCGCGGGGCGACGAAAGCGCGGGGACGAAAGCCCGGCGGCAGCTCAGGCGTCGATGCGAGACGGATCGAGCTCGGTCGCACCGGCCGCGATGAAATCACGCCGTGGTCCGACCTCGCTGCCCATCAGCAGGTCGAACATGTCCTCTGCCGCCTGCGCGTCCTCGATTCTGATCCGCCGCAGGACGCGGTGCCGCGGGTCCATCGTGGTCTCGGAGAGCTGGCTCGCGTTCATCTCGCCAAGGCCCTTATAGCGCTGCGGACCCTTGAACCGCTGGCCCTTGCGCTCGAGCTCCAGCAGCGTCCGGCTCAGCTCCGCATCGCTGTAGGTGTACAGGTACTTGTCCTGGCCCTTGCGCGGGTTTGTCAGCTCGATCCGGTGCAGCGGCGGTACGGCCGCGAACACCCGGCCCGCCTCCACCATTGGCCGCATGTAGCGGTGGAACAGCGTGAGGAGAAGCGTTCTGATGTGCGCTCCGTCCACATCGGCGTCCGCCATGAAGATCACGCGCTGGTAGCGGGCCGAGTCCAGGTCGAACGCGCTCCCCGAGCCAGCGCCGATCACCTGGATGATCGCGGCGCACTCGGCGTTCTTCAGCATGTCGGACAGCGATGCCTTCTGCACGTTGAGGATCTTGCCGCGGATCGGCAGCAGCGCCTGGAATTCCGAGTCCCTGGCGTTCTTCGCAGTGCCGAGCGCCGAGTCGCCCTCGACGATGAACAGTTCGCTCCGGTCATCCGCCGACCTGCAATCGACCAGCTTGGCCGGCAGCGCCGACGTCGCGAGCGCAGACTTGCGCCGCTGGTTCTCCCGGTGCTCGCGCGCGGCGATTCTTGTCTTCGCCGCGGAGATGACCTTCTCCAGCACCGCGCGGGCCTGCGCCTTGCTCCCCCGCACCCTGCCCTCGAGGAAGTAGCCGAGCTCAGCCGCCAGGATCTGACTGACGATCTTGGAGGCCGCCGGCGTACCGAGCACTTCCTTGGTCTGGCCCTCGAACTGCGGCTCGGGCAGTCGGACCGAGATGACCGCGGTCAGCCCCTCGAGCACGTCCTCCTTGATGACCGGGTCCTCACCGACCTTCAGGAGCCTGGCCGCCTTCAGCTGGTCGTTCAGCGTGCGGACCATGGCGCGCTCGAACCCGGTGACGTGGGTGCCGCCTTTCGCGGTCGGGATGACGTTGACGAACGACCGCACCGTCGTGTCGTAGCCGGTGTCCCAGCGCAGCGCCACGTCCACGTCGAGCTGGCGCTCGACATCCGTGGGCGTCAGATGACCGGCGTCGTCGAGCACCGGCACGGTCTCGGTGAACTGGCCGCTGCCGGTGATGCGCAGCACGTCGGTAACCGGATCGCTCGTCGACAAGTGCGCGCAGAACTCGCTAATCCCGCCGGCGAACCGGAACTCGGCCGAGCGGCCCGCCGGGCCGTCGTCCACGGCGACCGCGTCCTGGCTCACCCCCTCGTCCGCGTCCGCGCGGGCCGGCCGCTCGTCTGTCACCTTGATGCTGAGGCCCGGCACCAGATAGGCCGTCTGCCGAGCCAGCTGGCCCAGCCAGGAGAAGCGCCAGTCCGCGCCTGCGATGAAGATCTGCCGGTCTGGCCAGAACCGGATCACGGTACCGGTCGCCGTCTTGGCAACCTTGCGACCCCTGGTCAGCCCCGATCCCGGCGTGAACCGGGCGTTAGGGCCATCCTCGCTGAAGTGGCCGGGTACGCCGCGCCGGAAGCTCATCGACCACTCGTAGCCAGCCTTCTCGACCCAGACGTCGAGCCGTGCCGCGAGCGCGTTCACCACCGACGCGCCCACCCCGTGCAGGCCCCCCGACGCGGTGTACGAGCCACCGCCGAACTTGCCACCCGCGTGCAGCCTGGTCATGATCAGCTCGACACCGGGCAGGCCGGTCCTGGGCTCATTGTCGACGGGGATGCCCCGGCCGTTGTCGCGCACCTCCGCGGAGCCGTCGGCATGCAGGATGACGTCGATCCTGGTGCACGCGCCAGCGAGGGCTTCATCGACGGCGTTGTCGAAGATCTCCCCAAGGCACTGGGCAAGGCCGCGGCCGTCCGTTGAGCCGATGTACATGCCAGGACGCTTGCGGACGGCGTCGAGGCCCTCCAGGACCGTGAGGTGGCGCGCGGTGTAACCGTCGGCGCCTGGCCCCTGCGCCGACCCCGATGCGCTCCCAGCGCCGGACTGCCGGGCGGCAGGCGGCCGCCGGGCTTGCCCGCCGCTTGCTGGCACCCGGCGGGCGGGTTCTGTGCTGAGGGCGGTCACAACGGCTCCCTGGGCAGGACCTATGTTGCTGGCAGCCCGCTCCGGCCTGGAGGCCGCTGCGGCGTGTCTGTAAGCCCGCCACGCTGGCATCCAAGTACCGCGCGCCCGGCTGCCAAACCTTCCGCGGTCGGGGCGCGGCCTCCGGATAAGGGCCTGAAGGCAGGGTAGCTGTGATCCGGCCAAGCTTGGCGCCACCACGCCGAGCGACATATAACTCAGTAATTAATGAATCACTCATATTTGGGCGAAAAGCGTGGCGAGCGTAGGGTCCGGCATACCGGGTGTTCGCCTTCGGCATACTCCCGCCCCGCGGGGGATGACAAACGGCCCGCCCGAGTGTTGTGATGCGTAGAGATCACAAGCTGGACGGACTGACGTCGGCGTAGTCGTCAGGGCCGGGTCTTCCCGGCACCCGGAATAGGCCGGCACCGTCCCGAGAGGCGAGGAGGCGCCCTATGACCGGAGCGATAGCCCCTACGAGGCCGCTGAGCGCCCTTGACTTGTGTGACCGTTGCGGGGCTCCTGCATACGTACGCGTGCTGCTGCCCGGCTCAGGCGAGCTGCTGTTCTGCGCCCACCACAACCGCAAGCATGCCGAGGCGCTCGCGAAGATCGCCGTTGAGATCCAGGACGAGACCGGCAGGCTGCTGGAGAAGCCCGGCGACGCCTCTTCCTGACCTCCGCACGTAGTCGCCCCCTGGCCAGGGAATCCGGCCAGGGGGCGTTTTGCTGCGTGGGTGCGATGCGGGGTTGCTCACCTGGCCCAGGCAGTCTGCTCAGTGGCCGCGCATTCTCCCGACTCCAGCGGCATGCTTATGAGGTGGCGCACAAGTAACTGGCGAGTGGCAGGTGGCTGATAGCTGTGACCGAGCATCCCATATCTGTGACTGAGCAACCCTCGGGAAGCGGGCCGCTGGCCGGGCCCGCGCGCTGGCTGCGTACCGCACTCCGGCCCCCCGCTGGGAAAAAGGATCGGTCAACCAGCCACGAAGGCGGCTACACGGAGGAAGCAGCCCAATTCGACAAGATGCTCGACGAGAAGATCGCCAGTATCCGCGCCGGGCAGGAGTCGGGCGAGATCGGCGTGCGGCATGCGGCCGACCTCCGCGTTGAGGCGCTGTCGCAGCACCTGGCAGCGCTGGAGTCGCTCCGCGGCAGGTATTTCGGAGATCACGGGTGATCTCAGCGAGCAGCTGATCCACCTGCTGCTCGACCCGCCGGGACGCTCTGGAGCCAGGCCTGCAACGGGAAGCGCTAGCGCCGGTCGACAGCACCGGGGGCCGCGACCCGTGCGCCCTCAATCCAGGTGGGCCCTGGCCCGCATTTGCGCAGGCCAGGGCCTCAATATGGCTGGTTGCTCAGTCCAGGTAGTCGCGCAGTACCTGGGAGCGGGACGGGTGCCGTAGCTTCGACATGGTCTTCGACTCGATCTGGCGGATCCGCTCCCGCGTCACCCCGTAGACCTTGCCGATCTCGTCCAGTGTCTTGGGCTGGCCGTCTGTCAGGCCGAAGCGCATCGAAACGACGCCGGCTTCCCGCTCGGAGAGCGTGTCGAGCACCGAATGCAACTGCTCCTGGAGCAGCGTGAAGCTAACCGCCTCGCCCGGCTGAATCGCCTCAGAGTCCTCAATCAGGTCACCGAACTCGCTGTCGCCGTCCTCACCGAGCGGCGTGTGCAGGGAAATCGGCTCCCGGCCGTACTTCTGTACCTCGATGACCTTTTCCGGCGTCATGTCCAGCTCAGCCGCGAGCTCCTCCGGAGTCGGCTCCCGGCCTAGATCCTGCAGCATCTGCCGTTGAACCCGGGCGAGCTTGTTGATCACCTCGACCATGTGCACCGGAATGCGAATGGTCCGCGCCTGATCGGCCATCGCCCGGGTGATGGCCTGGCGGATCCACCACGTGGCATAGGTGGAGAATTTGTAGCCCTTGGTGTAGTCGAACTTCTCGACCGCGCGGATCAGGCCGAGGTTTCCCTCCTGGATCAGGTCGAGGAACAGCATGCCGCGGCCGGTGTAGCGCTTGGCCAGCGAGACCACGAGCCGGAGATTGGCCTCCAGCAGGTGGTTCTTGGCCCGCTTGCCGTCGTCGGCAATCCACTCGAGGTCCAGCCGGACCTCCGTCCGCACTGAGTGGCTCGCCTCGGCGAGCTTCTCCTCGGCGAACAGGCCGGCCTCGATCCGCTTGGCGAGCTCTACTTCCTGCTCGGCGTTGAGCAGCGGGACCTTGCCGATCTGCTTGAGGTAGTCCTTGACCGGGTCCGACGTGGCACCAGCGACCGCTACCTGCGCGGCGGGCAGGTCATCATCGTCGTCGCCATAGCTGAACGCCTCGTCGTCGGATTCCTCGGTGCTGCTTGGGCCAGCCACGGCTACGACGGCGCCGTTGGCAGTGGCCAGCACCGTCGGCCCCGCAGGCGCGTCATCGGTCAGCTGATCCGGCTCACTGAGCTCGGCATCGGCGGCTAGCTCCTCGCCGTCCGCCTCGTCGGTCTCGTCGGAATCGAGGGACTCCAGCTCTTCGAGCTCGGCGTCGACGTCCAGGAAGGCGACGTCGGCTAGTTCGGCATCGTCAACGTCGATGTCAGTTTCATCCGTAAGATCCGGATCGCTCTCGGCACCGGCTGTCTCGCCGAGATCCTGGACCTGGTCCAGTTCGGCCGCTGCCGCAAGCTCGGTCTCGGCCGTCACGTCCACGCTCCCGCTGTCACGATGATCTCCCCTACCCGGAAGCTCACTGGCGCCCTTCTTTCCCTGCCTGCCCTTTGCGCCAGCCGGGCCGGGCCTGGCCCGCCTGCGCCTGGCACCTGCTTGCACCTCTTCCTCGGCTGCCGCGCTGGCGGCGCCGGAAGTCTCGGCTGCCCTCGGTGCGGGCTTGCGGCTACGGCCGCCTACCGCCCGTCGCGCGGACGGTACCGCCTCGCCAGCGCCGTCGCCCGGCACCAGGGCTATTGGCTGGTCGGCCTGTGTCTTGCCGTCTGCCGAACCGCCACGGGCCTGCTGTGGTACGCGTGCGCTCCGTGTCGACGGCCGAGACTGCCGTCGCGCAGCTGAGCCTGCAGCGCTTGCCACCGCGGTCACCCCTTCCCTTGCTGGATGGCGGCCCGCCCTGCTCTGACCGGCACAGCGATGTTCGCACTCGCAGGCGACACTGCCACCTCTCCGGCATCCCTCATGCTGAGCTTCGGACTCTGCAGCGCCAGCCGGGCCGCGCCGCCCGGCCCGGAAGCCGGTACACCGCGCCAGAAGCGCTCGTCATGCCCGAGGTCCTCTCCCGCCCACCACATTAGGCGCACTGCGCGTGTAGGTCGTACGGTTGCGCGGCGAGCGCCGCGTCTGCCCGGCCCGAACTCGGTCCGCCAGGCTGGGAAGCACAACCCCGGGAATGGTACCCGCATTCCTCATACCCTCCCCTTTCGCGCCGAACCGGCACGCCTGCGGCTGCCGGCCCGCCGTCCGTCGGCCGGGACGTGGAGGACGAGCACGGTCACGTCGTCGTCCTGCTCGTACCCGGTCAGCATCCGGTCAACGAGGTAGTTCAGCAGCTGGCCGGGATCGTGAGCCGTCGCAGCCGGCGCCTGCGCGGCGACGGACACCAACTCATCAAGCCCGGCATCCAGCCCGCGCTTGCGGTTTTCTACCAACCCATCGGAATACAGCACCGCGGTGTTGCCAGGCGGCAGCCGGAACGTGTACTGGTGGCGCGGACTCGCCCAGCCGAGCGGCGTGCCCGCCTCGGTCGGATCCAGTCGAGGAGGCCCATCCGGCGACAGCAGCAGCGGCGGCAGGTGGCCCGCGTTTCCGGCTACTCCGTCTCCGGTCAGCGGGTTGACGACGAGGTAAGCCACAGTCGTGACCTGCTCGGCGAGCTCGGTGGCGAGGAAGAGCCGGTCCAGCCCGGCGAGCACGGCGGCGGGCCGCGGATCGGTCAGGGCCAGGGCTCGCAGCGCGTTTCGCACCCGGCCCATTCCTGCGGCCGCGGTGAGTCCCTTGCCCATGACGTCGCCGGTCGCGACGGCAAGGCGACCGTCTGGCAGCCGGAACGCGTCGTACCAGTCGCCGCCGATCTCCATGTTCCTGGTGACCGGCAAGCACTTGGCGGCCAGGATCATGCCGGGAACGGTCGGCAGGGTGTCCAGTAGCAGGCTCCGCTGCAGGGTCTCCGCCGTGGTGTGCTCGCGCTCGTAGAGCAGGGCGCGCTCTAGCGCCAGCGCGCACTGGCCGGCCAGCGCCTCCAGGAATACGCGCTCTTCCTCGGTGATCTGGCGCGGCCTGCTGAAGGAGAACCTCAGCGCGCCGAGCGATGCACCGGACGACAGCAGCGGCAGCCCAACCCACGCCTTCTCGTCGGTGAAGGAGAGAAACAGGCTCGCGTCAACGCCCTCCGCCTCAAAGTGCCTGCGCAGCGCTTCTGGACTCTCCAGCAGCACCGGCTTGCGCGCGCTGATGGCCGACGTCATGACGCTGGTCGCCGACAGGGGGACGTCGCTGCCGACGGCTCCTGGCACCTCTGGCAAGCCGTCGCGGTTGATGGTGTGAAGCCAGAGCCGCTCAGTGTCCAGGATTGCGACGGCCGACCGCTCGGCGCCGATGGCCGACCGGCCGACTTCGGTGATGACCTGCACCACCTGGTCGACGGTCAGCGCCTCGGCGAGCATCGACGTCGCCTGCTGGAGCCGTGCGGTGCGCAGCGCAGCGGCCGAGAGCTGCTCGGTCAGCCGACCGCGCATCTCCTCCGCCTCGCGTTGCGCCGTGACATCCGTGCTCGCGCCCATCCACTCAACGATCTGGCCGTCCCGCTCGATCGGTACGGCGCGGACGTCGTAGTGCTTGTACGAGCCGCTCCGGCTGCGGACCCGGTACCGGCTGTCGAACACCTTGCCGGACCGGACACACTCCCGCCAGGCTGCCTCGACCCGGTCTCGGTCGTCGCTGTGGACTGCCGCCAGCCAGCCCTCCCGCCGGTACTGCTCGGCGGTCTGGCCGGTGATCGACCGCCACTCGGGTGAGTCCTCGGCGATCTCACCCTCGGGACTTGTCACCCACACAACCTGGGCGCCCGCCTGAACCAGCGACCGGTACCGTTCTTCGGATCGGCGCAGCGCTTCGGCGGTCTCGTGCTGGGCCGTGGTCTCGACGGCGATGGCGGCTACGCCGCCAATGTCCCCGTCGGATGCCGCGAACCAGGAGAACGTCCAGTAGCGCACCGCGCCCTCGCGGCCATGACCGACCGCACCGCCCGCTGAGCCGGCGACCGCGTGTTCGGTCTGCGCGGGGCGCTCGCCTGCGGCAACCGCCGTAACCGCTGCCTCAGCCGCGGCCGCCAGGTCGGCTGGCCACAGCTCGGCGGCCTTGCGACCCGGTTCGGCGGCCTTGCGACCCCGTTCGGCGGCCTCACCGCCAGGCCACAGCGCCGCCATCGTCTTGTTCACCCGCAGCAACCGGGAGTCCGGGCCGAGGAAAGCAAAACCGACGGGCGCCTCGAGCAGTAGCGACGACAGCAGCGCGGAGTCGGGCACCTCCAGGCCAGCCGGCCGCGGGCGCGGCACAGACGTCCCGGTGCTCATCGCTGACCCCCCACGCATCGCCGGCCGTGAGCCATGGAAACGCTCCTTCCTGCTCACTGCGGACACAAGAAGGCTAGCGGCAAGAACGAGCACAAGAACGCAGCCAGCGACAACTGGCGGTGCATACCGCCGCCATTCCGCCGGGCAAGTGGGTCAGCCACTGCTGACGCGGGTGTGCCAGGGTGTGCCGTCAAGTGCGCCCGGATCGAGAGGAAAGTGGCAGGCCACGAACTGGCCTCCAGGCACGCCACGTTGCAGCGGCGGCTCGATCTGGGCGCAAATGTCCTGCGCCAGCGGGCACCTGGTCCGGAACCGGCACCCGGACGGCGGGCTGGTTGCGAGCGGCAGATTGGATGCGAGGCGGACGACCGGCCTTAGCCTCGTCTCCCCTGTCACGGCCGGGACGGCGGCGATAAGTCCCGCCGTGTATGGATGTGCGGGCGTCGTACAGACGTCCTCGGCCGGTCCCAGCTCGACCAGCTTCCCGAGGTACATCACCCCGATCGTGTCAGCCATGTACCTGACCACCGACAGGTCGTGCGAGATGAACAGGTAGCTGAGCTCGTACTGCCGCTGCAGCTTCCGCATCAGGTTGAGGATCTGCGCCTGCACGGACACGTCGAGGGCGGAGACCGGCTCGTCGGCGACGATCAGGGCGGGACGCTGAATCAGGGCCCTGGCCAGCGCGAGCCGCTGCCGCTGACCGCCAGAGAACTCGCGCGGATACCTGTCAGCGGCCTCGGGCGGCAGGCCGACCTCGTCCAGGATCCTGGCCACCTGGCGGCGGTGCCCGCGGCGGCGCACCGTCTTCTGGATGGCCAGCGGCTCAGACAGCAAGGACCGGACCCGCATCCGCGGGTCGAGCGAAGCGAATGCGTCCTGAAACATCAGCTGTATGCCGGGCCGGTGCGCGCGCAGCTGGCGGCCGGACAGCCCGGCCAGGTCGGTGCCGCGGAACTCGATCGCACCGGCGTCGGCCCGCTCAAGGCCGACCAGCAGCCGTGCGACGGTGGTCTTGCCACAGCCGGACTCGCCGACCAGGCCAAAGGTCTCGCCCTGGAACAGCTCGAAGCTGACTCCAGCCACCGCGCTCACCGTGCCGGTGCGCCGGCTTATCACGCCGCCAGTAACCGGATAGTCCTTGACCAGGCCGGAGACCCGCAGCAGGGGCGAGGTCCCAGATCCGGGTTCGGGCAGGCCGGGAAGCCGCGCTGGCGGGCGCGCGCCGGGATTTTGCCGGCCGGTCCAGGCGCTGACCCGGCGGCTCGGGCTGGCCTCGGTAGCTCCGGTCACGGTGCCGACCGGGAAGAAACAGGCGAACAGGTGCCCCGGATGGTCGCCGTCCAGGGTCGGCTCGTGGCTGCGGCACCACTCGCTGGCGTGGCGGCATCGTGGCGCGAAGCTGCAGCCGATCTGCTGCTCGGTCATCTCAGGCGGGCGCCCTGGGATGCTGTAGAGGGACCGGGCGTGCGGGCCGGCCAGCTCTGGCAGGGCGTCGAGCAGGGCCTCTGTATACGGATGCTGCGGATCGGCGAAGACTGCGCTGGTGTCAGCTTGCTCCACGATCCGTCCGGCGTACATGACGGCGACCCGCTCCGTCCGGCCCGCGATCACGCCGAGGTCGTGCGTGACGAGGATGACCGCCATGCCGAGCTGCCTGCGCAGGTCATCGATGAGCTCGAGAATGTCCTGCTGGATGGTCACGTCGAGGGCCGTGGTGGGCTCGTCGGCGATCAGCAGCCGCGGACCGCACGCGAGGGCGGCCGCGATCATCGCCCGTTGGCGCATGCCGCCAGACAGCTGATGCGGGTAAAGTCCCGCAGCGCGCTCGGGCTCGGGCATCGCGACCATGCCAAGCAGCTCGATCGCCCGTGCGGCGGCGGCGCCCCGGTCCGCGCCCAGGTGCACGACCGCGGACTCGCTAATCTGCCTGCCTATCGGCATCGTCGGGTCGAGACAGCTCGCCGGGTCCTGGAAAATCATGCCGATATCCCGGCCGCGCACGGTTTGCATGTCGCGCTCCGACAGTTCCGTGAGCTCAGTCCCGGCGAGCCGGACCGAGCCACCGGTGATGACGCCACCGGATGGCAGCAACCGCAGGATCGAGCGCGCGGTCATCGTCTTGCCGCAGCCCGACTCTCCCACCAGGCCCAGGCACTCGCCAGCCGCGACCTCGAGGCTGACGCCGTCGACCGCGCGCACGGTCACGCCCGGTCGCCTGATCTCGGTTCGCAGACTGCTCAGCTGCAGCACCGGCGCGGGCAGCCCCCAGCTGAATCCGTCGTTACTCATCGCCGGCGAGCCTGTCCCGCAGCCCGTCACCGAGCATGGTGAGGGCGACCACGACCAGCGCTATGGCCACCCCCGGTGCCAGGATCTGCCACCAGTATCCGTTGTCGATCAGCGGGATCGCGGTCCCGAGCATGTCGCCCCAGTCGACCGACGGGTAGGGCACCCCGAGACCGAGCCAGCCGAGCGTCGTCAGCAACAGGATGGCGCCTGCGATCTGAAAGGTTACGTTGACCACGATCGTGCCGATGGCGTTGGGCACAATGTGCCGCGCGATCGCCCGCATACCGCCACCCCCCATCACCCGGGCCGCCTGGACGTACTCCCTGGACCGCAGCGTCAGCGCCTCGGCCCGGACCAGCCGGGCCGTGCTGAGCCAGGAGGAGGCGGCGATGACCAGGATCAGCATGGTGGTCGTCAGCCGGTACAGCGAGAGAAGCAGAAGCAGCAGCACGATCGCCGGAATGGCGATGCCCGCGTCCACGACGCGCATCATGACGGCATCGACGACGCCGCCCAGGTAGCCGGCCCCGGCCCCCCAGAGCGACCCGAGCAGGGCCGCGAGCACCCCGGCGGCCGCCCCGACCGCCAGCGAGACCTGACCGCCTTTCATCAGCCTGCCAAGCTCGTCGGAACCATCGTTGTCGGTGCCGAGCGGATGACCGCCGCGCGGCGACAGGTTCGCCTGAGAGAGGAAGACGTGCGTCTGGTCGGTGTGATAGAGCACCGGGCCGGCGAAACAGAAGAGGATCACGGCGAGCAGGATCAGGCCACCCGCGGTGGCGAGCGGATTGGCGTGCAGCACCGACAGCACCCGGCGCGCCCGGCCAGCGGCTGCGGCTCGCAGGTCCGCGCCGGTCGGCTGGGCGATGGCGGGCCCGGCGTGGCGCCCCCGGCTGCCGCGGGCAGGCGTGCCCGGTGCCGCTGTCGCCGCGTCGGTCAGCGCTGCGGCCAGCTCGGGCCGATCCGGTGCTGTGGGCGCAGCAGGGAACGTGGCGGGCGCAGCAGCCGCCGGCTCGGGCATCGCGGGGTTGACCGTCATTGCTGCGCGTACCTCACGCGGGGGTCGAGCAGGGCGTAGCCAACATCGGCGAGCAGCGAGCCGACCGCGGCGGCGACGCCAATGACCAGCGTGAATCCAAGCGTCACCGGCGCGTCCTGGCGCAGCGCTGCCTGGTAGAGCTGCCAGCCCATGCCCTGAATGTTAAACAGGGCCTCGACCAGGACCGCGCCGCCGACGATCTGCGGCAGGCTGAGGCCGAGGAGCGTCACGACTGGCACCAGGGAGTTGCGCAGGACGTGCGCCAGCAGGACGCGCCGCTCGCCCGCACCCCGCGCCCTGGCGGCCTCCACGTACTCCTGGGCGAGGCTGTCCAGTGCCGACGACCGCATGTACCTGGCGAAGATCGCGACCGTGATCAGGGTCAGCGTGGCCACCGGCAGCGTCAGGTCCCTGACATCAGTCGCGAAGCCGACGATGCCTGTCGACTGCGGCCCCTCGGCGCCGAACAGGCGCAGGTCTACGCCGAGGAACAGCAGCAGCACCGCGCCCAGCACGAACGTGGGCGTCCCGTAGAACAAATAGGTAAAGACGCGGAGCACGTGGTCGGTCGCGGTGCTGCGCCGCACCGCCTGCACCAGCCCGACCGGTATCGCGATGAGCAGCGCGATGACCGTCGAGAACCCCATCAGCACCAGGGTCCTTGGCAGGCTAGCCGCCAGCAGTGTGCCCACGCTGACGTTGAGCCGGGCCGAGAACCCCAGATCGCCGTGCAGCACCCGGCCGAGCCAGGTGAGATACGCCAGCAGGAACTGGCGGTGCGCTGCGCCCGCGCCAAGCACCTCGCTCAGCGCGCGGCCGGGCGCGAGGCTGAGCAGCCCGAACACGATCAGTGTCACGAGCAACACAACCCCGATGGCCTGCAGCCCCCGGCGGGCCAGGTATGCGGTCACGAGCGAGGCCGAGCGCGGGTCACTACTTGTAGAACCACATTTCCGGAGTGATCGTCAGGGCGGTGTTCTGCGGGCCGATATCGAGGCCCTTGATCGTCTCCACGAGCGAGGGGGTGTTCGGCATGTAGACGACCGGGAGCTGCGGCGCCACGTAGTTCTGCCAGTTGTACATCGCCGTCTCGAACTGGCTCGGTGTCCTCGCCTGCAGGGTGGCGCCGATCAGCGCGTTGTTGGTGGGGTTGTTGTAGTTACCCGCGTTGTCCGCCGACCCGCCCAGGAACAGCGTCTCGCCGGTCGGCAGGTAGTCCGGGTCGTAGGTCCAGCTGCCCCACTCGGCCAGCTGCCAGTCGTGGTCGGTGGGAGTGAAGGCCGCGCTGGTTACGTCGTTGAACGGCAGCGCATCGAGGTTGATCTGGATACCAGCCAGCGACGCGTTGGACGCGAGTTCGCGCGCGGACGACTCCATGTAGTCCACGCCGGTGGCGTACATGAGCTGGAACGTCAGCGAGCTGCCGGCCTGCACGCCCGCGCCGCACTGATGCGGCCCGGTTCCTGGATTGCCGCAGACGAGCGGCTTGCCGGAACCGCCCGATACCCAGCCGTGGCTGGCCAGGAGCGCCTTGGCCTTGGGAATGTTGAGCGTCCACGGATCGCCTTCACGGGCGAGCTGCGGCGACAGGTAGCTGGTCTGCGGGTAGTCAGAGACCGGTCCAGTGACGACCTTGCCGTACCCGTGCATCGGGCCGTTGATGACGCCTTCCTGGTCAACCAGGTCCTGGAACGCCTGCCGGAAATAGAGCTGGCTGAAGATCGGGCCAGCGGTGGGGTTGTTGAAGTTGTACGGAAAGTAGCTGATCTCCCACGGGTAGACGGCGGTCAGCGAGTAGTCAGATAGCGAACTCGGGTTCGCGCCGGTGTTTTCGCCGGCCGGCGGGACCGGCGCGTCGACCGTCGGCAGGTACCCCACGTCGATGGCCTGCGTGCCGACGGGGTCCTGCAACACGTTGTACTCGGCGGCTTCGGTGGTGAACGGGACCTCGACGAACTTGGTGATGTGATGCGGTGCCACAGGGCCCGAGTACTTGGTGTTGAACACCAGCGTCGCGTTGCCCTGACTGTCCAGGCTCGTCACCCGCCACGGGCCGTCGACAACCTGCCAGAGCGGCGACGTCCCGTAGCTTGCGATGTCGTTCGACTGGCTGTTCAGGTAGTTGTAGACGGCGTTGCAGCTCGAGATGTCGCTCACGCAGTTGCTCGGCCCGGCGGCGGTCCGGTCCCACTGCATCGGCATCGGCGTGATCTGGCTGAGCTCGTTGTTGGTGAACCAGGACTGCGAGAACTGCGGGCTCGTGATGGTCATCGTGACGACGTACTTGCTGACCGCCCGGACGTTGCTGATGTCACCCGGCAGGCCATCCGGCGACGTGTTGATCCAGGCGTTCGGGGTGTTCTCCTCCGCGATCATCATGTTCATAAAGAACACCACGTCGTCGGCGTCGACCGCCTCACCGTTGGACCACTTGTACGTGGGCTTGAGCGTGATCGTGACCTGATGGCCCGAGTAGCTGGGCGGCTCAGCGAGGCTCAGCTGGGTGTTCAGGTAGGGGTTCACGCCGGTGCCGAACCAGTAGAGCGGCCGGTACATCAGGTACTGGAAGTCGTTAGCGTTGTAGACGCTGAAGTTGGCCGGCTCGCTGACCGAGACGAAAGGGAAGGCGTAGGTGGCCGACGCGGTTGGGGCCATCGCGTACGTGACAGTGCTGGTGTTGCCGTCGCCTCCGGCCGAGCCACCGGAGGCGGCGCCGGAAGCCGGGCCGCAGGCAGCCACGAGCGCGACGATTCCGGTGGCGGCGCTGCAGGCCGCCAGTACCCGTCGGCCCGAGCGGCCTCCTGCCCTAGCGCTCCGCCTCCGGGCCTGCCACGCCGCAAGTCCTGCTCGCATGAGGAAACCGCCATCCTTCTCGCGTCGCGGGGCAGGGTAGCCGCACCCGTGTCCCATAGACACCAAATACATAGTTATGACCTATACGCCATAGGCCGGGCCCGCCCCGCGACGGCGTGGTGACCACCGGCCACGCAGGTTGCGCACCCTGGGCTTATCCGCTCAGCTGCTGGTCGCAGCCGCGCTCGCGGCGAGCGTCCTGGCTCCCCGCCGTCACCCGGACAGCGGACGGCCGGGCATGGCTGAGTAGGACGCTACCGGACTAATGCCCCCTTCGCCGGGCAGACGGGGGGGAAGGCCCACTCTTTATGCCGCAGGAATCCGGCGAACCCGTCCGGAGGCCAAGAATCGGACGTCGCCGTGGCGAGGCGGGCTATCCGCGGACCCGAGATCTGCGAAGCTAGAGCAATGACCCCCCAGAGCAGACGCCGTGAGCCAGCCGGAGGCGGGGGTCAGCACGCCGGGCGCGCGGGTGCGGCGGGATTTCCGCCGGGCCGCTCGCCGGGCTCCAGCTGGCCGGCCGAGCCGCCGCCCAACGCGCTGTTCGCCGAGATGCTGCGGGCGGCCAGGGAGCTGCTCGCCGTCCGCAGCCCGCTCGATGCCGAGCTGATGGTCAGCGAGCTGCTCGGCACCTGGTGGGGGCAAGCGGGCGGCCGCGGCGGCGCCCGCCGCCGGGCCGAAGTCGACGCACTCATCGGCGAGGGGCTGGTTAGCTACGCGGCCGGCCAGGGCAGCCCGGCCGCGCTCGCGCTGCTGTCCGGGATCGCCTGCCTCGGCAGCTCCCGGCAGGCCGTCCAGGCAGAGCAGGCGGCCCTCGCCCTCATGGACCAGGGGGTGGCCCGCCCTGCGTGGGCCGAGCACGTCGGCGCCGTCGAGGTCGCGGAGTGCTACCTGAACTCCGACGGCTACGGCGACCGCGACGAGGTCGTCTGCGTCTTCAGCTACGCCGGCCAGGAACAGCACGCGCTCGTGGTGGTCGTGGACTACAACGCCGGCGGCCTCGCCCGCGACGGCTGGGTGACGTCGCAGGTAGCCAAGCTGCTGGACTACTGCAAGGACGCAAGCGGCAGCGACTCGGTCAATGGCGGGTCGGCACACGGCGGTCCCACCGGAGCCGCGTCACCGCAGAGCACCTTCCGCCCGGTTGGCTGCGCCGACGCCCGCCGGATCCTTGCCACCGCGCTGGCGGCGACGGAGGCGGCTACCGACCCCGCGGTCAGCGCCTCGTTCCCCTCTTACCACGCCTTCATCCGGGCCAGGGTCAGGACGCTGCCCCCGACGCAGCCACAGCCGTATGAGAGCGTCGTGGCGCTGCCGGGCAAGCGCTCGCAGTGGCGGAAGGACCAGCGCGCCGCGCTCGTCGCCCAGTTCCTCGCCTCCGACGACGCCGAGGAGGTGTCCGACCGCCGGGCCGCAAGCCGGTGTGCGGACCACATCGTCGACTATGGCTGTGACCGTGACTTCGGCCGGCCGCTGCGGGTCAGCCCGGCCAAGGCAGAGACCTTCCTGCTTGACTGGCTGCCCCGCAAGGTCGTGCTCTCGAGAGCCGAGCAGGAGGCAATGCCGCACGTCCTGCTCGCCTGGATTCGGTGGGCCGGCGCCAAGTCCGGCCTGACCGACGCCGCGATCCGCGCGACGCTGGACGCGGTGTTCGAGGCCATGCGCACGTTTCCGACCGTCTATCGCGACCCGGCTTCGTTCGGTCTTGAGCCCGGCATGGTCGACCGGTTGCTTCCCGACGGCGACCTCGAGGCCCTGGCCCGCCGAGTGTTCGCCTTTCCGCTGCTGCGTGGCAGCTACCGCGGCACGGACCTGTCGACGCTGCGGCCAGCCCTGCCAGGCGACCGGAGAACGCTGCTGGCCGCCTACCACGACGACGGCAACAAGCAGGCCAGCGCCGAGCACATGGACAAGCACGTCGCGCTCGCGGACCGGCTGTGGCGCGGCGACCCGCCCGAGCTGTGGGAGGCCGCGCAGCGGCTGCTCGACCGCGGCACCAGCCGGCACGAGGCTCTGCACGTGCTCATCGACACCATCACGACGGCCGGGCCGCGGGAAAGCGATATCGCCGCGGCGTTGGCGGGCCTGCCCGTGCGAGAACCGTGACGGCCGAGCGATGATGGCCGCGTGGGGATGACCGCGAGCGACCGCGTCGTCGACCTCAACGCGGACCTCGGCGAAAGCTTCGGGGCCTGGCGGCTCGGCGACGATGAGGCCCTGCTCACGGTCGTGACCAGCGCGAACATAGCGTGCGGCTTCCACGCCGGGGATCCCCTGACGCTCC
Organism: Streptosporangiaceae bacterium; assembly: GCA_030041275.1. Classification (GTDB taxonomy): domain Bacteria; phylum Actinomycetota; class Actinomycetes; order Streptosporangiales; family Streptosporangiaceae; genus JAJYUU01. The sequence goes on from JASHOE010000142.1 coordinate 16,366, forward strand.
GGCGGGCGTGCGCGAGTGCCGTGGCCAACGGGGTCGCGATCGGGGCCCAGGTGTCTTACCGGGATCTCGCGGGCTTCGGCCGCCGGGAGATGACCGTGCCGCCAGACGAGCTGGAAGCCGAGATCCTTTATCAGATCGCCGCCCTGGACGGGATTGCCCGGGCCGCCGGTGGCCGGGTGAGCTACGTCAAACCGCACGGCGCGCTGTACAACAGGGCCGCGCGCGACCCAGAGCAGGCCGCCGCGATTGCCGCCGCGGTCGTTAGCTACGACCCCGGCCTGCCCTTGCTGACGCTGCCGGGCTCTGCGACCGAGACCGCGGCGGCCGAGGTCCGGCTGCGGGCCGTGACCGAGGCGTTCGCCGATCGCGGCTATACCGACGACGGCAGCCTGGTGCCGCGCAGCCGACCCGGCGCCGTGCTCACCGATCCCGTGGTGGTCGCGGCTAGGGCGGTGTCCATGGTGACAGACGGCGTCGTCGAGACAGTGAGCGGGCATCTGGTGGAGCTGACACCGCGCTCGGTCTGCGTGCACGGTGACACGCCAGGCGCGGTGCAGCTCGCCACGGCCGTGCGGGCGGCGCTGGCTGCGGCCGGCGTCACGCTCGCCCGGTTCGCGTGATCCAGATCCGACCGGCCGGCGATGCGGCCCTGCTGCTGGAATTCCCGGCGGGCGCCGACGATACCGATCCAGGCGGGAACGGGGCCGCCCGGCTCGCCGCCGCCATCAGGGCCGCGGCCTTGCCGGGTGTCGTCGACGTGGTGCCAGGCGCCGTCACCGTCCTGGTCAGCCACGAGCCCGGCAGGTCCAGCGCGGCCGACCTCGTCACCCGGCTGCGCGCGCTGGCGGACGGGCCGACACCCGCGCCGCCGGCGGCCACGAGGGCCGCGCTCGTGCTGGATACCGTGTACGACGGCCCGGACCTCGCGGCGGTCGCGACGCTGACCGGCCTGCGCCCGGCCGAGGTGATCGACCGTCACTCCGCCGCGCAATACCGCGTGGGCTGGCTCGGGTTCTCGCCCGGCTTCGGCTACCTGACCGGGCTGGACCCTGCGCTCGCAGGCGTGCCGAGGCGGGCCACCCCGCGCGTGTCGGTGCCAACCGGCTCGGTCGCCATCGCTGGCGGCCTGACCGCCGCCTATCCAGCCGCGCATCCGGGTGGCTGGCAGCTGCTCGGCCGCACCGACGCGGTGCTGTGGGATGCCGATCGTGACCCGCCCGCGCTGCTGTCGCCGGGCTTGCGCGTCCGGTTCCGCCCGGTCGACCGGCTGTCCGGCGCGGCACCGCCATCCCGGCCGGATTGGCTTCGCGAGTCTGGGCCGATCGAGGTGCTTCAGCCAGGGCCGCTCACGACCGTCCAGGACCTCGGCCGTCCGGGCCTGGCGCATCTCGGCGTGCCCCGCGGCGGTGCCGCCGATCCGGACAGCCTCCGGCGGGCAAACCTGCTCGTCGGCAACTCTGCGGGCGCCGCCGGGCTCGAGGTGACACTGGGCAGGCTCGCGGTCAGGTTCCACGACGCTGCCGTCGTGTCGGTGACCGGCGCGCCGGTGTCGCTGGCACTGGCGACCGAGAGCGATCCAGGTGCCGACAGCGGCGCGGCGCCCGGCCGCGGACGGCTCGACCCGGACGAGCCGCGGCATGATGCCGCGTTCGCCGTCCCGGCCGGGTCCGTGCTCCGGCTGGGCGCGCCGACCACGGGCCTCCGCAGCTACCTCGCTGTCGCCGGCGGCATCGACATCCGGCCGGAACTGGGCAGCCGATCGACCGACCGGCTGGCGCGCCTCGGCCCCCCGCCGCTGCGGCCCGGCGACCGGCTTCCGGTCGGACGAGCCCGTTCCCGTTCCGATCCATGGGGCCATGGGCCCACGCGCACCGAGGTTCTGAGCGCCAGCGCGGCCGCCGTCGCTTTGCGGGTGATCGCCGGGCCGCGGGATGACTGGTTCGCGCCCGCCGCCCTCGGCACGCTCCAGACCGGCAGCTATCAGGTCACACCTGCCAGTGATCGGACCGGGCTGAGGCTGGCCGGGCCGACCCTCGCGCGCTCGGACAGCCGGCCCGGCGAGCTGCTGAGCGAGGGCGTGGCAGCCGGGTCGCTGCAGGTCACCCATGACGGCCAGCCGATTCTGCTGCTGGTAGACCACCCCACTACCGGCGGTTACCCGGTGATCGCGGTGGTGGTGTCAGCGGACCTCGGGCTGGCCGCACAGCTGAGACCGGGCCAGCGGATCCGATTCGACGTCAGCCGGGCTAGCCCCGATTAGTCAGCCGGCCAGCTCCCGGTAGGCAGCTCGCAGATCGGCGGCGAACAGCGTGGTCAGCTCGGCGGCCGTGGCCGCCTCCCCCTGCCGTGACACGCGGACGTCGCGGGACGCGCAGGCCCGCTCGAACAGCGACCGGGCGAACCGGCCGTTGCCGAGCGCGTCGATCTGGCCGTGCTCGGCCGCTTCCGCGAAGATCGAGTCCAGCACCGGCAGCGCGGCGACGTCGATGGCGTCTCCCGCCGCCGCGGCGATCGACCGCGCTATCTCGGTGAGCTCGCTCGCTGTGTAGCTCGGGAACGAGATCCTCGTGCTGAACCGCGACGCCAGGCCCGGATTACTGCGCAGCAGCCGGTCCATGTCCGCGGTGTAGCCGGCCAGCACGATGACGAGCCGGCCGCGGTCGTCCTCGGCGCGCTTGAGCAGAGTGGCCACCGCCTCAGAACCGAACGCGTCACCGCTCGCGTAGGCCTGGTTGTGCAGCGCGTACGCCTCATCGATGAACAGCACCCCGCCGAGCGCAGAGTCGATCAGCCGGGATGTCTTGATGGCTGTTGAGCCGAGATGTTCACCGACCAGATCGGCCCGGTGTGCCTCGATGACCTCGGGCCGCACGAGCAGGCCCAGCGCCGCGAAGATCCGGCCGAGGATGCGTGCCACCGTCGTCTTGCCGGTGCCGGGCGGACCGGTGAACACGAAGTGCCGGGACGGCGGCTGGCTGTTCAGGCCTTGCCGGTCCCGGAGTTCCGCTACTTGCAGCTGCGCCACGATCTCGTGTACCTGGCGCTTCACCGGCTCCAGCCCGACAAGGCCATCCAGCTCGGCCAGCGCGTCCTGGACCGTCGGCGTGTCGGAGTAGCCGCGGAACCTGGTCGTCAGCTCGGCGTAGGCGCGGCGGAGGTCGCCGGCCCGCAGCGTGATCAGCTCCGCGGCGGTGGGATCGGTTCCGTCGGTCATGATTCGCACGTCGCGCTGCTGCCCCGCTTTGGCCACCAGGCTGCGGACAAAGCGGCCGTTGCCGAGCTCGTCGGCCAGCCGCCGCCGGCCGACTTCCTCGAGCATCTCGCGCAGTGCGGGATGCGCATCGGCGGCCAGCAGCTCGCCCCTGTCCTGAACCGATTTTTCCGCCAGCGCCGTCAGCTCGGCCGGCGAGTAGGCAGCGAACTTGACGCGAACCCCGAACCGTGAGTTGAGGCCGGGGTTCGCAGCCAGGAACGACTCCATCTGCCGCTCGTATCCGGCGAGAATGATGATCAGCCGGTCCCGGTCGTCCTCGGCGCGCTTGACCAGCACCTGCACGGCCTCGTTGCCGAACCGGTCACCCTGCCCGTCGCCGTCGTTGACCAGGCTGTACGCCTCGTCGATGAACAGCACCTTGCCGAGGGCTGAGTCGATCAGCCCGTTGGTCTTAATCGCAGTGGCGCCGAGATACTCACCGACCAGATCGGCGCGCTGCGCCTCCACCACCGAAGGCGAGTCAAGCAGCCCGAACGAGTAGAAGATCTTCGCGAGGACGCGGGCGACCGCTGTCTTGCCCGTGCCCGGCGGGCCCACGAAGACAAAGTGCTGCATCGGCTTGTCTTCGGCGTGCCCGACGATGGCACGACGCCTGGCGGCTTCTACCGACGCTGCGATCGAGCGCACCTGATCCTTGACCGCAGCCAGTCCGATCATCGCGGTCAGCTCAGCCATCGCCGCCTCGACCGTGATAGGCGCCCACTCGGCGTCCGGTGGCGCGACGGCCATTGCGCCCGGCCGTCGGCCGTCGGTCGTGCGCAGTCCCGCGACCGACCGCCCGGCGCGCATGAGGCCGACGTCCGTCAGTCCGGCGCGGCCCGAAGGCCGGGCCGAAGCGGACGGCGGGGCGGGATCCGACCCGCCAGCAGCGGCGGGCCCGGCGGCGGCCAAGGCGTACGGCGCCGCCAGTGCAGCACTGCCGTTGCGGCGCCCGTATTGCCTGCTGTCCTGTACCGCCTTGGCGAGCCGCCAGCCGAGCACGACCAGCGCGATGGGCCAGGCCATCGCCGGGCCAAGCAGCGGCTGGCTGTGCCAGCTGCGCATCACCGCAATCCCGACTGGCAGCGACCACAGCAGCGCCCAGGCCACCGTCCGGCCCGGCACGGGCCAGCGGCCGAGCAATCCGAGGTGCGCCGCCACCGCGACGGCTACCGGCAAGAGCAGAAGCAGGTCCCTGGCCTCAGCCGGCCCGCGGGCGAGCGCAGCGACCACGACGATGCCCCACAGCGCTGTGCACGCGGAGGCGAGCACGGCGCGCCGCCCGGTGGCCAGCGCGTAGGGCGCGTAGGCCAGGCCGGCCAGGACGGCGATCGAGACCAGCGGCGCAGCGAAGATCACGACGAGCGCGATCACCCCGATCTTGACCAGAAGGGGTGCCGCCGTGATGTAGTGCCGGATGCGGTCGAGCCAGCTCGCCGCCGCACGACCAGGCGGGGCAGGCTGCTGGATCGGTGACCGCATTGTGCTCCCTCGCGCCAGGAACTTGTATAGCGCATTTCGTACCTGGCACTGGTGAACGGTCAGCCGTGTCGAGATGGCTGTTCGCAAGACCTGAAGGCAGAGAGTCGGCAACATGACATCGCAGCGTCATTCATACGTCTTGACGTGCCGCTTATTTCACGGCGAAGGTTGCGCATCAGATGAGCCGCGGCCGCGGCTCGATGCCTGCAGGAGGGGACCCGATGACACACGCTAACGAGATACTCGCGCGCGACAGCCTTGCGGCATTCCAGCGTGGCGATCTCGACGCACTGCGAGAGCATTCCTTCGCCCCGAACATCCGCTGGCACCAGCCAGGTAAGAGCCTGATCGCGGGCGATTTCGATGGCCCAGATCAGGTGATCCAGCTGTTTGTGAGGCTATTCGAGCTTACCGACGGCACGTTCAGCGTCGCGGCGCACGACGTCCTAGCCAACGATGACCACGTCGCCGAGTTGCTAACCGCGCGGGGCGAGCGGAACGGCAAGCAGCTAGCGGAGAATTTCGTTCTGACAGCCCACGTCGCCGACGGCAAGTTCTCAGAGGTGTGGGTTCAGCCGACCGACCTCTACGCTTTTGATGAGTTCTTCTCCTAGGGCGCTGATCGACGGGCCACCACCAGACGACCAGTGACAGTGCGCGCGGCCCGGCTTCCTGGCTGACAGGAGGCCGGGCCGCGGGGTCTTTTGCTGGCGGGCGGCCGGTTATTGGGGGTCGGCACCACCTCAGCACGCTATCGGGAACTGACGGGAACCAACCAGGAATAACGGGCAAACGGGCGACCGCCAGAATCCCGAGTTCATGGACCCTGTCAAGATCCGCACCAGCGCCACGACCTGCGGTTATTACCGCACGTCCAGCCCGGTGACCGCCCTACCGATGATCATGCGCTGGATCTCCGACGTACCCTCAAAAATCGTGCAGCTTCGTGGACGTACGTGCAGTTTCCGCAGGTAGAGGGGCTACACCGGCGTCGCATGACAGCACGGACTCGGCACTGCTCCGGGGCCGCGGATGTCGACTGCCTGTCGTGTTCTCCTAGTGCTGGCCAGCTTTTCAATGAGGTTGGTGACGCGGTCACTGATCTCGTCGCGGCTCGGGCCGAGCGAGCGGCGAGCAAACGACGGGCACCGTTCCAAGAGCCCGCACCAGCCATCTCAGCGCGAGCGATACCACGTGGTATCATTAGGCCTATGGCGATGACTCTCCGGCTCGATGACAGCCAGACCGAAGCGCTACGGCGCAAGGCCGCGGCCGAACACCGCTCCATGCAGCAGGTCGCGCTCGCGGCGATCGACGCCTACGTCCACCAGCCGACGCCGCGGCGACGTGCGGCGGTGCCCGTCAGGGATCTCATGGACATGTTCGCCGGTCTCCCGCCGGTCGATCCGTCTGCGTTCCGTGCGGACCTGGACGGCGACTTCGACACCACCACGCACTTTGACGCC
>JASHOE010000143.1 GCA_030041275.1 Streptosporangiaceae bacterium
ACCGGCCGGGCTTGCCGGGGCGCCGCGCGAGCCTGCCACCGGTGGAACCTTGACTGATTCCGTCCGCGTCGACCAGCCGCGCCCGGCCGTCGGCCCCGCCCCGCCGCCGCGTCGGCCCGTGCGCCTCGTCGGCTGGATCTCCGGCGTGTGCATCGGCGCCGCGCTGCTCATCATGATCATTGCTTCGCTGATCCGGCCGGACTGGATGGTTCCGCCGATACCGATGCCGCGATTCGGTCCGCCCTGGCAGCTCACCAACGTGGCGATGTCCGCCGAACTGGTGACCATCGCGCTGTGGGTGGCCGCGGTGCTCGCGCTCGGCGGCCTGGTGGCGGGCCTGCTGACCGCGCGGTGGGGGGCCAGGGGGCCGCTCCGCCTGATCTTCGTGGCGGCGGCGATCACGGTTGTCGCGTTCACCGTGCTGCCGCCAGTCGGGTCCACCGATGCGCTCGACTACGCCGCATATGGCCGTATTCTTCTGCTTGGCCACAACCCATACGTGGTCACCCCGCTCTACCTGCGGTTGACCGAGCCATTCTTCGGCCAGTCCGTCCCGTCGCGCTGGGAGTACGCGGTGAGCCTGTACGGCCCCGCGGCGACCATCGAGCAGTACCTGGCGGCCAGGCTCGGCGGGGAGTCGATGGCCCGGATCACCTTCTGGCTTAAGTTCTGGAACGCGTTCGGCTTCGTGGCCGTCGCGGTCGTGCTCGACCGGGTGCTACGCTCGCGGCCGGCCGCGCGGCTGCGCGCCCACTTGCTGTGGACCATCAATCCGCTGCTGCTGTGGGACCTGATGGCGTCCGGCCACGTGGACGTGCTGGCCGCGGCGGCGGGCGTCATCGGGCTGCTGATCATTGGCCGGCAGCCTGCGGACGGCGGTGGCCCGCGACCGTCGGTCTGGCGCGCCCTCGCGGCAGGCGCACTCATCGGGCTGGCTGCGGATATCAAGATCGACTATCTGCTGTTCGGCCTGGCCCTGGCGTGGGCACTCCGCCGGTCATGGCCGACCCTCGCGGCGGCCGGCTGTGGCGCCTTCGTCGTGCTCGGCCCGACCTACGCGTGGCTGGGCAAGCCCGCCTTCCAGGCACTCTTCAACCGCGGGGATGAGACCACGCAGGATAGCCCCTGGCGGTCAGCGGACCTGACCCACTGGAAGTACCTGCTGGTCGTCGCCGTCGTTTTGTTCGTTCTGGTCGCCGTGCTGCTGCTGTGGCGGCTGCCAGCAGGTGACCCGCGGCGGCCGGCCATCCGGCCGGCGGTGGCGGTGAGCCTGGCGTTCCTGCTCGTCTGGCCGTATCAGCTGCCGTGGTACGACGCGATGATCGTCTGTGTCCTCGTGCTGTATCCGGCTAGCTGGATCGACTGGCTGGTGCTTGCCCGGCTGGCCGCGGCCACGATCGCGAACATCCCGGGTGACCCGGACGGGCCGCTGAGCGTGCATCTGTATCAGTTCGACGTCGAACTGGTGCACGGCATGGCTCCGGTCGTCCTGCTAGCCGTGTCGGGGGCCGCCGTCGTGCTCGCGCTTTTCGGCCGGTGGGGGGCCGTGCGAACCTAGGCTGATGACTCTGGAGATCAAGCGGCTGCAGCTCGCTACCCTGCGCGGGGTTGATGGCAACGAGTGGCCGGTGCACGGCTTCGTCGTCCGGTTTCCCGGCGGCGCGGCCCTGGTGGACACCGGCGTAGGCGGCCCGGAGCGGTGGCTGACCAGCTGGCGAGTGGTCAACAGATCAGTCGCGGCCGCCCTGGACGAACTCGACATGACGCCTGGCGACATCGGCTTCGTCATCAACACCCACCTGCACTTCGACCACTGCGGCCAGAATGCTGTTTTTAAGCACGCACCGTTCTACGTGCAGCGAGCTGAGCTCGACCGGGCCAGGACCGAGTCAGCCGAGCTGACCGACTGGTTCGACTTCATGAACGCGCGGTTCGAGTTGCTCGACGGGGACGCCGAGGTGCTGCCAGGGCTGCGGGTGATCGCGACACCCGGTCACACGGTCGGGCATCAGAGCGTGCTCGTCGAGGCCGGTGACGGCACGTCCGACGTGCTGATCGGGGACGCGGCCTACCAGCCGCTGCAGTACCTTGACCCGCTGGCCGACGATCTGCCTGATGGTCAGGCCAGCGACGTCACTTCGTGGCGGCAGTCGCTGGGCCGGATCAGATCGATCGAGCCCGACCGGGTCCATTTCTGCCACCACGCCGATGTCGTGCACTCATGACCGAGGGGGGCGGCGGCTTCAGAGCGTGCCGAAGGCGTCCGCGAGGATATTCAGTCCCTCGGCCAGCAGGCTGTGTCCGATCACCAGCGGCGGCAGCAGCCGGAGCACGTTGCCGTAGGTGCCGCAGGTTAGCACGATCATGCCGGCCTGGTGGCAGTGCCGGGAGACCTGGGCGGCGGCCGCCGCGTCCGGCTCCGCGGTGCCCGGCTTCACCAGCTCCAGCGCGCACATGGCGCCGCGGCCGCGCACGTCCCCGACCGCCGGGCACGCCGCGGCGATGTCTCGCAGCCGTGGCAGCATGACGATCTCAATCGCCCGCGCGGCGCCGACAAGATCTTCCTTCTCCATGGTCTCGATGGCGCCGAGCGCTGCCGCGCAGGCCACCGGGTTACCGCCGTAGGTGCCGCCCAGGCCGCCTGGGTGGACCGCGTCCATGAGCTCGGCGCGTCCCGTCACGCCTGCCAGCGGCAGCCCGCCGGCGATTCCCTTGGCGGTGGTGATGAGGTCCGGCACGACGCTCTCGTTGTCGCACGCGAACCAGTCGCCGCTGCGGCAGAAGCCCGACTGAATCTCGTCAGCGATGAAGACGATGCCGTGGGCCCGGCAGTAGTCGGCGAGGCCGGGCAGGAAGCCGGCTGGCGGCACGATGAAACCGCCTTCGCCCTGGATGGGCTCGATTACCACAGCCGCGACGTTCTCCTCGCCGACCTGGGCGTGGATCAGGCTGGTGACGACGCTGAGCGCGTCGGCGGCGCACCGGGCCGGTCCGCCAGGCCAGCGGTACGGATAGGCCATGGGCATCCGGTACACCTCGCCGGCGAACGGCCCGAAGCCCTCCTTGTACGGCATGTTCTTGGCGGTCATCGCCATGGTGAGGTTGGTCCGGCCGTGGTAGGCGTGGTCGAAGACGACGATGGCGTCTCGCCCGGTGGCGTGCCTGGCGATCTTGACTGCGTTCTCTACGGCCTCGGCGCCGGAGTTGAACAGGGCGGACCGCTTGTCGTAGTCACCGGGCGTTAGCCGGTTGAGCTGCTCGCATACCTCGACGTAGCCCTCGTAGGGAGCGACCATGAAACACGTATGGGTGAACTGCGCGACCTGCTCCGTTACCCGGCTCACGACCAGCTCGGCGCTGTTGCCCACCGACGTGACCGCGATGCCGGAGCCGAAGTCGATCAGCGAGTTGCCGTCGACATCCACGGCCACGCCGCCGCCTGCCGCCGTGATAAACACCGGCAGCGTGTGGCTGAGGCCGCGGGCGACGCTGCGCTGACGGCGCTCGAACAGCTCGCGTGACCGCGGGCCAGGGATCTCCGTGACCAGATTGCGGTGCTGGGGGAGCGACGGCCCGCCAGCCGGAATATCAGGGTTCGCGCTCATGCCTGCGACAATAGCCTGGTGAGTCGCCCTCAGGCAGGTCCCGCCAGCAGGCGGCCGGTGATCGCCGGCCTCGGGATTACCGAGGTGGGCAAGGTTTACGGGCCGTCCCCCACCCAGTTCGCCGCGGACGCGGTTCGCCGTGCTGTCGTCGACGCCGGGCTGCGACTCGCGGACGTCGACGGCCTGCTCACCTCCTCCGGCGTTACGGGTGGAATATCGGTCGATCTGCAGCGCGACCTCGGCCTGGCGAACCTAGCGCTGCTCTCGCACGTGCAGTCCTACGGGGCGACTGCGGCGACCATGGTGCAGATCGCGTCGCTGGCAGTGGCGTCCGGCTCGGCCAGTGTCGTCGCGTGTGTCTTCGCCGACAGCCCGCTGCGACCCGACCGCGGCGCCGGCGCCGCCTACGGCACCCGCCGCGCGCCGGCTGGCTGGTGGGGCCTGCTCGGCGCCAGCGGCGTGATCGGCGCCAATCCGATGTACGCGCTGGCCGCACGTCGGCACATGGCGCGCTTCGGCACGACGACCGAGCAGTTCGGCCACATCGCCGTCGCGCAGCGTGCGTGGGCGGCTCTGAATCCGATCGCGCAGCAGCGCGAGCCGATCACGCTCGACGATCACCAGGCATCCCGGTGGATCGCGGAGCCGCTGCGCCTGCTTGATTGCTGCCTGGTGTCCAACGGCGGCGTCGCGGTGATCGTGACCACCGCGGACCGGGCCGCCAGCCTGCCGCAGCCACCGGTTCACGTCCTCGGCTGGGCTCAGTCACACCCTGGCCACTACCTCCGCAAAGACCCCGACTTCGGGCTGGTGACCGGCGCCGCGACCGCCGGCCCGGTGGCGCTCGACATGGCCGCCATTACCCTGGCCGACGTGGATGTGGCGGAGTTGTATGACTGCTACACGTTCACGGTGCTGGTCACCCTCGAAGACTATGGTTTCTGTCCCAAGGGCGAGGGCGGTCCGTTCGTCGCGAGCGGCGTGCTCGGCCCGGCCGGGAAACTGCGGCTCAACACCGGCGGCGGTCAGCTCTCCGGCTATTACCTGTGGGGCATGACCCCGCTGGCTGAGGCAGTCATCCAGGCTCGTGGCCAGGGCGGCGAGCGACAGGCCGATCATCACGACATCGTGCTGGTGTCTGGCAACGGCGGCGTGCTTGACCACCACGCGACGCTGGTGCTGGCCAGCGCGGCGGGTGCATCGTGACCGTCGGCCCGGTCGCCAGGGACGAAGCCACCGCGGAGTTCTTTGGCGCCGCCGCCGCCGGCCGGTTCCTGCTGCGGCGCTGCGCAGCGGGGCACTTCAGTGAGCCGTCGGCGCAGCAGTGCACAACCTGCGCCAGCACCGACTTGGCCTTCGTGCCCGCAGCTGGCGGCGCGACGCTGATCAGCTGGACCGTCGTGTGGGGCCGGCCGTCGGGCGACACCGAACCGGAGCGGACCGTGCTCGCCATCGGCGAGCTGGACGAGGGACCGTGGTGGTGGTCGCAGCTGGTGGGCGCCGACCAGGCGAGCCTCGTCGTCGGCCAGCAGCTTCACATCGAGTTCCGGCGCGCCGCCGAGGAGCAGGAGGCCGTGCCAGTGTTCGTGCCCGGTGCTAGTCGCGGGGGTGGAGGACACGGCTGACCAGGGGCCCGCGGTCCAGGTGCGTATCGTGCAGCTCACGGCGGCGGCCTTCCGCGCGCTGGCGCACGGTGACCTGGCGGCCGCCAACAACGCTAGTCCCGTGCCACTGTCGGCATACCTCGCCGGCGCCGACTGCCGACGGGTCTGGGAACGGCGCAGCGACCAGGTCGTCGAGGACCCGGAGAGCGCGGCGTGGGTGACCGGAGTCATCTGGGACGTGGAGCGGCGACTGGCCGTCGGCAGGGCCGGCTACCACGGGCCGCCTGACCCGTCGGGGATGGTCGAGATCGGTTACGCGGTTGATCCCGCGTACCGACGGCGCGGCTACGCTCGGGCGGCGCTTGAGGCACTGCTGCTGCGGGCGGCACGGGAGCCGAGCGTGACGACGGTGCGCGTGACGATCAGCCCCGACAACACGCCGTCCTACCGGCTGGCCGCCCAGTACGGCTTCACGCAGGTCGGAGAGCAGTGGGACGACGAGGACGGCCTGGAGGTCATCTACGAGGTTGCCGCGAGCCGGCACCCAGCGGGCTAAGGACGCTGCCCGTGCAGCCGGGCGACATAGCGCTCAGCCGAGCGGCGCACCGCGGCCGCGCCGTCCCGCACGACAACGCGCCCCCACCACCCGCCGTACACCCGGTCGAAGCCGAACGTCTCGGTCCGCCGCGCGATGTCGAGCACGGTGGCCTCGTCCAGCGGGATGAGGTTCGGGTAGCTCCACATGAAGCTGACCCAGTCGCGATCGGCGACCACCGTGATGGTGTCGCCCGTCAGTAGCGCGCCGCGGCCCTGCGACCCGGCCGGCCAGTGCAGCACCGCCGCTCCATCGAAGTGCCCGCCTATTCGTGCGAGCGTCAGGCCCGGCACCGGCTCGGCCTGGTCATCGAAGTACTGGATCCGCGGTGACGGCCGCTGCACCCACTCCTGGTCTGCGCGCGGGATGAGTATCCGGGCGTCGAAGGCGTCGGCGAACTCGACGTTGGCGGCGTAGAAATGCGGGTGCGACATGCAGATCGCGCTGATGCCACCGAGCTCGGCGACGCGTGCCCGCGCCCCGTCATCCAGCAGCGAGACGCAGTCCCAGAGCACATTGCCCTGGGGCGTACACACGAGCAGAGCCCGCTGGCCGATGGCGAACGCCGGTTCCAGCCCGATGCCGAACAAGCCGGCCTCCTCCTCGCGGACGACGACGGCGTGATCGAGGGCAAGCTGGTCCATCGTGAGCCAGCGCTGGCCGCCCCAGCCGACGTATTGTCGCTCGTCGGCGCAGATGACGCACTGAGCGGGCGGCTCGGCTGCGTCACGCTGCTGGACGCCGCACGTCGCGCAGATCCAGGCTGGCACCAGTCCACCTCCTCAGCAACCGGTCCGCCCGGGAGCCCGAAGCCGCACCGAAACCCCCAGCCGACGCGAAAGGACCGCTGTCCTGTCGGCGTCGGCCGGGCCGAACCCGGCATCGTCGCGACTGAACTGCACGTACCCGATGCCCGCATCCGGCGCCGGGATGCCCGGTCGGTTCGCCGTTGCCTGCACCAGCCGCAACAGCGCCCCGTTCGGCCAGCTCAGGTCTGCCGTAGGTTGTCCCGCGCTGTCGCTCGCAGTGACGACCCTAGCGTCGAGGGCGTCGGTGAACAGCCGCGTTGCCGCGCCGAGGTCGGCGACACGCTGTTCTATCAGGCTGAGCGAGGACGGATGCCCTGGCTCGCCGAGATCCGCGGGCGGACTCGAAGAGGCCGGCGAGCCAGCCTGCTCGGCGATCTGGATCACCGTCCCGTGGCCGTCGCGAGGATGCAGGAACGCCTCTTTCCAGTAAGGGTTCTGCAGCCGGACGCCGACGGGCTCGACGCCGAGCGCCTTGATCTTGCCGAGCGTGACCTCGATCGCCGGAACGACGAAATTGAGGTGGTGAAAGCCAGGTCCCCGCTCGGCCAGGAACCGGTCGAGAAATGCCGCGTCTGGGCCACCCGTGGGAGTCAGCAGCTCGACCTTCGGGCCAGCGGAGAATCGCAGCTGGCCCCACCAGAAGCCGGGGGAGTTGCCGCCATAAGCCCAGGCGCCGCCGAGCAGCCCGCTGAACAGCTGCCAGCCATCGGTCAGGGTGGCCGTGCCCACCGCGACATGGTCAAGCACCGTCTGCCGTGGTGCGCGCTCGTTGTCCGGCACCCAGAATCTCCTCACTCCGCAGTGTGCACGCAGAGAAAGTTTCTCGTGGCCCGCGCTGCCCGTTCAAACCGGCCGCCGATCGTCCGGTACTGCCGCTACGGTCGGTACCACTCTGGACATCCAAGGAGGCGGCGAACACGATGACTATCCTGCTCATCGCGGGTCTGTGGCTCGACGGATCCGCGTGGGACGAGGTTGGCTCGCACCTGCGGGCCCTGGGCCATCAGGCCGTACCCGTCTGGCTACCCGGCCAAGGGGCACCGGCGTCGGAAGCGACGCTCGATGATCAGCTCGCGGCGGTGCTCGCGGCGGTGGACGCCGCCGCCGGCAGTGTCGTGATCGTCGGTCACTCGGCGGCCTGCACGCTCGCGTGGATGGCGGCCGACTCCCGGCCAGGCAAGGTGGCGCGGGTCGCGATGATCGGCGGCTTCCCGTCGCGCGATGGCGATACCTATGCCGACTTCTTCGAGTCAGTCGACGGCCTCATGCCGTTCCCTGGCTGGGGCCCGTTCGACGGTCCGGACTCAGCCGACCTCGACGAGCAGCAGCGTGCCTCGATCGCGGCCGCCGCCATCGCAGTTCCCGAGGCTGTGGCGAAGGGGCTCGTGCATCTCAGCGATCAGCGGCGGTTCGAGATACCTGTGACGCTCATCTGCCCGGAGTTCTCCCCCGCGCAGGCGAGGGAGTGGATCGACGGAGGAGAGGTGCCAGAGCTCTCCAGGGCCCGGCACGTCGACTATGTCGACATCGCGTCGGGCCACTGGCCAATGTTCAGCCAGCCGGCCACGCTGGCCGACCTGCTAGCCGAGGTGGCCAGTGCCTGACCGCGCGCGCCGCCCTGGCTACACGACCCGGCCACTCTGCGCGGCCACGTGGGACGCGTTCGCTGAGCTGGTTGAGCGCAACAACGGGGTCTACGGAGGCTGCTGGTGCGTCGCATTTCAGTGCGCATACCGACGCGACATCAGCGATCATCGCGGGCTGAAAGAGCAGCTGGTGCGGGCGGGCCAGGCGCACGCGGCGCTGGTTTTCGGCGCCGACGGGCTCGCGCAAGGGTGGTGCCAGTACGGCAGCCCGGCCGAACTCAGGCTCAGGCACCGCGCCCAGTACTGCAAGGATCCACCGCCGTCGGCGGACTGGCGGATCACCTGCATATTCGTCGACAAGCGGCATCGCGGCCAGGGCATAGCCCGCGCCGGGCTCGAGGGCGCGCTTCGACTGATCGCCGCGGCTGGCGGCGGTCTCGTGGAAGCGATCTCGGAGACGACGTCCGGCCGCGACGCGCAGAGCCGGTTCCTGTTCAGCGCGACGGTCGAGCTATTTGAGCAGCTTGGCTTCGTGCGGGGGCGGCAGGTCGGCAAGCATGCGTGGATCGTCAGCCGCCGGATCGAGCCCGGCTAAGGGCGGGGCGGAACCTTGCCCGCCGGCGGCGGGTGCTGTACGAGCGCGAGGATCGCAAAGAGCAACGGCACCATGATCCAGAACTGCAGGTAGCTGTAGCGGCGCAGGTCGCCGCGCACATCGGCGGCACCGAGCTCCGCTGCGAGCGCACCGCGCCGCCAGAGTCCCGCGGCCTGCCACGTCAGCGCGAGATAGTTGATGCCGACTCCGGCGATCCACGCGCCAAGCAAGCACGGCCCGACCGTCGTGACGGTGGCAGCGAGCCAGACGCCCACGATCAGGCAGCCGATGGCCCCAAAGAGGAACTCAGCCCCGATGATGCGTCGGCGCCATTGACGTCCGGCGGTCCCGTGCATATCCAGGGCCGCCAGCCTGCGCACGTCCGGCAGGTCCATTCCCGCATTATGAGCCGGCGGCCGATGTCCGCTCGACGGTGGTGGTCGGCTAGGTCAGCTCGTCCACCTGGGCCGCGAACATCGCCATCTGCGTCATCAGCCGCTCACCGATCGCTCCGCCGACGATGCCGATGTGGTCGGCAATGAGCTCGCCCCGCACCGTCTGCCGCTCGAACTCGTCGCTGGTGCGAAGGCGAGCGAGCTGGTCCCGGTCACCTCGCAGGAGGAAGAACCCACCGAGGTCGCCGCCGTGCGGCTCAAGCAGGACCGCCTCGAAGCTCTCGATGTCGCCGTGCTGCTGCAGTCGCCCGTAGTACTCGACAGTCTCGCCGAAGACTGTCTGCGCCTGCCGCTCACGACCCCGTACCGGGAAACCAAAACCGACGAAGAGAGCGGAATCTGCCATGACATCCCCCAGGTCTTGGACCTTTGCCACGCTCTGGAGTTAGCCTAGCGGGCGCCCGCTGACACCCTGCTGGAAGGCACTGATGAGGTCCGGCATCCGGTCGATGATCAGCAGGTGGCCCTCGCCAGGCAGCATCGTGGCGTGACAGCGCGGAATCTGTGCCGACTGGTAGCTGCCCATGGCCGGCGGGACGAGCGTGTCGGCCTCGCCCTGCCACAGGTAGACCTCGGGCTCGATCTCGTGCAGCCCGAACCCCCACGGCCGCCCCAGCAGCACCATGTCATCGGCCGCGCCGTCGCTGCCGCCACGGAACGCCTCGGCAATGTCGGCGGTGAGGATGGCGCGGACCTCGGGACGACGGACGATCTTGGCGTCGGCGGGTGACATCGCGCGGGCCAGGGCGTCAATGGTGCGCTCGGGACGACGGACAACACTGCGCCGCATTGATCGCATCAGGGCACCGGCCAGGCTCGGCCAGCGGGCGCCGAGCCGGAAGCCGATCCGGTTCTGCCATCGCATGCCGCGGGTGATCCCAGGCACGTGGAAGGGACCGACGCCGCTGATGACGGCTGCCCGGATTACCCGGTGCGGCAGCCGCCAGGCGCACGCCAGGGCGTACGGCCCCCCGCCGGACGCACCGGCGACGAAGAACCGGGAGATGCCGAGCTGATCGGCTGCCTCGGCGACGTCGGCGGGCCAGTCAGTGATGGCCCGCCCCCGTTTGAGGTCGGAGAGGCCGTAGCCCGGACGGTCCAGGGCGAGCACCCGGAATCCCGCGGCGGCCGCCGCCGGGTGGGCAAACCGTGCTTCCACGCGAGAGCCGGGGTGCCCGTGGAAGTAGAAGATCGGCTCGCCGTCAGGCCGGCCGTACTGCGCATACCCGAGCTGACGCCCGTCGGTCAGACGGAGCACCTCGTCCTCGACTGCATCGCCGGCGGTCACGCCTGACCTTACCGCTGCGGTCAGCGGATCAGGTCGCGGGCCGCGTCCTCGATCGCGGCGTCGGAAAGCAGCACTGTTGCGGCGGCGTCACCGAGCGGCACGAAGCTGTCCTGGCTCGCGACCCTGGCGATCCGGCCGGTGAACCCCGCGTCCACCAGGGTAGTGATCACGGTCTCCGACACGCCGCCGGTCCGCCGGGTCTCATCTGCCACCAGCACCGTGCCGGTCGCGGCCGCTGCGCGCAGCACGTCCTCATACGGCAGCGGCGCGAGCCAGCGCAGGTCCAGGATCCGGCAGGTGATCCCGTCGGCGGCGAGGGTACGAGCGGCCCGCATGCTCATGCGAAGCCCGTTCCCGAAAGTAACGATCGTCAGGTCCGTGCCGCTGCCGTACAGCCTGGCCCGGCCGAGGGGGACGTGTGCCTGGCCCCATCGCTCGGGTGGCTCGCACGTGGCCAGCCAGCCGGCGTCGCCAGGCTCGTACAGGTCGCGTTCGTGGTACAGGGCGATGGGCTCGAGGAAAACGCACACGCTGCCGTCAAGCTCGGCGGCGGCGAGGCAGGAGCGCAGCATGGCCGCAGCATCGTCGGCCCTTGCCGGGCAGGCCACCACCAAGCCGGGGATGTCACGCAGCGCCGCCAGCCCGTTGTCATTGTGGAAATGCCCGCCGAAGCCCTGCTGGTAGGCAAGCCCCGCGATCCGGACAACCATCGGATTGCGGTACTGGGCGCGGGAGAAGAACGACAGCGTGGCGGCCTCGCCGCGCAGCTGATCGGCGGCGTTGTGCAGGTAGGCCAGGTACTGGATTTCGGGCACGGGCAGCAGTCCGGCCAGGCCAGCGCCGAGCGCCACCCCGAGAATCGATTGCTCGTCGAGCGGGGAGTCGAACACCCGGCCTGCTCCGAACGCCCGCTGGAGCCCCCGGGTGACCCCGTAGACGCCGCCCTTGCGGCCCACGTCCTCGCCGAAGACGATCATGTCGGGGCGCCGGGCCAGCTCGTCGGCGAGCGTGCGGTTGATCGCCTGAGCGAGGGTCAGCGGTCCAGCGTCGTCCGTTTCCTCAGGCTGCGGCCGGTTCGGCCCGGCGGCAGGCTGGCGTGACCGCGCGGTGATGTCGGCGGCCAGGATCGCGGGACGGCGCGGCGCGATCGGCGCCATCACCTGCTCTGCGGTGGCGAGCTGCGGGGTTCCGGCGAGAGCCTCGGCCACGGCAAGGATGCGTGTCCGCACCGCGTCGTAGCGGTCCAGGATCTGCGCCGGGGTGAGCGCTCCCGCGTCGACCAGCAGCCGGGCGGTGCCGAGGAGCGGGTCGCGAGCCGTGTCGGCCGCGATCTCGGCCGGAGACCGATACGCGGACTCGACGTCGGTGCCGGCGTGACCGCCGAGCCGGACCGTCCGCAGGTGCAGGAAGGCCGGGGCGCGGTGCTCCCGCGCCCATTCCGCGGCCGCGACGGCGGTGTCATAGCTGTCTGCGAGATCCGCGCCATCGGCGGTGAAGTACTTCATCCCCGGCCGACCGGAGCTCAGAGTCCGGATCCAGCCCGGCGCGGTCCGGACGCTAATCCCCAGGCCGTTGTCCTCGCAGACCAGCAGAAGGGGCATCGGCAATCGCTGGAAGGCACAGTACGACGCCATGTTCAGCGCCCCGGCTGCGGTCGAGTGGTTGGCGGACGCGTCGCCGAAGCTGCAGACGACCACGCAGTCCTGCGGCCACGGCGTGCCGAGCCCCAGCTTTGCCGCCCTGCCGACCGCGAACGCCAGGCCAACGGCGCGCGGCAAATGTGACGCGATGGTGGACGTCTGCGGGATGACGTGCAGCTCCGGGTGCCCGAATACCTTGTGCCGCCCGCCCGCGATCGGCTCGGCGGCGGCCGCCATGAGGCCGAGCAGCACGTCGCTCACGCCGTCTCGCGGCGGGCGTGCCTGCGCCGCGCGGACCAGGTAGAAGGCGCCGGACCGGTAGTGCAGCAGGACAGGATCGGTGAGCTGGAGCGCCGCTGCGACCGCGGCGTTTCCTTCGTGCCCGGAGGATCCGATCGTGTAGTAGCCCGCCTCGCGGGCCCGCAGCCAGCGTGCTGCTACGTCCAGGTGCCGGCTGGCGAGCTGGGCGCCGAAGAGGTCGAGGCCATGGGCAACCGACAGCCGGCTGCCCGGCCGGATTGGATCCTCGGCGGCGGGCGGGGCCGAGCCGGGCGTGACTGGCCCTGGTGTGAGCTCCCTGATGGCCCGCAGCAGCCGCTGCTCTGCCAGGTCCTGGCCCGTCGCGTCGCCCCCTTGGTACCTGCGGGCCGAGTCGGTGGCTGCGGAATCTGCCTGCTGACGGGGCCCGGCTCCTGCAGCCGCGACGCTCACCCTCCGACGGTATGCCACTCGAGGCCGGACTAACAGGCAGATTGGTTGCCGGGAGATGAATCCCCGGTGCGGCGATGATGTGATGGGCCCGTCAGCGTCACGTCGCAGCCGGGAGGGCGCCATGCTGCCATGGTCGGCCGATCTTGCGGGGGTCATCAACGAGCACGTCATCGTCAGCGAAATGTTGCGCGGTAACCCGCTGGGTGACCCGCACGAGCGGCCGCTGTGGGTCTACACGCCGCCTGGCTACGCGGACGAGCCGGGCCGACGCTACCCGGCGGTGTATGTGCTGCAGGGCTACACCGGTCACCTGACCATGTGGGGCAACCGGTCGGCGTTCCGGCAGCCCTTCACCGAGACCGCTGACGCCGTGTTCGCCGCGGGACACGCTCCACCCGCCATCGTCGTGTACGTGGACGCCTGGACCAGCTACGGCGGCAGCCAGTTCGTCGACTCGCCTGGAACCGGGCGGTACCACTCCTATCTGTGTGAGGAAGTGGTGCCGTCGGTAGACGCCGCCTACCGTACCCTCGCCGACCGCAACCACCGGGCGATCATGGGTAAGTCAAGCGGCGGCTTCGGCGCGATGATCACTCCGATGCTGCGGCCCGACCTGTTCGGCGGGCTGGCCACGCACGCCGGAGACAGCCTGTATGAGTACTGCTACCTGAAGGACTTCGGCACGGCAGTACGGGCGCTGCGCGGCTACGACGGGGACATCTGGGCGTGGTGGCGGGATTTCCGGTCCCGCGTGTCCTTCACCAACCCCGCCGACGTCCCGCTGGTGCTGGTGCTGGGTGTTGCGGCGGCGTTTTCCGCCAACCCCGACGGATCGGTAGAGCTGCCGTTCGATCCGCAGACCGGGGCGGTTCGACCGGTGGTGTGGCAGCGCTGGCTGGCTCTGGATCCGGTCCGGATGGTGCCGAGGTACGTGGACGCTGTGCGCTCGCTGCGGGCCATCTGGATCGACGCGGGCACCAGGGACGAGCATTTCCTCGATATCGGGGCCGCGGCGTTCCGCGAAGAGTTGCGGGTTATCGGCGTCAAGGATGACGTCATCCGGTTCGAGCTTTTTGATGCGAGCCATTCCGGCATCGACTACCGGTACCCGCTGTCGCTGGCCTGGCTGTGCCAGCGAATGGCGAACGGGTGAACGTTCCCAGCCGGCGCCACGTGGAGAGGGAAAGGGAGGAGCCACACGACTCATGAGGAACGGAGATGTGGCCATGCGCAACCGATGGGGCGCGAAGCTCTACGCGGCGCCGCTGCTGGCGGCCGGCGCGGCGCTGGTCGCCGCTTGCGGGAGCACGTCGACGCCGCCTGCGAGCTCGTCGACGCACAGTCCCGCGGCGCAGTCGAGCCCCGCGAGCGGCGCGCACGCTTCGAGCGTCACGATCATGACCCACAGCACCAGCAAGGGCACGGTACTGACCAATGCCCAGGGCAAGACCTTGTACTGGTTCGCCATCGACACACCGACGTCCTCGATGTGCACGGGCTCCTGCGCCACGTACTGGCCGCCGGTGATCGGCACGCCGACCGCGGCGGCCGGGACCTCGCTTCCGCACGGATTCGGCACGATCACCAGGTCCGGTGGCCAGACCCAGGCGACCTATGACGGACACCCGCTCTACACCTACGTGTCCGACACGGCGCCCGGACAGATCGGCGGTAACGGACTCAACCTGTCGGGCGGCCTGTGGTGGGCGATGACGCCGTCGGGTGCCAAGCTCGGCAGCTCGACGAGTTCCGGCTCGACCGGCGGCGGGGGATATGGCTACTAGCAGGCGCGACTCGGGCCGCTAGGAGCAGTTGCGGCAGCTGCGGGGTGCGGGGATCCTGCACCCGCAGCTGCCGTGACCCAGGCGGTTCGACGCCGCCGGGCTGCGGCCGACCTCCGCCGCCTCCGGGGTAGATACCGGTCATGGGGGAACCGGCGCAGTCTGGTGCGGCGCGACCGGGGCCGGGGCGGCCGGGTGCGGCGCAGCCGCAATCACCGCAGCCGCGGTCACCGCAACGGGGGTCGGGAGAGGCTGCTGCCGTGCGGCCGCGCAGCGGGCTGCTGATCATCTTCATCGCGCTCATGCTGGCGATCCTGCTCGCCGCCCTCGATCAGACCATCGTGTCGACGGCCTTGCCCACGATCGTCGGCGACCTCGGCGGACTGAGCCACATCTCCTGGGTCGTCACCGCGTACATGCTGGCCACGACCGCATCCACGCCGCTGTGGGGCAAGCTCGGGGATCAATTCGGCCGCAAGACGCTGTTCCAGGCGTCCATCGTCATCTTTCTGGTCGGGTCGGCGCTCTGCGGCCAGGCGCACAGCATGGTGGAGCTGATCTCGTTCCGCGCGCTGCAGGGCCTCGGTGGCGGCGGGCTGATCGTCCTCGCGCAGGCCATCATCGGTGACGTTGTGCCGGCCAGGGAGCGTGGCCGGTACCAGGGCGCGTTCGGGGCCGTCTATGGCGTGGCCAGCGTGGCTGGCCCGCTGCTCGGCGGCTTCTTCGTGGACAGCCTGAGCTGGCGGTGGGTGTTCTACATCAATCTGCCCGTCGGGGTGATCGCACTGATCGTCATCGCGATCGCCCTGCCCGCCTCAGCGAACCGCGACAAGCACAAGATCGACTACCTCGGGTCGCTGCTGCTGGCTGCGGCGGCCACCTGCGTTGTGCTGCTCACCTCGTGGGGTGGCACCGAGTACGCGTGGGGATCGCCGATCATCATCGGGCTCGGCGTGCTCGCTGTGGTACTGGCGGTCTGCTGGTGGCTGTCGGCGCGGCGCGCGGCTGAGCCGGTGCTGCCGCTGCGACTGTTCCGCGACCGGGTGTTCTCCGTGTGCGCGGGCATCGGTTTCGCCGCCGGCTTCGCGATGTTTGGCGCGCTCGCGTTCTTGCCGCTGTTCCTGCAGGTAGTGCGGGGTGTGTCAGCGACGATCTCCGGTGTCTACCTGCTGCCGATGGTGATCGGCCTGCTGCTGACCTCGGTCGGCAGCGGCCAGCTGATCAGCCGACGGGGCCGATACAAGATCTTCCCGGTCATCGGCACCGCGCTGCTGGTGGTTGCGTTGCTGCTGCTGTCTCGATTGTCGGTAACCACCTCGTCCCTCGTCGTCAATGTCTACCTCTTCATCCTCGGCCTGAGTCTCGGGCTCATCCTGCAGGTACTCGTGATCGCGGTGCAGAACTCTGCCGACTACGCCGATCTTGGCGCGGCGACGTCAGGCAGTACGTTCTTCCGAACCATCGGCGGCGCGTTCGGAGTCGCGATCTGCGGTTCGATCTTCTCGAATCGGCTGCGGACCGAGCTGGCGGCCGCGCTGGCCAGGGTCCGACTGCCGCCAGGCTTCAGCCCGGCGGCGGCGCAAGCCAACCCGACGCTGCTGCGGACGCTGCCAGCGACGGTGCGGCCAGCCGTGCTGGCCGCCTACGCGCACAGCGTGGACCGCATCTTCCTGTATACGGCGCCAGTCGCCGCGGTCGCCTTCGTCCTGTCGTGGTTCCTGAAGGACGTGCCGCTGCGCAAGACGGCGGGTGCCAGCGACCTCGGCGAGGGCTTTGGCGCGGCGCCCGCCGAGCGGACGTCGGTCGAGGAGATCGAGCGCGCCCTGCTCCGGCTGGCCGACGGCGATCTGCGCAAGCACGGCTACGAGCGAATCTGCGAGTTCGCCGGCCTCGACCTGCAGGCTGGCTCGTGCTGGGTACTCGCGCGGCTGGCCAGGTTCGGTGACGCGGCGGGCGCGGACCTCGCCAGGGAGGCTGGCGTGAGCATCGAGCGCGGGCGGCCCTACGTGGACAGGCTGGTGGCGCGAAACCTGGTCCTGCGCGACGACGGCGTGCTGCGGCTGACGCCGGCCGGGATGGCTGCGGCCGACCGGGTCTTCGCGGCCGAGCGGCAGGGGCTGGAGCAGCTGCTCGCGGACTGGTCACCCGAGCAGCAGGCCGAGCTTGCGCGCATGCTCGACCGGCTGTCGCGGGCGCTCGTCGGCGAGGACGTGGACCGCCGGCTGCTGACCGCGCGGCCAGGCGGCTGAGCGACCGCGCACGAGAGCAATCGCGGCCGGGCGGGCGTACGATCGGCGCATGCCAGCGCAGCGGCGGGCGGCGGGCACCGAGCCGCAGTTTCTCCAAGTGCAGACGACGACGGACTCGCGCGCCGAGGCAGTTGAACTGGCTCAGGCTGCGGTGGAGGCGCGGCTCGCCGCCTGCGCCCAGGTCGCGGGGCCCATTGCCAGCACTTACTGGTGGGAGGACGCGCTCGAGCGCGCCGAGGAGTGGCTGGTCATGCTGAAGCTTCCCGCCAGCAGGTACGACGACCTGGCCGAGTTCCTAGCGGAGCGGCACAGCTACGACGACCCGGAGATCACCGCCATTCCCATCGTTGCCGGGTCCGAGTCCTATCTCGACTGGATCGCCGAGGAGACCAGGCCGCAGTGAGCGACCGGCCCTCGCCCGTCGGCCCGGGCCGCGCCGACAGCGGCCTGTTCGGCCCGGGCTCGGTCACGTGGCGGATCGCCAGCGAGCCGGTGATGTGGATCGCCGGCCTGCGGGCGATGTACCTGCAGGCCCTGCACCCAAGGGTGATGATCGGTACCTGGCAGAACACCGCGCTGGCGCGACCAGACGAGGCCTGGGGACGATTTACCCGAACCGTGAAGTTTGTTCGCGTTCGCACGTTCGGTACGACGGCTGAGGTGGAGCGGGCGGGAGCGCGGCTGCGGAAGGTGCACGCCGCGCTGCGCGGCATCGACTCAGACGGCACCGAGTTCCGTCTCGACGAGCCGGAACTGCTGCTCTGGGTGCACTGCTGCGAGATCGGCTCGTATGCCGAGATCGCTCGCCGCAGCGGCCTGCCCGTGACCGCCGCAGAGCTTGACACCTTCGTGGCTGAGCAGCGGCGCAGTGCGGCGGTGGTCGGCCTGGACCCGGCGATCGTGCCAGCCAGCGTGGCTGCGCTGGACGTCTACTTTGACCGGCTGCGGCCCGCGCTGCGCGTCACGCCCGAGGCGCGGCAGGCGATGCGCGCATCGTTCACGCCGAAGATGCCGCCCGCGTTTCTGCCGCTACGGCTCATGGTGCCCCCGCTGAACGTGCTGGGTTTCTCGACGCTGCCGCCGTGGGCTAGGCGGCTCTACGGCACGCCCGGCCTCGGCCTGACCGAGCCGGCCGTGTCGCTAGCGCTGCGGACCGCGTTCGAAACCACGACGCGGCTGCCCCCGCAGGTGTTCCTCGTGCCAGGCGCCGCCCTGGCCCGCCGGAGCCGCAAGCGCCGCGAGTCAGCATCGCGGTTATCCGCGGCCCGGCCGGGCAGGGTAGGAGCGTGACGGGGGCATTTCCGCGGCTGCGCCGGGTGCTGCGCGATGACCTGGACCAGGGCCAGCGGGCTGCGCTGGCGAGCTGGCTGTCGTTTGCCGCCACGTTCGCGGCCGTTCGCGGTATCACCTACAGCATCCGGGCAGGCCGGGGCCCGTTCCACAACATCAGCGCTGGCGGGGAGCACCTGCACCACTACATGTGGGGGATCGGCATGCTCGCCGGCGTGGGTGCGGTCGCGGTGCACGGCGAGGAACGCCACCGCTCGCATCCGGCGGTCGCGATGAGCTATGGCAGCGGGCTTGCGCTGATCGTTGACGAGTTCGCCCTGCTGCTTGACCTGAAAGACGTCTACTGGGCTAAGCAGGGACGGGTGTCGGTCGACGTGGGCATCGGCGGCATCGCGGCGACGGGATCGTATTTCGCCATGCTGCCGGTGGCGCGCGCCATGCGGCGGCGGCGCCGGGAGGACCAGCTCAAGGATCACCCGGACGGGCATCGGCCGACCGTGGATCAGGGCGCCGTGGCCAGCCGCTGGCGGGTCGTCTAGCTCCGGCCGGCTACTCGCCGACGTCGCCGTCGGCGAGCTCGCAGACGATGTCCAGGTGCCCCACGTGCCGCGCGTATTCCTGCAGCAGATGGAACAGCACACGTTCTAGCGTGGCAGGCGGGCGGCCGGCCCAGCGCTCGCCCGGCCGGCCCACCTCCGCTAGGTCGTGCCTGGCGATGACGGCAGCCGAGCGCGCAGCTTGCTCGCGGGCGGCGTCGGCCAGCTCTGCGAAGGTCTCGCCGGGCCCGACGTACCAGCGGTCGCCGCGCCGGTCGCCCCAGGGGTCGCCGACGTCCAGCCCCTCGAAGCCCCACTCCAGCCAGCGCCGCTCCACGTAGGTCAGGTGCCGGAGCAGCTCGATCGGCGTCCAGCCGGACGGCAGGCTGCTTGACCGCAACGCGCCGGAGGGCAGCGACTCCAGCTTGCGGATTAGCGTGGACCGGAAGAAGTCCAGATAGCGGGTGAACACCTCGGCTTCGGAGGCGGTCGGCTCGGTAGGCGAGGGGAACGGGATGGTCATACCGCCAGCCTCCACCCCCGGTCCGGCTGGTCGCTAGCCGATAACGGCGGCCGGGAGGTTCCACTCGCTGATGACGGGATCGGCGTGCTCGGTGCCGAGTAGGCTCAGCGTCCCGGTGTCAAGCCGGAACAGCCGGCCCGCTTCGGGCGGCAACCCGAGCCACCGCGCCGTGAGCACCCGGAGCAGGTGGCCGTGCGCCACGAGCGCGACGTCGCCGCGCGGGAGCAGCGGGGTGACGCGGCCGAGGACCGTGTCGGCCCGGTCCGCGACCTGTTCGATGGTCTCCCCAGGGTGCGCGGCGTCGCCGGGAACGACGCCGTCACGCCACAGGCTCCAGCCTGGCCGA
Organism: Streptosporangiaceae bacterium; assembly: GCA_030041275.1. Taxonomy (GTDB): domain Bacteria; phylum Actinomycetota; class Actinomycetes; order Streptosporangiales; family Streptosporangiaceae; genus JAJYUU01. Next base: position 19,614 of record JASHOE010000143.1, read on the forward strand.
TCGGTGCGGATCTGCGCGGTCGTGCGCCCCTCGTATCCGCCGTAGTCCCATTCCTGCAGGTCCGGGTCGACGATGGCCGCCTCGAGCCCGGCCAATTCCGCGGTACGCCGCGCCCGGCTTGCCGGGCTGGTGAAGGCGGTGGCGATCGGCCGATCGGCCAGCGCGGGCGCGAGCTCGATCGCGGCGGCCTCCCCTGCGTCCGTCAGCGGCACGTCGGTGCGCCCGGTGTGGCGGCCAGCGCGGCTCCACTCCGTGGCTCCGTGCCTGATCAAGATCAGCTCACCCATAGCCAAGCATGATGTCAGGCGGGAACGAGGTGCGCTCCCCGGCGCGGCCTCCATGGGCGTCTCGGTGCCGAGGCGCTATTTGACAGCCGCCTCCGTCATATGTAAGTTTCCTCTGACAGGTGAAATACCAGACCCCGGAGTTCGCGCTGATCAGCGAGGCAGAGCTGCTAGCCATGCTCACCGCCGTGGCCAATCCGCTACGGCTGCGGGTAGTGGCCGAGCTGTCCGGCGGGCGGGTACACGTCAGCGAGCTGGCTCGCAGACTCGGGATCTCCAGGCCGCTGCTGTACATGCACCTGGATCGGCTCGAAAAAGCTGGGCTCGTCACCGGTCAGCTGGAACTGTCAGAGGACGGCAAAGCGATGAAGTACTACGAGCTGGCCCCGTTCGAGCTTCGGCTCGACGCGCAGCGGATCACTGACGCTGTCCGAGCGAGCGAGCAGGACACCGAGATGAAAGAGACGGCGAGCGAAGAATGAACAGCGCGCACGTGGTAGCCCTCACCAGCAGCGCGGAGGCCGGCATCGCCATCGGCCTCGGCATCCCTGCCTTCGTCTGTGCCGCGATCGCGGTGATCGTGTGGGCGTACTTCCGGCTGCAAGCGCACCGAGCCGACGCGGTGGCGATGGCGCACTACCGCAAGCTGGCCGAGGAAGCCGTGGCCAACCAGCAGGAGTTGCGGACCGAGCTGACCAAGCTGACCGAGAAGGTGGCGACGGTGGAGAAGCTGATGCGAGATGTCGGATGACCGCGGCGACCGGCCCGCCGGCGATATCCCGGCTGCCGCTGTACCGCAACCCGGTCCGGCTGCTGCTGTCGCCGAGCCCGTGGCGCGCCGCCGGCTACCTGCTGAGCTACCTGGTCGTCAGCGGGCTGTTGTTCGCGGTGGTGGTTACCGCCTCGGTCACGACCGCCGCGCTGGCCGTGACCGTCGCGCTGGCGCCGCTGCTCATCGCCTCCGCAGTCCTGATCCGCGGCTGCGCGTCGGTAGAGCGCACGATGCTGCGGCAGGTTTTCCGCCAGCCGGTGCCTGGCAACTACCCGGCGCCCGCACCCCCCGGCCTGTGGCGGCGCGGCAGGGCTGCGTGGACCAGCGGCGCGACCTGGCGCGACGTGGCTTACCTGACCGGACTGTGGGTGCCGCTGTACGCCCTGGACACGATCGTGTTCGCGGTCTGGGTCTCGTTGCTGGCCGGGATCACGCTGCCGCTGTGGTACCGGCACGTGGCGGACGTGTGCTTCGGCACCTGCTCCGGCCATGCCCCGGGCGTCCTCTTCGGTAGCTTCCCGGCAGGCCCGCGTGGTCCGGGGGCGAGCGGGCTGTGGATCTATCCGTCCCTCGGCCCGGCCTTGCTCGTCGCGGCCGCCTGCCTCATCGCGTTCGTGCTGTTCAGCTACGTACTCGTCCTGACCGCACGGCTGCACGGACAGATCGCCAGGGCGCTGTTGCGTGGCCCGTCCGATCCGCTGGGTCTGGCCAGGAGCGTGCTGGCCGAGCCCGGCCCGCTCGGGTCGCTCCGAGCCAACAGCGGCTAGACCGCAAAACCCCGCCCGCGAGCTGGCACTCGCGGGCGGGGCCACCGCGACCAGCAAACATCACCCGCCTAGGAGGGCAGCAATGCGCCAGCCGCAGCTTCCAGTATTGCCACCCGCGGAGGGACATCCTCCGCAAACCCCGCCCGACGCGCCGCGGCGTGGCCGTCCGCCGATCGTCGAGCGGATCGCGGCGTGGAGTGCCCTGCACCGCAAAACCGCGGTGTTCGGCTGGCTCGGCCTGGTGGCGATCGTGTTCGTCATCGGCCAGTTCATGTCGGCGAGCACGGTCCCGTCCTACGACCCTGGCCAGTCCGGCGTGGCCGAGCGGGCGCTGCAGCGGGTCGGTGACCTCGGCCCGCCGCCGGCGGAGGTCGTGCTGATCCAGGCGAAGACCGCGAACGGCAGGTGGCAGACGGACCCGGAGCTGCGGACGGCGACGGAGCAGGTGGTCAGCGCGCTCTCCAGGCTGCCGCGATCGACGGCGAGCGCCATCCGGTCTCCGCTGAGCCACGGCGGCGGGTCACTGGTGTCGGCCGACGGCCGGTCGGCGCTGGTGACCTTCAACGTGACCGGAGCCAACGAGGACCAGGCCGTGCTGCCGGCGCAGCGGGCGGTAGCCGCGGTGCAGTCCAGGTACCCGCAGCTCCGCATCGCCGAGACCGGCGACGCCAGCGTTGACCGGGCGGCCAGCAATTTGCTGAGCAGCGACTTCCGTCGGGCCGAGTCGACCTCACTGCCGATCACTCTGATCCTGCTCGTGATCGTGTTCGGAGCGCTGATCGCCGCCGGGATCCCGCTGCTGCTGGCCGTCACCGCCGTCGTCACGGCCATCTCGCTGACATCGGTCATCGGCCAGTGGCTGCCGACCGGCCAGAGCACCTCCGAAGTCGTGCTGATCTTCGGGATGGCCGTCGGCGTCGACTACTCGCTGTTCTACCTGCGCAGGGAGCGGGAGGAACGGGCCGCGGGGCGCGGCACGCTCGAGGCGCTGCGGATCGCGGCCAGGACCTCGGGCCGGGCCATTGTGATCTCTGGGGTCACGGTGATGGTCGCCCTGGCCGGGCTGTTCCTGACCGGGTTCTCGGTGTTCACCGGGATCGGTCTCGGCACCATCGCCGTGGTCGGTGTTTCCGTCGCCGGGTCGCTGACCTTCCTGCCAGCGCTGCTCGCCTGGTTGGGACCGCGCGCCGATCGCGGCAAGATCCCGTTCCTCGGCCGGCGCCGCACCGCGTCGCGGCCGTCGAAGCTCTGGGCGGCCGTGGTTCGCCGGGTGGCGCGCCGGCCGGCGGCCTGGGGCGGGATCGCAGCCGTGGCCATGGTGGCGCTGGCAGTCCCGGCGCTGAGCATGCGACTCGGCACTCCACCAGACGGTGGCTTCCCGGTCAGCCTCCCAGTCGCCCAGACTGCCGACGCAGTCCAGCGGGCGTTCCCGGCCGTGCCGTCGCCAGCGCAGGTCGTCGTCACCGGCAACAACCTGCACAGTTCAGCGGTAACGGCGGCGGTCACCTCCCTGGAGCACACGGCATCGGCCTCCGGCCCCGTCCGGCAGCCCGTGACGGCAGCGTACGTCGCACACGGCCGGGCGCTGGTCGTGTCTGTTCCGCTAGCCGGGAACGTGACGGACGCGCGCGCCAATGCGGCTCTGCTCAGCCTCCGGAATACGATCCTGCCGGCGACCTTGGGCAAAGTTCGGGGGATCAGCTGGGCCGTATCGGGAAATACCGCGAATAACTACGACGACATTGCCGCGCTGCACGGCCGGACGCCGCTCGTGCTGGCGGTCGTCGCAGGGCTGGCGTTCCTGCTGCTGCTCGTAGCGTTCGAGTCGGTCGCGATCGCGCTGATCTCGGTCGGGCTGAACATGCTGTCGGTGGCGGCCGCGTTCGGGATCGTGACGCTGATCTTCCAGGACGGCCACCTGGCGGGCCCGCTAGCTTTTACCAGCTTCGGGGCGATCGTGTCCTGGGTGCCGCTGTTCATCTTCGTGTTCCTGTTCGGCATCAGCATGGACTACCACGTGTTTGTGCTGACCCGGATACGGGAGCTACGCGCTCGCGGATCCAGCATGCGCGACGCGGTGGTCGGCGGTATCGCCGGCAGCGCGGGTGTGGTCACGTCCGCGGCCGTGATCATGGTGGCGGTGTTCTCCGTGCTGGCCACGCTGTCGCTCATCCCGCTCCAGATGCTCGGGGTCGGGCTGGCCGCGGCGATACTGATCGACGCGACCGTGGTGAGGGGAGTGCTGCTGCCAGCGGCGCTCAGTCTGCTGGGCGACCGAGCCTGGCGCGCGCCAGGTTTTCTGCGCCGTCCGCAGGGCAGCTGAGGACAGCCCGGGCACAAGCTCGGGAATCGGTAAAGATGTGGCCCGACCCGCCGAGACCGGCCCACGCAGGCCGGCGGGCGGGCTACAGTTACCGGAACTAGCTGCCCGGCGCCCCCTGCCCTGGACTCGGGCGCAGCTGATCCCCTGGTGACCCCCCGAGCCAGCGAGCGACCATGCGCCTGCTCCCGAGCCCAGTCGAAGACGCCAAGACCGGCAACCCGCGCCGGCCGCTCGTGGAGCGCGTCGCGTGCTGGAGCGCCAGGCACCGCAAGACCGCCGTGGGCGCGTGGCTGGCCTTCATGGCGGCGGCCTTCATCGCCGGGCAGCTCGGCGGCGGCGCTAGCGTGCACCAGTACGACCCAGGCCAGGCCGGGCAGGCGGAGCAGGTGCTCGCCAAGCTCGGTGTGGTTAGCCCGCCTGCCGAGAGCGTGCTGATTCAGGCTCGGGCGGAGGAGAAGATCCCGGCCGTCACGGCCGCGGCCGACGTGAGCGATGCCACTCTGCAGGTCAGGGCCGCCCTGTCCGCGCTGCCGCGGGCTGCGGCCGACGTCCGCGGCCCATTCGTTGGCCGCGGGGGCAGCGAGCTGGTCACCTTCAATGTGGCCGGTCCGCACGCCGCGGCGCAGAGCACCGTGCAGGCCGACCTCGCCGCGGTCCAGCGGGTGCAGGCCAAAAATACCGCCTTGCTGGTCCAGGAGGCGGGCTCCGCCAGCACGAACCGGGTGGCGAACGCGCTGCTCGGCCAGGACTTCCGCAAGTCCGAGTGGACGTCCATCCCGCTGACGCTCGTCTTGCTACTGGCGGTGTTCGGCGCCGTGATCGCAGCCGGCATCCCGGTGCTGCTGGCCGGCACCGCGGTCATCACTGCGGTGTCGCTGCTCAGTGTCGCCGGGCACTGGTTCCCCGTCGGCTCTGGCACCTCCGAGCTGGTGCTGGTCATCGGCATGGCCGTCGGCGTCGACTACTCGCTGTTCTACCTGCGCCGGGAACGGGAGGAACGAGCCGCCGGACACGATGAGCAGTCCGTGGTGGGCCTCGCGGCGGCGACCTCCGGGCGGGCCATCCTGGTCTCCGGGCTCACGGTCATGGTGTCGCTGGCGGGTCTATTCCTGACCGGCATCGACATGTTCACGGGTATCGCGTTCGGCACCATCATGGTGGTTGGCGTCGCGGTGCTCGGCTCGCTGTTCTTCCTGCCCGCGCTGCTGTCCTGGCTCGGGCCGTGGGCGGACCGGCTCCAGCTGCCTTACCTCGGCCGCCGGCGCACGCATCCGCAGCCGTCGCAGCTTTGGTCTGGTCTCGCCCGGCGCGTCGTGCGGCGGCCCCTGCTGCTCGGCGGGCTGGCGGCCGCCGCGCTCCTCGCGCTCAGCGCGCCGGCGCTGGGCATGCGGCTGACCAATCCCGCCATCGACCTGCCGAGCAATCAGCCGATCGTGCAAGTGCTCGCTGACATCCAGCATGATTTCCCGGCCAAGCCGCCCCCCGCCGAGGTGGTCGTCAGCGGCGCTGGCCTGAACAGTCCGGGCATGCAGCGGGAGATCGCGGCGCTGCGTGCCTATCCGGGCGTCGGCCGGCCCCTGAACGTCGAACCTGTGGCCGGCGGCCGAGCGCTCGTGATCGACGTGCCGCTGGCCGGAAACGGCACCAGCACGCGATCCACCGACGCGCTGATGACGCTCGAGAACCGGGTACTTCCGGCCACGATCGGCAAGGTCCCTGGTGCTAGCTTCGCCGTCACCGGCAACACTGCATCCAACGTCGACCTGCGCGCGATGCTGCACTCCCGCACGCCTATCGTGTTCGGCGTCGTGGCCCTGCTGGCCTTCGTGCTGCTCCTGCTCGCATTCCGCAGCCTGACGATCCCGCTGGTCTCCATCGTGCTGAACTTCCTGTCCGTCGGCGGGGCGTACGGGCTCGTGACCCTGATCTTCCAGGACGGCCACCTGCAGTCGCTGCTTGGCTTTACTTCCTTCGGCGCGCTGATCCCCTGGGTGCCGCTATTCACGTTCGTGATGCTGTTCGGGCTGAGCATGGACTACCACGTCTTCATCCTCAGCCGCATCAGGGAGGCGTGGTCGGTCGGCGCGAGCGCGCGCGACGCCGTTGTCGAGGGCGTCGGCCGGTCGGCGGGCGTCGTGACCAGTGCGGCGGTGATCATGGTCGCGGTGTTCTCGATCTTCGCCACGCTGGACATGATCGACGTCAAGATGCTCGGCGTGGGCCTTGCGGCCGCGGTGATTATCGACGCGACGCTGGTGCGCGGCGTGGTGCTGCCCGCTATGCTGGCGCTGCTCGGGGAGCGCGCCTGGTATCTGCCTGCCTGGCTGCGCTGGCTACCCGGCCGGGGCCTGGTGTGTGAGGGAGCGCGGCTGCGCCGGCACCCGAGGCAGGCACCCCACGGCCAGCCCGCGCCGCCGCGGTCGGCTGCGAAGGTACCAGCGGGCGTCGGCGTGACTCACTAGCACGGCGGCAGCCGGGGCACTGGCACGGCGCGCCGCGCTCGAGTCGGTTTCGCCTGATTTCACCCCTGCCCTTGTTCGGCGGGGGCTTATCGCCGCCGGTGGGTTGTGGCGGTCCGGGCTAGGGCAGGGTGAGGATCTCGTGGCCGTCTGCGGTGACCGTCAGCGTGTGCTCGAACTGCGCCGTTCGCTTGCGGTCCGCGGTCACGACCGTCCAGCCGTCGGGCCAGATGTCGTACTCGATCGTGCCGAGCGTCAGCATCGGCTCGATGGTGAACGTCATGCCCGGCTCCATGATCACGCCCACTGACGGGTCGTCGAAATGCGGAACGACGAGGCCGGAGTGGAACGTGGTGCCGATGCCATGTCCGGTGAAGTCTCTGACCACGCCGTAGCCGAACCGACGGGCATACGACTCGATGACCCGGCCGATGGCATTGAGCGGACGACCGGGTGCCACCGCCCGGACACCGCGCATCATGGCTTCTCTGGTGCGCTCGACGAGCAGGCGGGACTCCTCGTCCACCTCACCGGCCAGGAACGTGGCGTTCGTGTCGCCGTGCACACCGCCGATGTAGGCAGTGATGTCGATGTTGACGATGTCGCCATCGGCGATCACCGTGTCGTCGGGGATGCCGTGGCAGATGACCTCATTCACCGAGGTGCAGAGCGACTTGGGGAAGCCCCGGTACCCGAGGGTGCTGGGATAGGCGCCATGGTCGAGCAGGAACTCGTGGCCGATCCGGTCCAGGTCGTCGGTGCTCACGCCCGGCGCCACGTGGGCGCCGACCTCGGCGAGCGCCTGAGCAGCGACGCGGCCGGCGACGCGCATTAGTTCGATCGTGCCCGCGTCCTTGACCTCAGGCTCGCCCACGCGCGGGGCGCGCCGGCCGACGTATTCGGGCCGGGTGATAGTCGCGGGGACGCCGCGCTCTGGAGAGATCCGGCCAGGCTGGAGGGTAGCAGGCATCATCTGCAAGTCTAGTGGACATGGACGACGACAAGAGCTGGTGGTATTGCCTGCGACATAATGAGGTCGAGCAGGGTCCTGGCTGCCCGGGAAAGGACCGGCTCGGGCCGTATCCGACCCGCGAGGCGGCCGAGAACTGGCGCGAGACCGTGCAGCGGCGCAATGAGGAGTGGGACGAGCAGGACCGGTGGCCCGGCGAGTCCGGCGGCGGCTAGCCCGGATCTTGTATCGTGAACCGAGCGGTGAAGCGCCACTAGGGGGCACGAAGTGACCGTCGATCCACGAAGCGGCCTGCCGCCTGCCGCTGAGGCCAGGATGGCGGAGATCCGGCAGAGCGGCACCTGGGGCTCGGCGCTGACCACCGACGAGTTCACCGCGATCAAGAGCACGGGCTTCGAACCGGTCGGCCAGGTGCTCGGCGCGGCCGTGTACAACCTCGGCTACACGGGCAGATACGCGTGCCCGGCGTATGGCCAGGGTTACGGGTTCGGCGGCGTCGGCGGCTACGGCTACGGGATGCCCTACCAGACGAGTACGGCTGTCTCCGGAACTGGCGCGGTGGGCGCCTACGGACCACTCGTGCAGACGATGTATGAAGCCCGGCGGGCCGCCATCTCGCGGATGACCGCCGAGTGCCGGGAACTCGGCGGACACGGGGTGGTCGGGGTCAGACTGACGATTGGCGGGTTCCCGGCCGGCGGGCTGGAGTTCAAGGCCATCGGCACCGCGGTTCGGGCGCCCGGCGGGGTGCAGCTCCGCGAGCCCTTCACCTCGGACCTGTCGGGCCAGGACTTCGCCAAGCTGATCATGGCCGGCTGGGCGCCTGCCGGACTGGTGCTCGGCATCTCCATCGGCGCACGGCACGACGACTGGACGACGATCAGCCAGACCCGGTGGGGTGCGGGCAACGCGGAGGTTTCCGGCTACACCGATCTGGTGAACGCGACCCGGCACGACGCACGGCACCAGCTCGAGCGCGATGTGGCGAGGCATGGCGCCGATGGCGTCGTGCTGCAGGAAATGGAAATGCATGTCGGCGAACACGAGTGCCCGATGCAGGAGGGCCGCCGAGATCACGTCATCGAGGCGACGATCATCGGGACTGCGATAGCACACTTTGGCCGGCCGCGGACGACGCGGCCGCCGCTGGCCATAATGTCGCTGGACCCGCAGCGACGGCAGGCCGCCAGGGTCCGGCTCGGCCCGTGAGCGGGCAAGCGACGCGTCAACCGAACGCCGAGGAGCACGATGACTGAGCAGCAGGGCACCGATCTTGAGGTGCTTGGTGTACCACAGGACGCCATGCGCAGGCTGGCCGAACTGCGCCCGGGCCGGCCTGGCGCCATCTTCACATCCGACCTGTCGGTCAACGAATTCCTGCTCGTCCGGGAAGTCGGCTTCCGGCCGGCCGGCCTGGTACTCGGCAGCTCCATCTACCACGTAGGCCTGCAGTTCGGGCGCTGGGGGCAGAGCCAGGAGCTCGACGTGCTGTCGCAGGCCATGTACCACGCTCGCGAGCTGGCGATGACCCGAATGGAGGCCGAGGCGCAGGCGCTCGGCGCCGATGGCGTCGTGGGCGTCCGCCTCGAGGTGGAGATGAAGGAGTTCGGCAATGACATCGCCGAGTTCATCGCCGTGGGTACTGCGGTCGTCGCCGAGCCGGACGCCGGCGGCGGCGGCGTGACCAACTGGCGCAACAACAAGGGCATGCCCTTCACCTCCGACCTTTCCGGCCAGGACTTCTGGACGCTCATCAGGGCCGGTTACGCACCGCTCGGCATGGTCATGGGGTCCTGCGTCTACCACATCGCGCACCAGAAGTTCGGCAACAAGATGGGCAACATCGGGCGCAACGTCGAGCTCGAGCAATTCACCCAGGCTCTGTACGACGCACGCGAGCTCGCGATGAGCAGGATGCAGGCGGAGGCCGAGGAGCTCGCTGCCGAGGGCATCGTCGGCGTGCAGTTGCGCCAGCACAGCCACACCTGGGGCTCGCACACCACCGAGTTCTTTGCCATCGGCACCGCGGTCCGGCCGCTGCGCGACGACCACATCATCCAGACGCCGACCATGGTGCTCAGCCTCGACGCCTGACGACTATGCCGCCAGCCGACCCCCCCGGCGAGGAGCTCCCCCCGGTCGCACGCGAGCGGCTGGCGGGCCAGCGCGCCACCCGCAGCTGGGGATCGACGCTCGCAGTCAACGAGTTCGCCGCCATCTCCAAGGTGGGATTCGAGCCGGTGGGCCAGGTGCTGGGCGCTGCTGTCTACAACGTCGGCGACGCCGGCGACGAGGAGTGCCCGTACGGCCTGGCTGTCTACCGAGGCGAGGGCAGCCCGACCTATCGGCCGGCCGGCAGCGGGCCGCGCCTCCTCCCGGCCGCCGTGCCGCCGGCCGGTGCGGCGGCGATCGGCTCGGCCCGGCCGCTGGTGTCAGTGCTGTACCAGGCGCGGCGGGCAGCGATCAACCGGATGACCACTGAGTGCACGGCGCTTGGCGGGCTCGGCGTGATCGGCGTGCAACTCGAGGTCGGCCCGTTCGGCGATAACGAGGACATCCTGGAGTTCCGTGCGTTCGGTACCGCCATCCGCGCGCCTGGCGTGCTGAGCCGGGCTAAGCCGTTCGCATCCGACCTGTCCGGCCAGGACTTCACGAAGCTAGTCGCGCATGGCTGGACGCCGGTGGGCCTGGCGCTCGGCGTTGCGGTCGGATACCGCCACGACGACTGGCTGACCAAGGGTCAGACCCGCTGGACGGCCGGGAACGTCGAAGTCGAGGGCTACACCTATCTCGTGCGGCAGATGCGCACCGACGCGCGCAACGAGCTCGAGCTCGACCTAGTCCGGATGGGCGCAGACGGTGTGGTCGTGCGCGAAATGCAGACTCAGATCACCGAGCGCAGGTGCCCGATCGTGCCGTTCAGCCACGACCACGTCGCGCAGGCGACGATCGTCGGCACCGCCATAGCCCAGTTCGCGAGCATGGCGCCACCGCCCATTTACGGTATTCACAAGCTCGATGGACGGCGGCCCGAGCCGCCGCCGCCGCCGCAGCTGTCGGTCAGCCTCGGCGGCGAGAACGGGGACGACAAGGCTGGCGGCGACGGCCCGGAGATGAGCCAGCCAGACACCTAGTCGGCGGGCGTTCCGCTCACCGCGTCGAGCAGCCTCGCGAGCCTCGCTCGCAGACCGTGGTCTGCGGCGCTGGCTTGCCGATCACCGCGCCCCGCGGCGGGCGGACTCGCGATGCTGAACCGACCGGCCCCCGCGTCAAGCGTGACAGCAGAGCTGACCAGATGCTGGGCGGCGTCGAACGAGATCGGCGCCGTTCCCGGGCTGACCTGGAGCGACTCGTGCGCGAGCTCGTCCAGTTCCGGGTCGTCCTGGTCGAGGGCGAAGACGGTGGCGCCGGACCGCCGGACGTCGTGCACGCGCTCCAGCAATTCGGCCGGCGCCATGGTGCCGCTGACGACGAGCAGCGTCTCTGCGGCGCCCGCGGACACCAGCCTGTCCAAGCCAACCGCCAGGTGCGGCGGAGCGCCGCGCTCGGGCGCCCACCTGACCAGCGTGGGCGCCAGTTCGGGCAGGCCGGCTAGGCGGCTCTCGTCAGCTAAGTGGGCCGTCATGTGCCAAGGCTCGTCCTGCCTCGGCCCGACGACGAGTAAGCCGTTCGGCGTCCTTGCGCTGCGCCGCAGCGCACGCGCGAACGCCGACGTCCGGTCGAGCCAGCCGGTCGGGGCCAGCAGCGCCCGGAGGGTAGCGACCTGGTCGGCGTTCATGCACCCATCGTGCCCGAAGGGCCGTTCGGGCGAGGGCATCTGGCAGGATCAGCGCATGCCAACTGAAGCGTCAGCCGCGGGCGGGCCAGCAGGATCGTCCGCCGCTGGCGAGGGCAGGCTCACGGACCTCGTGATCGCCGTACTCGGCGGAACCGGAGCGGAAGGCCGCGGTCTCGCGCGACGGCTGGCGATGGCCGGGCATCGGGTCATTATCGGCTCGCGCGATGCTGGACGGGCCGCAGCAACGGCTGCCGGGCTCGGTGACGATCTGCTGTCTGGGCAGGTGAACCACGAGGCCGCGGCCGAGGCCGATGTCGTGATCGTCGCGGTGCCCTGGGAAGGTCACCGGGACCTGCTCGCTGCGCTGGCCGTCCCGCTGGCTGGCAAGATCGTCATCGACTGCGTGAACCCGATGGGCTTCGACTCGCGCGGTGCTTACCCGCTGCCCGTCGCGGAGGGCAGCGCCGCCGAGCAGGCCGCGCTCGTCCTGCCGGACAGCACGGTCGTGGGGGCATTTCACCACGTGCCCGCCGCGCTGCTGCTCGACCCCGCGGTCGAGGCCGTCGACATGGACGTGCTGGTGCTGGGCGACGTGCGGGCAGCCACCGACCTGGCCATCGCCATCGCCGGGGAGATCCCTGGCATGCGCGGTATCTACGCCGGCCGACTGCGCAACTGCGGTCAGATCGAGGCGCTGACGGCAAACCTCGTGTCGATCAACCGCCGCTACTCCGCGCACGCCGGGATCCGTGTGACCGGCGTGTGATCAGGCTGCTCTAGCGGTACGAGTACTCGGGAGCGGGGAAAATGCCGGACACGACGTCTGCTGCGAAGGCCGCCGCGGCGTCGCGCAGCACACCGGCGACGTCCGCGTAGCGCTTGACGAACTTGGCTGTGTGTGGCGACAGCCCCGCCATGTCCTGCCAGACCAGCACCTGTGCGTCGCAGTCGGGCCCGGCGCCGATCCCGATGGTGGGAATTTCCAGGCTCGCCGTCACCCGGGCGGCCAGTTCCGCTGGCACGCATTCCAGCACGACGGCGAAGGCCCCGGCTGCTTGCAGCGCCTTGGCGTCGTGCAGCAGCCGCTCACCGTCCTCACCGCGGCCCTGGACCCGGTACCCGCCGAACGCGTTGACCGACTGCGGGGTCAGGCCCAAGTGCGCCATCACCGGGATGCCCGCCGCGACCAGCTCTTCGACCTGCCGCACCACGCGATAGCCGCCCTCGAGCTTGACCGCTTGCGCGCCAGTCTCCTTGAGGAACCGGGTGCCTGCCTCCAGCGCTGCGGTCGAGGACGCCTGGTACGAGCCGAACGGCAGATCAGCGACGACCAGCGCGCGCCGAGTGCCCCTGACCACCGCCTGGGTGAGCGGGATGAGCTCGTCGACGGTGACCGGGATGGTCGAGTCGTGGCCATAGACGACCATTGCCGCCGAGTCCCCGACTAGCAGTACCGGGATGCCCGCCGCGTCGAATACCGAAGCGATGAGCGCGTCATAGGCCGTCAGCATCGGCCACTTCTCACCGCGGGCCTTGGCGGCCGCAACGTCCCTGACGGTGAGGCGCCTGGTCGCCCGGCCGCCATAAAGCGGCTGTGGTTGCCCCGCTGAGGGCTGTGGCGTCCCAGCCGAACCGGCCTGGCGGCCCTGGTCAGCAGACATCGATCCTCCTGCGTCTCGTTGCGCCCCTGTGGCGTCCCCGGACTCTTTGATGATCGCATGACGGAGCCAACTGGAAAACCGAAGCTCACGTACTTGCAAGTATTGTCCCACGAGCTGCCCAGACGGCCCGCAGGCGCGGCCTTATTTGCAATACGATGATGGCTCGTATCGCTTTTCAGTGGGCCACTAAGCCAAACGCCCAGGGCCCGTCCGGCGCTTCCCGAAGGCGGGCATGGACACTCAGCACGGCGCAGTCACGTCCGCCGATCCGGCCGGGCCGCGCCGTCGCGGGCGGCCCAGGAGCCCGCAAGCCGAGCATGCCATCCTGGCCGCCGCGCTCGAGCTGTTCGCCGAGTACGGCCCCGACGCCCTCGGCATCGAGCAAGTGGCCGCTCGCGCGGGCGTCGGCAAGGCGACCATCTACCGGCGCTGGCGTGGCAAGGAGGACATGCTGCTTGACGCGGTGGGCAGCCTGGGCAGCCAGCTGCCGGTCCCGCAGGGCAGATCGGTGCGGGCGGACCTGATCGCTATCCTCGACGGGATCTGCAAGGAGGCAGCCGACCCGCGCCGCGCGAGGTTGTTCGCCCTGCTCCAGGGCGAGGGCGCCCGCTACCCCCGGCTGCTGGCTCGCTACATCGAGACCGTGGTCGAGCCACGCCGGCAGGTGGTCGCGTCGGTACTGCGGCGCGGTGTGGCCACCGGAGAGCTGCGCGAGAACACCGACATTGACGCGGCCACGACGCTGCTGAACGGCGCCGTCCTCGCCAGCATGGCGGGGCAAGCGCAGCCGGACGCGCGCTATGCCAGGCGGGTCGTCGAGGAGCTGATGCGCGGCCTCGGAGCCCGCTGAGGCCGGTGCGCTACCCTCGGTACCGTGCTGCTGACAAAGCTCGGCCACTCCTGCGTGCGGCTGGAAAACGACGATCGGCGGCTCGTCATCGATCCGGGGGTGTGGTCCGGTCCTGACGTTCTGGCTGGAGCGGGTGCGATCCTGGTCACGCACGAGCACCCCGATCACCTGGACGACCAGGCGGTGCGGGCGGCCCTCGCCGCCGACGCCAGCCTGCAGCTCTGGGCCAACGAGACGGTGGCCGGCCGATTCGCCGAGTTCGGCGGCCGGATCCACGCGGTGCGCCATGGCGACATCTTCACAGCGGCGGGCTTTGACGTGCACGTGTACGGGTCGGATCACGCGCTGATCGACTCGGCGATCCCGGTCGTCCGCAATACCGGCTTCGCTGTGAGCGGCCGCGTTTTCCATCCCGGCGACTCGTTCACCGTGCCGGAGGAAGCCGTCCCCGTGCTCCTGGTGCCGGTGATCGCGCCATGGCTGAAGTTCGGTGAGGTCGCTGACTACATCAGGGCTATCGCCCCGGAGCGCGGGTACTGGATTCACGACGCGCTGCTCAACGACAAGGGCGCAAGCCTGATCGAGAACCTCGTCAAGATCGCGCCGGCCGCATCGGGCCCGGCTAGCTACCTGGTACCCGGCACCAGCGTCGAGGTGTAGCGGACCTGACGGCCGCGCCGGCCTCATACCGGCGGGGTGATGCCAGTTCGCCCGGCGTATGCGAGGGTGGCCGCAATGTACGAGCAGGCCGCCGGGCTGGCGGCGCTGGGCGCGCTATACCCGCCCGCGCTGCTCATCGCGGCTGTGTACCTGGGCTCGACCAGGCCACGCACGATGGCCACGCTTTATCTGGTTGGCGCAGTGCTTATCACCGCTATTAGCGGGGTCGTGATCCTGGTCGTGCTCCGAGCAACCCACCTCAGCCTGGCCACACACCACGAGCCGCGGTACGGGCTGCGGCTCGGCCTCGGCGTGCTGGCGCTCGCCGGGGCGGCATATCTGACCGTGCGGGAGCGTCGTCGGCGCCGGCACCCGCCGGACGCGGCGAAGAAGCCTGGCCTCGTCACCCGCATGGCCGCGCATCCACGGCGGCGGACCGCGGTGGTGGCGGGCATCCTGCTGTTCGCGCCCGGCGCTGGCTTCGTCGCGGCCATTCAGGTTATCGGGACCGCGAACGCCGGGCTCGCCTCGACCACCGGTGCGCTCGCGGTGGTCGTGCTCATCGACGTCGCCTTCGCCTGGCTGCCGCTCGCGGTCCACCTGGTCGCGCCAGACCGGACGACGCGCGCGCTGAAGGCGCTCGACAGCTGGCTGGGAGCGCACGGCCGGGTGGTGCTGATTGCCGCGATCGCCGCCGTCGGGCTGATTCTCGTCCTCGACGGCGCTATCGGGCTGTCCTGAGCACTCGGATTGGCAGCGCCATGTTGCACGTACGGGTAGTGACCCCGGCCGAGGCGACGGAGCGCCTCGTGGCGACTTTCGAGGCTGATGCGGGCGTTCGCTGGCTGTGCTGCTCGCGGCGGTCCGCGCCTGCGGACGTATCACGGCGAACGTGCACCAGTCTGGCCTGTCGTTGAGGCACGGATCGTGCAGGACGCGGAGTACGCGCCGAGCTTCTTCGCGTTGCTGGCGTTCGCGGGTCTGATTGGTGCGTGCGGCATCCGGACGAACTCGCAGATCCTGATCGTCGGCGCCATGGTTGTCGGGCCCGAATACAGCGCGATCATCGCGGTTGCCCCCGGTATCGACCGGCGCGATGGGCGTGCCATCAGCAGGGGCCTCCTCGTTCTGGCGGCGGGCTTTCTGTTCGCGATCGCGGTGACGTTGCTCTTCGCGCTGTGCATCCGGTGGGCCGGCAAGGCTCCCGAGCCCTTCCTGCACGGTGTCCGGCCAGTATCGGATTTGATCAGCTCGCCCAATCTGTACTCGGTTGTCGTTGCTGTCGTCGCCGGCATCGTGGGGGTTGTCTCGGTCACCCTCGCCAAGACCGGAGCCCTGATCGGCGTGTTCATCTCGATTACTACGATCCCCGCTGCCGCGGATTTCGGGTATCTGTTGCGGTCAGCAGCTGGCCCGAAGCTCGCGGGTCTACGTTCCAGCTGCTCCTGAACGTTGGCCTGCTGATCATCGTGGGCGCACTTGCCTTGCGCGGGCAGCGATTCATCTGGCGGAGCTGGTCAAGCGGCAGAGGCGAGGCTCGAGCCAGGTCCCGAGCGAGGCCAGTCGACGTCACCCCCTGTGGGTGATCGAGACGGTGGCGTTTGCGGGAACCTCCTGGTTGGCCTGGCTGCTCGGACTCGCGGCCAGACGCGGCAGCCAGGGAGGCGCGCTATGGCGGACGACTATGACGTCATCATCGTCGGGACAGGGGCCGGGGGCGGGACGCTGGCGCACACGCTCGCGCCGACGGGCAAGCGGATACTGCTGATCGAGCGCGGTACCTTCCTCACTAGGGAGCTGGGGAACTGGGAGCCAGGGCCGGTGTTTGTGGACGGTGCCTACATATCGCCCGATACGTGGTATGACGGCGACGGCACCCCGTTCCAGCCGCAGGTCCACTACTTCGTGGGCGGCGCCACCAAGATGTACGGCGCTGCGCTCTACCGGCTCCGTCCGGAGGACTTCGGCGAGATCAAGCACGTTGATGGCATCTCGCCGGCCTGGCCAGTCAGCTACGCCGACTTCGAGCCCTGGTACACCAAGGCGGAGTGGCTCTATCAGGTGCATGGGGAGCATGGCGAGGATCCGAGCGAGGGACCAGCCTCCCGGCAGTATCCCTGGCCGCCGGTGTCACACGAGCCCAGGATCCAGCGAATTTCTGACTCGCTGGCGCAGGCTGGCTACCACCCGTTCCACGCGCCGTGCGGGATCTTGCTGAACGAGGCAGACCGGCCGGCCAGCACCTGCATCCGGTGCGCGACGTGCGACGGCTACCCGTGTCTGGTGCACGCCAAGTCGGACGCCGAGGTGATCGCGGTCCGGCCGCTGCTGGACCTGCCCAACGTGACGCTGCTCGTGAACTCCGAGGTAGTACGGCTGGAGACCGACCAGTCCGGGCGGACCGTCACGGGTGTCGTCGTCGATCACGGTGGCGACGGGAAGCAGGAGATCTACACCGCGGACATCGTTGTGCTCGCCGCAGGTGCAGCCAACACCGCGAAGATTTTGCTCCGGTCTGCGTCCGAGGCGCACCCGACCGGGCTGGCGAACGGGTCAGACCAGGTCGGCCGCAACTACATGTTCCACATCAGCAAGGCGATATCTGCGTTCGCGCCGGAAGACAACGACACAGTGTTCCAGAAGACCCTGGGCCTGAACGATTTCTACCTGGCCGGCGACGGCCGCGAATGGCCTATGGGCAACATCCAGATGCTCGGCAAGTCCAGCGGCGGCGCGATGAAGGGCGAGGAACCGCACCTGACCAAGCTCATCCCGCACTGGAGCCTCGATGAGGCCGCCAGACACGCCGTGGACTTCTGGCTGACTACCGAGGACCTGCCCAGGCCTGACAACCGGGTCACGGTCGACCGCGACGGCAGCGTCCACGTCACCTACAACGAGCACAACCAGGCTGAGGCGGCCAGCCTCTACCACGAGTTCGGTCAGCTGCTCAATCACCTCGGCCTGGCCAAGCACCACGTGCTGCACAAGAGCTTCTACATGAGCATGAACATCCCGCTTGCCGGGTGCGCACACCAGGCCGGCACGTGTCGGTTCGGTACCGACCCGGCCACTTCGGTGCTCGACGCCAACTGCAAGGCACACGAGGTCGACAACTTGTACGTGGCGGACACCAGCTTCTTCCCGAGCATCGGCGCGGTCAACCCAGGGCTCACCGCCATTGCCAACGGCATCCGGGTCGGCGAGCACATCGCCGAGCGGCTCGGTGCTACCGGCGCTGGCGCCTGGGCGCCAGCCCAGCGCAGCGCCCCAAACCAGCGCGCAGCCACGCCGCACGCGGCCAGCGCTGTTCCCCGGGAGAGCTGACCGGCCACAAAGAGGCGGCTCGAGCATCACCCGGTTCGGGTGGCGTGCCATATCGGCACGGGGTTTCAGATGGATACAGCACACAGCTCCGGAGGAGGCGGCATGCCAACTGACAAAGTGGATGCTCTGGTGATCTTCGGGGCAACCGGGGATCTAGCCAAGCTTGAGACATTTCCCGCACTGGTCGGGCTTGTCGACCGCGGCGTGCTCGATGTCCCGGTGATCGGCGTCGCCAAGAGCGGCTGGGGGCTGGAGCAGTTTCGCAACTACGCGATCGATTCGCTAAAGCGCAACAAGATGGACCAGAAAACCCCGGCCGCAACCGAGATGCTCAGCCTGTTGCGCTACGTGGACGGGGACCTCGACGACGCCAGCACCTACAAGGCAATGTCGGACGCCATCGGCGACGGTACCCGCGTTCTGTATTACCTGGAGGTCCCGCCACCACTCTTCGGCCGGATAGCCCAAGGCATCTCGGAAGCTGGCCGCGCCACCAACGCGCGCGTCATGGTTGAGAAGCCATTCGGAACCGACCTGGCGAGCGCGCAGCAGCTGACCGAGACGCTGCGTAAGTTCTATCCCGAAGACGCGATCTACCGGGTGGACCACTGGCTTGGCTTCGACCCGGTGGAAAATCTGCTCTTCGTCCGGTTCGCCAACTCCGTGCTTGAGCCACTGCTGCAGCGCGACTACGTGCAGAGCGTCCAGATCACCATGGGCGAGGAATTCGACGTCTCCGATCGGGGCCGCTTCTATGACCGCACTGGTGCCATCAGGGACGTGGTGCAAAACCACATGCTGCAGATACTGGCGAGCGCGCTGGCCGAGCCGCCCGGGGGCGCCGGCCTGACTTCCTGGCGCGACTCCAAGGCGCAGTTCATCGCCACCCTGCGGCCACTGACACCGGAGGACGCAGTGCGCGGCCAGTACGACGGCTATCTCGGTGTCGAGGGCGTCGCGCCCGACTCGACCACGGAAAGCTACGTCGCCGTGCGGCTGGCTTCGGACTCCTGGCGGTGGGCCCACGTACCGATGCTCATCCGGGCTGGCAAATGCATGCCCGTCACCGCGACTGAAATCAGCATCCGCTTCCGTCGGCCACCGCACGACGTGTTCGGCATCGAGCCCGCAAACGTGGCCAACTCGCTGCGGTTCCGCGTCTACCCGCAGGCCCAGGTACGGCTCGGCCTGGTAGGGAAGAAGCAGGGCGCAGGCTGGGCGCCGCAGGAGGAAGAGCTCAGCTTCGCCGAGCAGCCGGCGTCCGACATGCGGGCCTACGACCGGCTCATCGGTGCCGCCCTGTCCGGCGAGCGGTGGCTGTTTGCGCGCGAGGACGCCGTCGAAGCGGCGTGGCGCGTCGTGGACCCGATACTCGGCGACGCGGTCCCGCTGCACAGCTACCCGCGCGGCAGCTGGGGGCCCAAGGAGGCCGACAGCCTGCTGCCTGAGGGTGTTCCGTGGCACGACCCGGTCTAGCTTGCAGCCCGCGTGAAGAACAGCCCGCCTGAGGAGAAGCGCGCATGGACGGTCAGGACTCGGCCGGCACGGTAGTGATCGTCGGCGGCGGCTTCGCTGGACTGTTCGCAGCCCGGGCGCTGCGCGACGGTCCGTTCTCGGTCACGCTCGTCGACCAGACGCCGCAGCACGTATTCCAGCCGCTGCTCTATCAGTGCGCGACCGGGATCCTGTCGGAAGGGCAGATCACCGCCCCGCTGCGGCGACTGCTGCGCAAGCACAGCAACCTGCGGACCATCGCGGCCGAGGCGGTCGACGTGGATGCGGCCAGCCACCAGCTTGTCTGCCGGCGGCCTGGCGGCGAGCAGATCATGGTCCCCTACGATCACCTGATCGTCGGGGCGGGCGTGCGCCAGTCGTACTTCGGCCATGAAGAGTTCGCCACCTGGGCGCCGGGGATGAAGACCATTTCTGACGTCCTCACCATTCGCCGGCGGGTGTTCGGGGCGTTCGAGATGGCGGAGACCGCCAGCAACGCAGCCGAGGAGCAGCACTGGCTCACGTTCGCGCTCGTCGGCGCCGGGCCGACCGGAGTAGAGCTAGCCGGGCAGATACGCGAGCTCGCCACCAAGACCCTGTGTGATGAGTACCGCAGGGCCCGGCCCGAAGATGCGCGCGTGCTGCTGTTCGACGGCGGGTCCGCGCCGCTGGCGGCGTTCGGCGCGAAGCTGTCCGGCCGTGCCGCTGCCGAGCTGAAGGCGCTTGGGGTCGAGCTGCACATGGACTCGATCGTGACTAGCGTCGATCAAGATGGACTGACCGTCCGTGATCATGACGGCAATGAGACTCGGTTCGACGCGGCAACGGTGCTCTGGACGGCGGGCGTCGAAGCCCCGCCGATCGCCGAAGCGCTCGCCAGCGCGACCGGCTCGGACCGCGACCGGGCGGGGCGAATCTGCGTTCAGGACGACCTCACCATCTCCGGTCATCCGGAGATTTCGGTCGTGGGCGACATGATGAGCCTCCGCAAGCTGCCCGGCGTAGCCGAAGTCGCCATGCAGTCCGGACTCTACGCTGGGCGGCGGGTGCGGCGCGAGCTGACCGGCGAGGGTCAGTCGCGGCCCTTCAAGTACCGCGACTTCGGCTCCGCGGCCTACATAGCGCGCGGCCGCGCTGTGGTCTCCGCCGGACCAGTCCAGTTGTCCGGCCTGCCGGGGTGGTTTGTGTGGCTCTTCATCCACATCGCGTTCCTGACCGGCTTCCGGAACCGCTTCGGTGCGATTCTCACCTGGTGGATCGCCTTCACTCGCGACATCCGCAGGGAGCGCGCCTACACCACCCGCTCGGTCGGGATCGTCCAGGACGTGTATCAGCCGTTCGCTGGCGTTCCTAGCCAGCGCGCCGAGGAGGCGCGGCCGCAACGGCCGGCCCCGTCTCAGCCCGCGGCGCACCGACCGCCAGCCTGACCGGCCTGAGAAATAACTCAGCGGCCGTGCGCTTGGGGGCCGCGCGCTTGGCGAGCAAGCCAGCGAGGAGCATGACGAGCACACCGATTCCCACCCCGGCCACGGTCCACAGCACCCGATAGCCGACCGCGTCAAAGTGGGAGGGCTGCGGAAGGTCGACCAGGATCAGCACTCCGGCGGCGATGAAGCCGCAGTAGAGCGCGTAATTCCAGAACCGAGTGGCGACTCCGTGCACCAGCAGGACGAGCGCGACCACTTCGAGTCCGTGCGTGATCTCGAACAGCCGGAATCCGTGCTCACTGGCGGGTATCAAGAGCAGCACCGCGGCCCCGGCAGCGCCGATCGCCGCGCCTACGAGCCGCTGAACGGCTATGAGTGTGGACTGCTGCAGGCTCGGCTTCATCGCGACGAGGGCTGCGATCGACATCCAGTACCCGTAGGAGAGGCTCAGGCCGAACGCGAGCGCCGAAGTGCTGGCGATGGCCAAGGCGCGGATGACTGCGAACATGATCATCGGCGGCGTCAGGCTCCGGCGGGAGGTATCACCGGGCAGTTCAGCGATTGGCTGCGGCCAGGGACGACGTCGGCAGACGAGCCACGCGCCGAACGTCACGACAAGCCACAGCGCCGATCCGCCGGCCCAGGCGAGCACCTGAGCCCAGACGTAGTCGGTGATGCGGGGGTGCTGATGGAGGGAGAACGCGAACCCCAGGACGACGACGAACCAGACATTGAGGACCACGGCGGCGACGAACCTGTGCAGCCCGAGCGTGACCGCCAGCCCGGCCGACAGCGTCACGCCGAAAGCCGCAAGCACCAGCCAGCCCCACGCATCTCCGCCGATGCCAAATCCCAGCGCGGTGATGCCCGCGCCGATCAGCGAGAAGCCGGCGATGCGAGACGCGCGCTGCGCGTAACCGCCTCCAGGGTCGGCCAGCACTGCCGAAAGCAGGCCAAAGAGGGCGCTCAGCAGGTAAAGCTCGTGCCCGATCGCCCAGAGCACCACCAGCGGCACCAGCATGACGTCAAGCAGCATCACGGCGCGCGCCCAGTTGAGCGCGGCCGGATTGAGCTCGAACACCTTCGACAGCCAATGCGGGCCGGGACTGGGCTGCGGCTGCGTTACTTGCCCGGTTGCCGTGGCACTGTGCGAACCGGCCCGCACCGCTCCCTCTGGCCGCATGCCCCGGTCCTACCCGGGCGGACCAGCCAGTTCACGAGCCTGTGCCGTGCGGCCGCCTCATCCGGGCCGGGTGGTTTCCGCGCCACCGGCTGACGGGAGGCTGAGCGGTATCCAGAGGAGGGAACACAGTGGAGCGCTACCCCAACATCAGTGATCACGGCCTCATCGGCGACCTGCAGACGGCAGCGCTGGTGACGACCGACGGCTCGATCGATTTCTTCTGCTGCCCCCGGTTTGACTCGCCGAGCGTGTTCTGCTCGCTGCTGGATGCGGACAAGGGCGGCTATTTCAGCATCAAGCCTGCGACCGACAGCTACGTGACCAGGCAGCTGTATCTGCCGAACACCGCGATCCTTATCACCCGGTTCATGACGCCCGACGGGGTCGGCGAGGTGCAGGACTTCATGCCGATCATCGAGGGCGGGCCGACGGACCGGCACCGGCTCGTACGCCAGGTCCGGGTGGCGCGCGGTCAGATGCAGTTTGTCATCGATCTGCAGCCGCGGTTTGACTTCGGCCGGGCCAGCCACACCGTCGATGTCACCGACGTGGGCGCGGCGTTCTGCACCGCCGGAGGCATGGAGCTGACGCTGCACACCGCCGGGCGGCGTGACGTCAACCGGGGCGGGGTGGCGCCGGAGCAGGTCGGCGGCGGACTCCGCGCGACGATCACGCTGCGCGAGGGCGAGACCGGCGGGGTGGTGCTGGAGTCGATGGGCGGCGAGCCCCGGGCCATCGCGCCGGAGGAGCTGCAGCGGCTCGTCGACGACACCACCTCCTACTGGAAGGCCTGGATGAACCGGTCGACCTACACCGGCAGGTGGCGGGAGATGGTCGTTCGGTCAGCGATGACGCTGAAGCTGATGACCTATCAGCCCTCGGGCGCGCCTGTGGCGGCGGCCACGCTGGGGCTGCCCGAGCAGGCCGGCGGCGAGCGCAACTGGGACTACCGGTTCACCTGGATCCGGGACGGGTCGCTGACCATGCACGCGCTGGCAAACCTGGGCTACATGGACGAGGCGGCCCGGTTCGGCGCGTGGATGCGCGACCGGATAACCGAGGGCGGGGCAGGCAACGGCACCAGCCCGCTGAAGATCATGTACCGGGTGGACGGGTCCTCCGATCTGACTGAGGAGATCCTGGAGGACTTCGAAGGCTGGCGGGGCTCCACGCCGGTCCGGGTCGGCAACGCTGCCGCCGACCAGCTCCAGCTCGACATCTACGGCGAAGGCATGGACGCGATCATGGCGGGAGACCAGGCCGGTGTGCCGATCGCCTATGAGGGCTGGCTCGCCCTCACCAAGATCATGGACTGGGTCGCCGACAACTGGGACCAGCCCGACGAGGGCATCTGGGAGACCCGCGGCGGCCGCAAGAACTTCACCTACGGCCGCGTCCAGTGCTGGGTTGCCCTCGACCGGGCCATCAAGCTGGCCCAGCGGCACGGTCGGCCGGCCAACGTCGCCAAATGGGCCGCCGCCCGCGACGCCCTCTACAACCAGATCATGACCAGCGGCTGGAACGAGAAGGTCAAGGCGTTCACCCAGCACTATGACACTCAGGTGCTGGACTCCTCGCTGCTGTTCATGCCGATCGAGGACTTCATCTCGGCCACCGACCCGCGCTGGCTGTCCACGCTCGATGGGATGAACAAGGAACTGGTTTCCGACAGCCTGGTCTACCGGTACAACCCGGCCGCTTCACCCGACGGCCTGCACGGTGAGGAGGGCACTTTCTCGCTGTGCACCTTCCTGTACGTCGACGCGCTCGCGCGGGCTGGCCGGCTCGACGATGCCGTGCTGACCTTCGAGAAGATGTTCACCTACGGCAACCACCTCGGCCTGTTCTCCGAGGAGATCGACTCCACCGGCGGGCAGCTCGGTAACTTCCCGCAGGCCTTCACCCACCTTGCGCTCATCAACTCCGCCATCACCCTCAACCGCGAGCTGGACAACCGCGAAGGCAAGATCGTGCCGGTTCTCGCCTCGGCGGCAAGGTAGCCGCGCCGCCGCCTGCGTCTCACCAACTCGGCCAATCACCCGCAGCGGGTGAGACGTACAGGCTGCCAGGCGGGGAAAGACAGCACAGCTACGCCGTCGCGGGTGAGGCGTGTCTAGAGGGGGCCGCAGTTGCGCGAGGACCTGGCCAGGTGGGAGTTCGCGTTCGTCACGGTCAACCACTTCCTGTTCGTCCCCGTCACGATCGGGCTAGAGTTCCTGACCGCCCTGCTGCACACCGCGTGGTACCGCCGCAACAGTGCTGAGTACCTCCGGCTTACCAGGTTCTTCGGCACCCTCCTGGTCATCAACGTGGCGATCGGCGTGGTCACCGGGCTGGTGCAGGAGTTCCAGTTCGGCATGAACTGGTCGGCCTACTCCAAGCTGGTCGGCAACGTGTTCGGTGCGCCGCTGGCAATGGAAGGGCTGGCCGCGTTCTTCCTGGAGTCCACCTTCCTAGGCCTGTGGCTGTTCGGCTGGGACAAGCTGTCCCGGCGGGTGCACCTGGCCACGATCTGGCTCGTCGCGCTCGGCAGCGTGCTGTCCGCGCTGTTCATCATGGCCGCGAACTCGTGGATGCAGCATCCGGTCGGCTACGTCATGGTGCATGGCAGCCCGCAGCTGAATGACATCTGGGCACTGTTCACCAACCCGGTATTCATCTGGGGCTACTCGAAGGTGGTGCTCGCAGCCATCGTCACCGGCGCCGCGGTGATGCTCGCCGTGTCGGCATGGCAGCTACGCCGCGGTGGCGAGGGTCGGGTCTTCGGCCGGTCGATGCGGCTGTCGCTCATCGTGCTTGTCCCGGCGATCTTGCTGACCATGCTGGTCGGTGACGAACTCGGCGTCATCGAGGCGCGCTACCAGCCGATGAAGATCGCCGCGGCCGAGGCACAGTGGACGACGTGCCAGCCGTGCTCGTTCTCGCTGTTCCAGATCGGCGGTGGCAGGAACGACCAGGTCCCGACTGAGATCATCGCGATCCCGCACCTGCTGTCACTGCTGGCGACCAACCACTGGAACGGCAAGGTCATCGGCTTGACGCCGCTGCAGAACCAGTACGTGGCCAAGTACGGGCCCGGCTACTACGTGCCGAACGTGTTCATTCAGTACTGGGGCATGCGGGTGATGGCCTACCTGGCGGTCATCGTCGCGCTCGTCGGGCTGTGGGGCGTGTGGATGTTGCGGCGCGGAACACTGGCCAGGTCCCCGGACAAGCGGGCGGCCCGATGGTTTTTGTGGACGGCGCAGTGGATGGTGATCTTGCCGTTCTTGATCAACACCGCTGGCTGGCTGCTGACCGAGGTTGGCCGGCAGCCGTGGGTCGTGCAAGGCATCATGCTCACCAAGAACGGGCTGTCACCGACGGTCAGCGCGCCCATGCTGTGGTTCAGCGTGATGGCGTTCGTGCTGGTGTACGCGGCGCTCGCTACCGTCGATCTGCTGCTCATGCTGCGCTACTCACGCAAGGAACTCCCGCCCGCGCCAGCGGCCGAGGACGCCAAGGGGCGCGTCCCGGCGATGGAGTACTGAGGTAACGCCGATGGCCTTCGTCCCGCTCTGGTTCATCCTTATCGCGATCTTGTGGACCGGTTTCTTCGTCCTCGAGGGCTTCGATATGGGTGTCGGCATGCTGCACGGCATCGTCGGCCGCGACGAGTCCGGCCGGCACACCGTGATGGGCACGATCGGGCCGCTCTGGGACGGGAACGAGGTCTGGCTCATCGTCGCCGTCGCCGCTACGTTCGCCGCCTTCCCGGCCTGGTACGCCACCATGTTCTCGGCCTTCTACGTCCTGGTGGTCATCGCGCTCATCGCGCTGCTCCTGCGCGGCGTCTCGTTTGAGTACCGCGACAAGAGGCCAGGGCTGCGGTGGCACCGCACCTGGTCCTGGCTCCTGTCCATCGCGAGCTTTCTCGTGCCGTTGATCATCGGCATCTGGCTAGGCGACCTGCTGGCCGGCGTGCCCATCAACGCCGGCCATACGTTTACCGGGAGCTTCGGCGATCTGCTCCAGCCCTACGCCATCTTCACCGGCATCACCCTTGTCGCGCTCTGCGTCCTGCACGGCGGGACGTTCATCGCGCTGAAGACCGATGGCCCGGTCCGGCACCGCGCCGCCCGGCTCGCCCGGCTCGCGGCTCCGGTCAGCGCTCTGCTGGTGCTCGCGTTCATCTCCTGGACGCACGCCATCTCGGGCAAAGGGGCGCTACTCAACCCGGTTGAGCTGATCGCGTTCATCGGCGCCATCGCCGCGGGCTTCCTCGCGTTCGACCGACGCGAGGCCTGGGCGTTCGCCAGCACGTCTGCGGTGATGGCCCTCGCGATCATCTCGATCTTCGTCGACCTGTACCCGCGGGCCATGGTCAGCAGCACGAATGCCGCGCATAGCCTCACCGTCTACAACACGGCATCGCCGCCGTATTCGCTGAAGATCATGACGGTGGTCGCGCTTGTGCTGCTTCCGTTCGTGCTCGCCTACCAGGCCTGGACGTACTACGTCTTCCGGCGAAGAGTCGGCGCGCAGCCGATCCGGCAGACCGTACCGCCGCCTCTCGCGGGGGCGACGGCAACCACCCCGCCGCCCTTCACGGGCGAGCCCACGCCGCGCCACGGCAGGCACCTGCCCAGGCGCAGGCACGGCGGCTGAGTGACGGAGCTGGCCAGCAGGAGCACGCGGCTGCGGCCGGTCGACCGGCGGCTGCTGCGGCATTCCCGCGCAGCACGCGGCTACCTCGTGGTCACTGTCGTCGGCGGGCTCGCCACAACCGGACTCGTGCTGGCGCAGGCCGGACTCCTCGCTCGCGCGCTCGCAGGCGCTGCCCGCGGCAGTGCGCTGACCGGCCTCGAGGGCACCCTCGTCGCCTTGATCCTGGTCGTGACGGGGCGAGCGGCCGTCGCGTACGCTGCCGAGGCTGCGGCGCTGCGCGCCGCCGCGGTGGTGAAGTCGGACCTGCGGCGGCAGCTCGTGCGCCGCGCGCTGCGACGCGGCCCGGCGTGGCTGACGCGCCAGCAGGCGGGCGAGATCACGACGGTGGCCACCAGGGGACTCGACGCCCTCGACGCGTATTTCGCCCGGTACGTGCCGCAGCTGCTGCTCGCCGGCCTCGTTCCGCTGGCAGTGCTGGTCACTGTGACCGCAGCCGACTGGCTGTCCGGACTGCTGATTGCCCTGACACTGCCGCTCGTTCCGGTGTTCGGCGTGCTTATCGGGCTGCAGACGCAGGCGCACACGCAGCGCCAGTGGCGGCTGCTGGCGCGGCTCGGCGGCCACTTCCTCGACGTCGTCCAGGGGTTGCCCACGCTGAAGGTGTTCGGCCGTGCGCGGGCCGAGGCCGATCGCATTCGCGCCGTCACCGAGGAGCACCGGGTCGCGACGATGGCGGCGCTGCGCGTCGCCTTCCTGTCGGCGCTGGTGCTCGAACTGGCCGCCGCGCTGGCGACCGCGCTGGTCGCGGTCGAGGTCGGGCTGCGGCTGCTCACCGGTCACGTTGGGTACCAGACCGCGCTGCTCGTGCTGCTGCTGACGCCGGAGGCGTACCTTCCGCTGCGCAATCTGGGCGGGCAGTTCCACGCCAGCGTCGAGGGCACGATCGCCGCGGCCCGCGCGCTCACCATTCTCGAGCAGCCGGGCGGCGACCCGGCCGATCGGCAATCGCGGCGCCCGGCCGGGTCGGGTGTGCGCTGCCCTGATCTGGGCACCGCGGCGATCTCGCTGACCGATGTGTCACTTTCCTATCCCCACCGCGACGGCCCGTCGCTGCAGGGCGTCTGCCTGGCGATCGAGCCCGGCGTGCACCTCGCCTTGACCGGGCCGAGCGGTGCTGGCAAGAGCTCCCTGCTCGCCCTGCTGCTCCGGTTCGCCGAGCCCAGCCAGGGCCGTATCGAGGCGGGCGGCGCGGACCTGCAGGCCATTCCGGTGAGCAGCTGGCGTCGGCAGATCACCTGGGTACCCCAGCACCCGTACCTGTTTGCGGGCACGGTGGCCGAGAACATCGCGCTCGGCGACCGGACCGCGACGCCGCAGGCCGTCGAGGCGGCTGCGACTCTCGCGGGGGTCGACATCGCCCTGTCCGGCGGGATCCGGGCTCGGCTCACCGAGGGTGGCCGCAACCAGTCAGCGGGCCAGCGGCAGCGGATCGCTCTCGCGCGCGCCTTCCTTCGCGACGCTCCGCTGCTGTTGCTCGACGAGCCGACTGCCCACCTGGATCCCGGCGCCGCCCGCAACATCCTCGATCTGCTCGAGACGCAGTTCGCTGGCCGGACGGTGGTGCTGGTGACGCACCGTCCGGATCAGCTGGGCAGGGGATACCGCTTGCTGGCTCTCGAGCGCGGCCGACTGCAGCCTCCGCAGCCAGAACAGAGCCCGCGGGCCGGACTGGCGGCGGGCTCATGATGGTGTCGCCGCGCCGAGGTGACCCGCTGCTGCGACTGCTGCAGATGGCGCGGCCGCTGCGACGCTCGTTGCTACTCGCGGTGGCCGCCGGCGCGGCCGCGACGGGCTGCGGCGTGGCGCTGCTGGCGATCTCGGGCTTCCTGCTCGCCCGTGCATCGCAGCACCCGAGCATCCTCGCCATCAGCACCGCGGTCGTGGCGGTGCGCGGACTCAGCGTCGGTCGCGGGGTCTTTCGCTACGGCGAGCGCCTCGCCGGGCACGACGTCGCCTTCCGGGTTCTCGCCGACGTCCGGGTGAAGATCTACCGGCAGCTGGCGAGGCTGGCTCCCGCCGGGCTCGCGAGCTTCCGCTCTGGCGACCTGCTCGCACGGCTGATCTCTGACGTGGACTCGACCCAGGACCTGTTCGTCCGCGGCATCACGCCGCCGCTCAGCGCAGCGCTGGTCGGTGCGGGATCGGTGACCGCGTGCCTGCTGATCCTGCGGCCGGCGGGTGGCGTGCTCGCGGCCGGGCTGCTCACCGCGGGCGTGGCTGTCCCGGCTCTCGCGGCGGCCGCTGACCGTCGGGCGCGCCGCCGCGCT
The DNA here is from genome assembly GCA_030041275.1 of Streptosporangiaceae bacterium. GTDB lineage: Bacteria > Actinomycetota > Actinomycetes > Streptosporangiales > Streptosporangiaceae > JAJYUU01. The sequence continues at coordinate 48,543 of JASHOE010000143.1, forward strand.
GGGCCCGTCCGTGGCGACCTGAGCGCCGCCGTGGCGAACCTCCTCGCTGGTGCCGCCGACCTGCACGCCTTCGGCGCCGAGGAGACCGGGCTGGCCAGGGTTGCTGGCGCAGACGCCGAGCTCACCGCGCTCGCGCGCCGCTCGGGTACCGCGGCGGGGCTGGGCAGCGGGCTGATGAGCCTCACGGCCGGTCTCGCGGTATGGGGAATGCTCGTCCTCGGCGTAGCGGCGATCGGTTCGGGTGCGCTCACGCGGGTGCCGCTCGCTGTGCTGGTCCTGACCGGGCTCGCGTCGTTCGAGGCGGTCAGCGCGCTGCCCACCGCCGCGCTGCAGGTGGGCCACGCGCGCACGTCGGCTCGGCGGATCGTCGCCGTGCTCGATGCACCCAGTCCGGTCTGCGAGCCCGCCGTGCCACTGCCTGCGCCGGTCAGCCCGGTGACCGTCTCGTTGCGCGCGGCCTGCGTTCGATACCAGCCCGGCGCCCCGCTTGCACTCGACGGCGTGGATCTGGATCTCCAGCCAGGCCGCCGGATCGCACTGGTGGGGCCAAACGGCGCAGGCAAGTCGACGGTCGCCGGCGTGCTGCTGCGGTTCCGCGATCTGGCGAGCGGTAGCGCGACGCTCAACGGCCACGACATCGCCGCGTACGTGGCTGATGACGTGCGCCACGTGATCGGCGGCTGCCCGCAGGACAGTCACGTGTTCGACACCACGATCGGCGCGAATCTCCGGCTCGCCCGACCTGCAGCGACCGACGACGAGCTGGCCAACGCGGCCGAGCGGGCCAGGCTGCTGGCCTGGGTTCGCTCCCTGCCGAGCGGCTGGGACACGCCCGTCGGCGCCCACGGCACGGCGATGTCCGGGGGTGAGCGGCAGCGCCTTGCCCTCGCCCGCGCCCTGCTCGCCGACCCTGCGCTGCTGGTGCTCGACGAGCCGACCGGAAGCCTCGAGGCCCGCACACGCCGCGCGCTGATGGCTGACCTGCTCAGGGTCACCGCCGGGCGGGCCACGCTGCTCATCACGCACGAGCTCGATGGGCTCGACCAGGTTGACGAGATCGTGGTTCTTCGCAACGGCAAGGTCGGCGAGCGCGGCAGCCACGCAGAGCTCATACGCGCCGGAGGCTGGTATCAGGCGGCGTGGCAGACCCAGGCCATCACCCGCACGTGACGCTCCACTCACAACTCAGACGAAGGGGACGCAATGAGCAGCGGCTACAGCTCAGTCAAGGGTGGATTCAGGATGGACGCGACGCCTCTCATCATCGGTGCCTCGCTGGTCGGCGTCGGCGCGATGCTGGCGATGGCAGGTGCGCTCATCGGCGGCCGGGCCCTGGTCGCGGCGACCCGCCGCTGGATGCGCGAACTCGAGGTGCCGCCGAGCGATGTCGCCAGGCACAAGTGGGACCAGACCAGAGCGGCCGCGACGGCCAGCGCCAGGGCCTGGCACGGGCACAACGGGGCTCACGCCGGTCGAGCGCGCTCCTGACGCTCGACGCGCGGCTCCCGCCAGCGACTAGTGATCGGCAGCCGCCGGTCCCGGCCGAAGTTCTTCGCGGTGATCTTGGGTCCCGGCGGGTACTGGCGGCGCTTGTACTCGGCCTGGTCGACCAGCCGGATGACGCGCTCGACCAGCTCGGGGTCGTAGCCGGCCGTGACGAGCTCGGCCGAGCCCATGTCGTTCTGCACGTAGTCGTCGAGCAGCGGGTCGAGCGTGTAGTAGTCGGGCAGCGAGTCGCTGTCGAGCTGCCCCGGCGCCAGCTCGGCGCTCGGCGGCTTGCTGATCGAGTTCTCCGGGATAGGCGGAGTCCTTCCCTGCAGCGTGGCCTGCTGATTGCGCCATCTGGCCAGCTCCCAGACCAGCGTCTTGAACACGTCCTTAATGGGGGCATAGGCGCCCACCGCGTCGCCGTAGAGCGTGGAGTACCCGGTTGCCAGCTCGCTCTTGTTGCCGCAGGCCAGGACGAGATGTCCCTCTTCGTTGGCGAGTGACATCCAGATCATGCCGCGGATCCGGGCCTGCAGGTTCTCCGCGGCGATGCCGTGCAGGTCGAGACTGCTGGCGAAGCCGTCCACCATGGGCTTGATCGGGATCACCCGGGCGTGGACACCCTGTCGCCTCGCAAGGTCCTCAGCGTCCGCGACCGAGTGCTCGGACGAGAAGGGGCCTGGATTCAGTACGACGTTGACCCGGTCGGCACCAAGCGCGTCGGTGGCAATCGTGGTCGTCAGCGCCGAGTCGATGCCGCCGGACAGGCCGATGAGTACCGAGCCCCGGCCGAAGCCGTTCTTGCGCACGTAGTCCCTCGTACCGAGGACCAGCGCGCCATAGATCTCGGCCAGGTCATCCAGCCGGGGCCAGATCATCGGCGCGGCGAGCGGCGCGTCCGCGTCCGGAGCGGACAGCGGTGCGAGCTCGACCCGCTCGATCGTCATGATCGCGTCGGCCGCGGTCGCCCGCTGCTCCCCGGTGGGCAGCAGCGGATCCGCCGGCGCCAGGTCGAGGTCGGCGAGGACGAGTGCCTCGTCGAACTGCGGCCCGCGCGCCAGCAGCGTGCCATCCGGCGCGACGATGAGGGAGTCCCCGTCGAAGACGAGCTCGTCCTGGCCGCCGACCATGTTCGCGTAGGCGAGCACGGCGCCCGCTTCGCGGGCGCGGCGCTGGCACAGCGCCAGCCGGACGTCGTCCTTGTTCCGCTCGTACGGCGAAGCATTCGGCACAACGAGCAGCGTGGCGCCTGCCTGCCGGGTTACCGCCACCGGACCGCCGTCCTGCCACAGGTCCTCGCAGATGGCCACGGCGATGTCGACCGCTTCGCCGCTCGCCGTGGTCAGCCGGAAGACCGGCAGGGTGTTGCCTGGCACGAAGTATCGGTACTCGTCAAAGACGCCGTAGTTGGGCAGGTGGTGCTTGGCCGACGCGATCGCCACCTGCCCGCCGTGCAGCACGGCGGCTGCGTCCAGCGGCGCGCCCGCCGGGACGCCGACGCGCTGCTCCTCGTCAGTCCGGCGGTCGAGGTAGCCGAGGACCACCGCGATGCCGTCCAGGCCCTCGCTGGCCAGTTCCGTCGCCAGCGAGTGCAGACGTGCGATCGACGCGTCCACGAACGAGCGGCGCAGGGCGAGGTCCTCGACGGGATAACCGGTGAGGACCATCTCGGGGAAGACAACGACGCGCGCCCCCTGCTCGGCAGCGCGCATCGTCCACTCGATCACTTTGTCGCTATTGCCAGCTAGGTCGCCCACCGTCGCGTTGACCTGAGCAAGACCGATCCGAAGCCGAGCCACGAGGTCAGCCTAGTTGGCTCGCTGCCGCATCGACCGGGGCCGGTAACAAGCCAGAAACATCGAGCGGGCACACTGTGGCAGTGGACAGGCAGGAAGAGTTCGTACTGCGCACGCTCGAAGAGCGTGATATCCGGTTCGTCCGGCTGTGGTTCACCGATGTCCTCGGCTACCTGAAATCGGTGTCGGTGGCTCCGGCCGAACTTGAGGGCGCATTCGCGGAGGGCATCGGATTCGACGGGTCCGCCGTCGAGGGGTTCGCCCGCGTGTACGAGGCCGACATGATCGCCCGGCCGGATCCGTCCACGTTCCAGCTCATGCAGGCTGGCGGTGCCACCGCGGGAACGGGCCGAATGTTCTGCGACATTCTCACGCCCGACGGTACCCCGTCCTACGCCGATCCGCGGTTCGTGCTGAAGCGGGCCCTCGGCCGTGCCTCGCAGCTTGGCTTCACCTTCTACACCCACCCGGAGATCGAGTTCTTCCTGCTGAGAGAGAAGCCCGAGCCTGGCCAGCGGCCGCGGCCCATCGACGCGGGCGGCTATTTCGACCACACCCCGCATAGCATCGCCCACGACTTCCGGCGCGAGGCGATCACCATGCTGGAGGGCCTCGGCATCTCCGTGGAGTTCAGCCACCACGAGGGGGCACCCGGCCAGCAGGAGATCGACCTGCGGTACGCCGACGCGCTCAGCACGGCCGACAACATCATGACCTTCAAGATCGCCATGAAGGAGGTCGCGCTGCAGCAAGGCGTGTACGCGTCGTTCATGCCGAAGCCGTTCACCGATCACCCCGGCTCCGGCATGCACACGCACATGTCCTTGTTCGAGGGTGACCGCAACGTGTTCTACGAGCCCGGCGGGGAGTATCACCTGTCCAAGGTGGCGAAGGCCTTCATCGCCGGCTTGCTCCGGCATGCGGCGGAGATCACCGCCGTATGCAACCAGTGGGTGAATTCCTACAAGCGGCTGTGGGGCGGCACGGAGCGGATCGCCGGAGCAGGCGGTGAGGCGCCCGCTTACATCTGCTGGGGGCACAACAACCGGTCGGCGCTCATCAGGGTCCCCATGTATAAGCCCGCCAAGGGCAACGCGACGAGGATCGAGTTCCGCTCGATCGACTCGGCGTGCAACCCCTACCTGGCCTACGCGGTCATCCTCGCTGCCGGGCTGAAAGGGATCGAGGACGACTACGAACTGCCGCCCGGCGCGGAGGACGACGTCTGGGCGCTGACGTCGACCGAGCGGCACGCGCTCGGGATCGAGCCGCTGCCGCAGAACCTGTCCGACGCTATCAACGTCATGGAGGGCAGTGAGCTCGTCGCTGAGACCCTGGGGGAGCAGGTGTTCGACTTCTTCCTCCGCAATAAGCGCGAGGAATGGCAGGAGTACCGCCAGCATGTCAGCGAGTTCGAGCTGGACCGGTACCTCGGCGTGCTGTGACCAGACGCCAGCTCGGCCCGCCCGTTACCGTGCTGATGTGACGTCACCGCGCGGAACCCTGGCCGGGCAGCTGGCAGCGATGGGCTTCGCGGACACGGCGCGGGCCCAGCAACTCGTGACTGAGCTCGAGCTTGGCGCCGGTCCGAGCCGCGGGGCCGATAGCTCGGTGCTGCAGGCCCTAGCGGCCGCCGCCGATCCCGACCTCGCCCTTGCCGCGCTCGCCAGGATGACGCCGGACGCCAAGCTCAGGGCGGCGCTGCGGGCCGACAGGGTGCTGCGAGACCGCCTGGTGACCGTCCTCGGCGCGAGCACCGCCCTCGCCGATCACCTGGCTCGGCATCGCGCGGACTGGCGGCTGCTGGCCGAATCGGCCCCGTTCCCCGCCGCGGGACCGTCGGACGACGCCGATCCGGTGACCCAGCTACGGGTGGACTACCGCCGGCGGCTGCTCCAGCTGGCGGCGGTTGATCTCACCGGCGAATACGCGCTCGACGACGTGATGGCCGGTCTCGCCGACGCGGCGAGCGCGGCACTCGAGGCGGCGCTCGCCATCGCCCGCGGCGAGCAGCCCGCCGACGCGGCGGCCGGCCGGCTCGCCGTGATCGCCATGGGCAAGTGCGGCGCCAGAGAGCTCAACTACGCGAGCGACGTCGACGTGATCTTCGTGGCGGGCTCGGCTGAGCCCGGGGCGCTGAAGGCGGCGACGGCGCTGGCGAGCCGGATGATCCGGATCTGCTCACAGAGCACCCCGGAGGGGCCGCTGTTCCCGGTTGACCCAAATCTGCGTCCGGAGGGCCGGGACGGTCCACTAGCGCGCACGGTGGCCAGCCACCTGGCCTACTACGAGCGGTGGGCGAGCACCTGGGAGTTCCAGGCGCTGCTCAAGGCCAGGTTCGTGGCGGGTGATCCCGAGCTCGGCGCGGAGTACATCGCTGCGATCGCGCCGCTGGTCTGGCAGGCCGCAGAGCGCGAGGGGTTCGTTGCTGACGTACAGGCCATGCGCCGCCGGGTGGTCGCGAGCCTGCCAGCTGACCAGGCCGGGCGGGAACTCAAGCTCGGTCCGGGCGGGCTGCGCGACATCGAGTTCGCTGTCCAGCTGCTGCAGCTGGTGCACGGCCGGGGTGATGACTCCCTGCGGCAGCGCGGCACGCTGCCGGCGCTCGCGGCGCTCGCGGCGGGCGGATACGTGGGCCGGGCGGACGCGGCCGCCATGGGGGCGGCCTACCGGTTCCTGCGCGGCGTTGAGCACCTGGTGCAGCTGCGTCAGCTGCGGCGTACCCATCTTCTGCCGGAAGACCCGGCGGCGCTTCGGGAGATCGGCCGCGCGCTGCGCCGGATGCGATTGGACTCCGCTGCCCCAGCGGCCGTAGCCGGCCCGGCAACCCCGTCAGCGCTGCCGCCTGGTGACCCTGCGGCAGAGCTCGCCGCGCAATGGCGGCTGCATGCAAGCCAGGCTCGGCAGCTCCACGAGAAACTGTTCTACCGGCCGTTGCTCGAGGCCGTCGCCCGGCTGCCGGGCGACGCGGTCCGGCTCACGTCAGCGGCTGCGCGAGACCGGCTGGAGGCGCTCGGTTATGCCGACCCTGCCGGAGCCCTGCGCCACATCGAGGCGCTGACCTCGGGGATGTCCCGAACCGCCGCGATGCAGCGGACGCAGCTGCCCGTGTTGCTCGGCTGGCTGGCCGACGCACCAGAGCCCGATGCCGGCCTGCTCGCGTTCCGCCAGGTGAGTGAGGCACTGGGAAACTCGCCCTGGTACCTGCGGCTGCTGCGCGACAACGCTGTCGTGGCCCAGCGGATGGCGAGGCTGCTGGCCTCGAGCCGGTACGCCACGGGACTGCTGCTGCGCGCGCCCGAGGCGGTGGCGATGCTCGGCGACGATGCTCAGCTGGCTGCGCGATCTGCGGCTGAGCTGCACGCCGAAGCCAGCGCGGCCGTCGGCAGGGCCGACAAGCCCGCGAACGCCACCGCGGCCGTGCTGGCGATTCGCCGCCGCGAGCTGCTTCGCACCGCAGCCGCGGACCTGCTCGGCCTCGCCGGCATCGAAGCGACGGGCGTTGCGCTCACGACCGTTTCCAGGGTCACGATCGCGGCGACCCTCGCGGCCGTCGTTGCCGAGGCCGAGCGCACCGCGGGCCCGCTGCCCACGCGGCTCGCCATCATCGCCATGGGCAGATTCGGCGGCCGGGAGATGGGCTACGCGAGCGACGCCGACGTGCTGTTCGTGCACGATCCGCTGCCCGGCGCAACCGACGAGGCGGCAACGAGAGCCGCGCACGCGGTCGCGGAGAATGTGCGCGCCCTGCTGAGCAAGCCGGGCCTGGACCCACCACTCCCGCTCGACGCCGGGCTGCGTCCCGAGGGTCGGCAAGGACCGCTGGTGCGCACGCTGGCGTCCTATCAGGCGTACTACCGCCGCTGGTCGGTGCCGTGGGAAGCGCAGGCACTGCTGCGCGCCGAGTACGCGGCCGGCGATGCAGGGGTGGGCGCCGCCTTCATCGCCATCGCCGACGAGGTCAGGTATCCGGACGGCGGCATCGGTTCCGCAGCGGTGCGGGAAATCCGGCGGATCAAGGCGCGCATCGAAGCCGAGCGGATGCCGCGTGGCATCGAGCCCGCGCTGCACCTGAAGCTGGGTCCTGGTGGCCTCGCCGACGTGGAGTGGGTGGCGCAACTGCTGCAGTTGCGACACGCGATGTCGATGCCAGAACTGCGTACCACGCAGACGCCAGCCACGCTGGCAGCGGCCAGCAAGGCTGGCCTGATCGGTGCCGCCGACACCGAAACACTGCTCGCCGCCTGGCTGCTCGCCAGCCGCATCCGGGATGCCGTCATGCTGGCGCGGGGCCGGCCTTCTGACACGTTGCCGACGTCGCCCACGGAGCTGGCGGTGGTGGCGCGGATCCTCGGCTACCCGCCCGACGGCGCGCAGGACCTCACCGAGGACTGGCGCCGGTCCGCCCGGCAGGCGCGGGCGGTGATGGAACGGCTGTTTTATGGCTAGCCCAGTCGGCGATCAGTGCGAGGGACGACGGGCAGCCACCCGACCTGGCCCTGCACCCGGCGTTACGGCGCGCCGCCACTCAGCCGTGATCGCATCCCGCTGTGCGGCCGGGAGCCACCTGACTGCCTCGCGGACCGTGACGCCTGATGCGCGATCAAGCCGCGGCGCGAGCCAGTCCGCGACGACATCCGGATGCTTCTTCGCGGTCTCGCGCAGAATCCAGCCGATCGCCTTGCGAATAAAAAACTCTCGCTCAGCGAGCATCGCGTCGGCGTAGTCGGCGAACCGCGGCCAGTTTGTGAGGTCGCCGCGGCGCAGTGGCACGAGTAGTGCCAGCATGGCGGACCTGCGCAGCCAGAAGTCATCGTCCGTCGCCCACCGGTCGAGGACGTTGAGCGACTCCGGGAAGCGCTCGACCAGCGACCCCATGACGTCTGCCGCGAGACCGTCGACGAGGGCCCAGGTACCCGAGGTGCGCAGCAAGTGTTCGACGAGCGGCACGTCATCGGCGCCGAGCAGCGTGCGCCGGTCGGTCAGCAGGATGACCGCGGCGACCCTGCACTCGAATACTGGTCCATCCCACAGCGCCGCAGCGACTCGGCCAACGTACTGCCCGGTGAGCTCGGGCTGGCCGCGACGCCAGCGGGTCACGATGGCCCGCGTGGCAGGGACCGTCGTGCCAGCGAACTCCAGCGAGCTCTTGAGGTAGTTCTGCTCGCTCACGGCGCGGGCTGACGATCCGGCGGCGCGGATTTCGCGCTCGATCAGCGCCGCATCGGGATCCTGTCGTGGCAGCACGCAGCTCAGCTTGTCGCAGCCGGTTCAGACCAGGGAGCTTGGGGTGCGCAAGACCATCGGGCTGGTTGCCGACCGTCGCGGACCGGCGCCAGGACGCGCCTTCCGTGCGGGCTAGCCCGGCGACTTGGGGTCGCGCTCGTCTGGTGCATAGGGACCGAGGCGGCGTATCAACGTCCAACGCTGGTAGGCCCTGACGGGATGTCTGAGTGATCGAAGCCAGTCCCAGTCGACCGGGCCGTACCAGTCGACCGGGACACCGAGGACGCGCTTGTGCTCTTCATCCTGGCGCTGACCCCGGGTCCCATGCGGACCTAGGTAGCTGCGAGGCATTCCGAGGACTTTGTCTGGTTCCTCGCGGTCAGCTGACACTGGACAATCCCTCACAGCGGCATCGCACGGGCGCGACATTCAGCGGCACCTGCAGAACACAGCATGACGTGGCCGCCGAGCTGACGCAACGACGGCTCCGCGCCGGTCAACCTGCTGAGCAGAGATCAGCCAGCTGTCTAGGTCACCTTGTCGAGAGGCTCTGAGCAGTGCGGCCGGAGCGCACGCCGGGCTCTCCCAGGCGCTGCGAGCGCGGCTGCGCGTGAATTGTCAGAGGGGGCGGGCAGGATGGATGGCATGACTGTGACAGGACATGTGGAGATGGTTGCGCTCGACGCTCCGGACATCGAGAAGCTTGCCTCGTTCTATGCAGAACTCACCGGCTGGCAAATCGTGAGAAAGGAGCCCGACTGGATAGTGGTCCGGACACCGGACGGCCAGGACGTCGCGTTCCAGCTGGCTCCCGACCACGTGGCGCCGCAGTGGCCAGGGCAGGATCACCCGCAGCAATTCCATCTCGACTTGCTCATCGACGGATATGAGGCGGCGGCCGAGCGGGCTGTGCAGCTCGGGGCGACCCGGCTCGCCGACGGCGCGACCTGGGTGACGCTTGCCGATCCGGCAGGCCACCCGTTCGACCTGTGTCAGCGCGATGGGGTCGGACCGGTGATGGGTCTCTTCGCTACGACGATCGACGCTCCCGACGCCAAGGCGCTGGCCCGCTTTTACGCTGACCTGCTCGGCATGGAGGTGGGCTACGAGGGTCCCGAGGGCGCGCTCATCACCGGTGACGGCTGGAGCGTCATGTTCCAGCAGATCAGCGATTACAGCGCGCCGCGATGGCCGGACCCGAGGTACCCGCAGCAGGCGCACCTTGATATCGCCGTCGCCGATCTCGATGCAGGCGAGGCCCGGGCACTAGAGCTGGGCGCAACGCGCCTCGCGGCCGGCGGGGAGACGTTCCGGGTATTCGCCGATCCGGCGGGCCACCCGTTCTGCCTGACTACGTAGCACGACCACCTGCAACACCGGCGGTCCCGCGCTGAGGACCCTTAGCCGACGCGCGCCACGCCGACCCAGCCGGGCAACGGCGTGGTGTCGGCGCCGGGCTCGGGACGCCACTGAGTCGTCGGGACCAGACCCGGTTCCACCAGATCCAGGCCCGCAAAGAACCGGGCGACTTGCTCCCTGGTCCGGAAGGTGATCGACCCAGCCATGGCGCGGTTCATCATCGCCGAGCCCCGCGCCATGGCCTCGGCGTGGATATCCGACGCGGGGTGGGAGATGGCCAGGTAGCTCCCGGGCGGGACCGCCGCCACCAGCCTCTGCACAATCCCGGCCGGGTCGTCGGAGTCAGGGACGCAGTGCAGCACGCCGACGAGCAAGACCGCCACCGGCTTGGCGAAGTCGAGCGTGCGCCCCGCCTCGGTGAGGATGGTGTCGGTTTCGCGCAGGTCTGCCTCGAGGTAGTCCGTCAGCCCGTCAGGATGGCTGGTCAGCAGCGCCCGCGCCTGGACGAGCACGATCGGGTCATTGTCCACGTACACCACGCGGGTGCTCGGCGCGGCCCGCTGCGCGACTTCGTGCGTGTTGTTCGCGCTGGGGATGCCGGTGCCGATGTCGAGGAACTGGCGGATGCCCGCCTCAGCTGCTAGGTAGTGCACAGCCCGGCCCAGGAAGGCGCGGTTGCTCCGCACCCCGGCCACGGCCATGGGATCGGCCTGAATGAAACGCTCGGCTAGCTCCCGGTCGACGGCGAAGTTGTCCTTGCCGCCGAGCCAGTAGTCATACACCCGGGCAATGTGCGGCACGCTGGTATCGATCTTCGGATGGTCGTCCCGAAGCTCGCCGCTGCCTGACTGCTGAGTCGTCATGGTTCTGCCTTTGACCGATGACACGCGAGCTCAGCATATTTCCGGGCGGGCCTG
>JASHOE010000144.1 GCA_030041275.1 Streptosporangiaceae bacterium
GTCAACAATTGTTGACTGCGAGATCTGCGCCGTGGTCATGCCCGGGTCCGCATGGCAGGTCCGCAGGCCAGGTCCGAATCCGCAAGGTCCGCGTCCGCCTGCCGGGTCCGCCTGCCGGGTGTGCCTGCGAGGTCCGGGTCCGCCTGCCAGGTGCGGTGAGCCAAGCCCCGGAGGCTGATGTGCCCGTAATGCCCGACCCTCGGGAAAGCCCGAGTTGTGCTGAGCTCCGACCTTGGGGAGCTTCCGATGTGCCTTGTGGTGTTTGCGACCCTTTTACGGCCCGGCTTGTGTGCTTTCGTTCCGCCGAAAACTCCATGAAGTCCGGCCAGTGGCGCGGGTGGCGCCACAGAGGGTTTGCAGACTTTGCTCGCGGCACGGGCCACCTCGGGGGACCCCGACTAGCCGCTCGGCCGGCCTCGACTAGCCGCTCGGGAGACCGCGACTGGCCGCTCGGGAGACCGCGACTAGCCGCTGAGGCAGAAGTAGACCGCGACCGGCAATGCCTGCCGGCCGGTCGACCGCGCCCTGATATGCAGGCAGTGGTGCGCCACCCAGGTCAGCCGCGGGTCGGTCGTCGTCGGCGACTGCAGGAAGGTGCGGACCATGTTGGCGTCGATGAGGCGCTGCAGCGTGGTGAGCGTCGGCTCGGGGATCGTCCCAGTGAAGCCACCGATCGGCACCACCTCACGGCCGCTGGCCCAGATGAACGGCGCCGCCAGCACGGCCGTCTGCGTCGCCATCAGGTAGAGCTCCACCGCGTTGCCCTTCTCGAGCGCGGCCAGCGCCGGCTGGATCTCAAAGCCCGACGACAGCAGCGCCGTGGTCGCCGCGGTGACCCTGGACGGCTCGAATGGTGTCTCGAACGGGCCGAGCCCGCTCGTCACCACGCTGGTGGCCGCCATTGCGGGGACGACGAGCGCGGCCATCGCGGCCAGTGTCATGCCGACCGCCGCGATGACCGCCGTGCGGCGGCGCCAGCAGCCCAGGATCAGGCCCACGGCAGCCGCCGCGGCCAGCGCGATGAGAACTGGTCGCAGCCAGGCCGGGAGGCCGGTGCCGGTGGCGGGCAGCAGCCACGCCGCGTAGCTCGCCGTGGCCAGCACCGCGATGGCCACCGCGAGCCAGCACGCGACTCGGCCGCGGTGCTGCCACGCCAGCGACATCCCGATGGCCAGCAGGCTCGCGACTGCTGGCGAGAGCGCCGCGGTGTAGTAGGAGTTGACGTCACTCGCAGCCGAGAAGACGGCGAAGAGCGTCACCAGCCACGTTCCCCACAGCAGCAGCCCTGCGCGGCTCAGGTCGGCTCGCGGCGCCCGGCGAAGGGCGACCAGGCCTGCTATCAGAGCGACAAGCGCCGCAGCCAGCAGCCAGCTGGTGTCGCGGCCAAGGTCGCCAGTCAGCAGCCGATGCCAGGACGGCGGCGGTGCGATCGGGAGGCCGAGCCGGATCGTGCGGTTCACGAGCTGGTCGGGCGTCGCCTGGTCGAGCCTGCCGAACCCGTTGTACACAAACACCTGCTGGAAGGCCGAGTTGTTGGTGCTGCCGTCGATGTATGGCCGCGAGCCAGCTGGCCAGATCGTCACCAGGGTCATCCAGCTCAGCGAGACCGCGCCGGCGAGCAGCGTCATCGCACCGCAGTGCGGTACTCGGCGTCGCCAGTCGCCCGGTGCGGCAGTCAGGTAAGCGACACCGAGGGCGGGCAGCAGCAGCCACGCTTCGATCATCTTGGCCTGGAAGGCCAGACCGATCCACAATCCGGCCAGCAGCAGGGGGCGCCAGCGTCCGGTGCTGACCGCTGTCACCGTCGAGTTGGCCGCGAGAACGGCGAGCAGAATCATGAGGGTGTCGGAGATGTTGCCGCGGTTCAGGGCGACGGTGGCGGGCGAGATCGCGAGCACGCCCGCTGCGATCAGGCCCGCGCCGGGACCGGCGAGCTTGCGGACCACGCTATACAGCACGAGGACCGTGAGGGTGCCCTCGATGACCTGCGGCAGCACCAGCGCCCAGGTGTGCGCGCCGAACACGCCGACCGACAGCGCCTGCAGCCAAAACGCGCCTGGCAGCTTGTCGGTTGTGATGGTACCGGCGGGATCGAGCGCGCCGAAGAAGAAATTCGACGGGCTCGCCGTCATGCTGCGAACCGCCGCGGCGTAGTAGATCTCGATGTTCACCGGGCGGGTGGCGCGCCACGCGTACGACCACGCGGAGATGGCGGCGATGGCCAGCAGCGACGGCCAGGCCCACGCGGGCTGATTGCTAGCCCGCGGCCCGTAGGCGCGCAGGCGGGCCGCGACGCGCCTGACTAAGTCCGCCCAGAACTCCGGCCAGGTGGTGGGCTGTGGTCGGTCGGGCCGGTCGGTCACGACGCTCTGCATGTCTGCGCACGCTACCGTCCTTCGACTTGACAATCAAGCTAATTGACTATCTGCGACGTGCCCGCGCCCTGGCGGCCGCACAACAGTTACTTATGCTTTGTTTGCGGGCGTGGCCTGGCACCGTTTCCGCGGTGGTCACGCTGGCGGATTCCGTGGACGCTGCGCCCCAACCAAGGGTGAGCTGATCGGAGATTGCGTGTCGTGGCTGGAGTGGAGCCGGTTCGGATTGGCAACGCCTCCGGCTTTTACGGCGACCGGGAGATGATCCTTAACTTCGTCCCTCAGTACTCGCTAGGTCTGCCGAAGTCCTACTAACGGAGCAGTCATGTCTGACCGTCTCGTCCAGTACTCCGTCGAGCGCGGCATCGCCAGGGTCGCGCTTAACTCGCCGCGCAACCGCAATGCGCTGTCTGCGGCACTCGTGGGCCAGCTCGGCGACGCGCTCACGACGGCCGCGGAAGACGACGCCGTGCGTGCCGTGGAGCTCACGCATACCGGAACGACGTTCTGCGCCGGCGCGGATCTGACAGAGGCCAGCCAGGGTGGCATGGAATCCGGAGCGGTCCGAGTCACGGCCTTGCTACGCCACATCGTCGGGCTGGCCAAGCCGGTCGTCGGCAGCATCGACGGCCACGTGCGCGCGGGCGGCCTCGGGCTCATCGGTGCGTGCGACATCGTGCTAGCCGGCCCGAAGTCGACCTTCGCGTTCACCGAAGTGCGGCTCGGCCTCGCGCCCGCGATGATCTCGCTGACCACGCTGCCGCGGATGGACGCGCGCGCGGCCAGTCGCTACTACCTCACCGGCGAGACGTTCGACGCGGCGACCGCGGCCAGGATCGGCCTTGTCACCGAGGCGGTGGCTGACATCGACTCCGGCACCCTCGCGGTCCTCGACGCGCTGCGGGTCGCGTCGCCGCAAGGGCTACGGGAGACCAAGCTGCTGCTGACCGGGCCCGTGCTGGCCGGGTTCGACGCAACCGCCGCGGGTCTCGCCATGCTGTCTGCCCGGCTGTTCGGGTCCGCTGAAGCCGCCGAGGGGATGGCCGCGTTCCGGGAGAAGCGCCGCCCGGCCTGGGCCGCTGACTAGCGAACAGGGCGGTTGCCGACGACGATGTGGCGACCGGCAGCGGGGGCGCGCGAACCGCAGCAGGACTGCGGCTGGGCAACGCGGACACGGCTACTGGAGTCGGCAATCGCCTGTCTCGCCGAGCCCGGCTGGAGCGGCGCGACCGTGGCGGTGGCACAGCGCGCTGGCGTTTCCCGTGCTGCGACTCAGCACCACGCTCCCACCAGGGCGGCGCTGTTCACGGCCGCGCTCGAGCACATGGCTGAGATTCGCCGGACGGAGATCCTTGCCGATGCTTCGCGGCTTCCAGTCGGCGGTACCCCCCAGACCGCTGACGTGGTCGGCCCGTTCAGGCGGCAGGCTGGCCAGTCAGCCTGAGCTCCGCAGCGTCGGAGCTACGGCGTGGTTCCGAGGTGGGATGACCGGTTTGGCCGATACTGGCAGCCGGACAGGCCGCCGACGGAGGGCACAGTTGCGCAGCAGACGGTACGACGACGACGTGTTCGCGCCGCCGTCGCGCAAACCGGCTCCGCTGCCACGGATCGTCGCCGAGCAGGGCCTGGTCGTCGAGGACAGCGCCGGGCAATTCTGCGGAGCGATCGTCGGCTGCGAGAAGGATGCGGTCGTGCTGGAAGACCGGCACGGCCGACGACGGGTGTTCCCGCTGGCGGAGTCCTTTCTGCTGGAAGGCAACCGGGTGGCGCTGGTCCGGCCGGCCGCAGGACACTTGACGAGGCCGGGCCGTACCGCCTCCGGCTCGATCGCGCCGCCTACGAGCCGAGCCAGGGTTGCCAGGGCCAGCCGGATTTACGTCGAGGGCCAGCACGATGCCGAACTGGTCGAAAAGGTGTGGGGCGACGACCTGCGCGACGTCGGGGTGGTGGTGGAGCCACTCCACGGCATTGATGACCTGCCCGAGATCGTGGCCGAGTTCGCCCCGGAACCATCCCGTCGCCTCGGCGTGCTTGTCGACCACCTCACTGACGGCTCCAAGGAGAGCAAGATCGCAGCCAGGGTGACCTCCGAGCATGTCCTCGTCGTCGGGCACCCATTTGTTGATGTGTGGGCGGCGGTGAAGCCGTCCAGCCTGGGCATTTCGCACTGGCCCGAGGTGCCGCGGCATGTTCCCTGGAAGCAGGGGGTACTCACGGCCTTGGGCTGGCCGCCAGACCCGGCCGGAGGCTGGCGCCGAATCCTGAGCCGGGTGAGCTCGTACGCAGACCTGGAGCCCGCGTTCCTCGGCCGGGTCGAGGAACTCATCGACTTCGTGACCGTCCCAGGCAGTCGGTAGCGCGACGCTGCGGTGCGGAGCTGCCGCTAGCGAGATCGGACGGCCTCCTGGCCTGCCATCGCCGGAGCGCGCTGCCGCGCCGCGATCACCGACAGCACGACCAGCAGCGGCCAGATGGACTGATCCGCCGTGACGCTACGCTCGGCCAGGCCGAGCTCCGGGCCGTTGAACAACTCGACGGTGAACCACGCCAGCATGGCGATGGTGACCGCGGTCGCCGCGTAGACGGCTTTGGGCTGCAGTGCGAACGGAGCGTCGAGCTCTCGCCGGATCGCCGCCAGCGGCCAGAGGGTCATCACTACGACGCCAACCAGCGAGAATGCCTCGTGCGCCAGCGACCCGCCATGCCTGGGCTGCGGATTCACGGCGATGAGGATGCTAGAGATCCCGCCGATGATCAGCAGCACCCGGCCGTTCTCGGTGGCCGGCCGGAGGGCAAGGCCCGTCGTGGCGTGGCAGATGCCCACGCCGAGCAGAGTGATGACGATGACCCATCGGTAGGGCATGCCCACCGCGCCCAGCGCGCTGATCGATCGCCGGATCGCGTCAAACGGGACAGGCTGAAGGTCGGCAGCGACTGTCCATCCGCCGATCAGGATGACGGGTGCGAGCAGCGAGGACGCTACTCCCCACCACGGCACCACCCGACCCTCAGCTGGCAGGGGAACCAGCCCAGATGTGGTCCGCACTCTTCCACCGTAAGCCTGGGCGCCACTGAATTTTGGAGGCGGCCCTCCGCTTTGACGGTACCTCGCGGCCGCCTGCCGGAGTAGCGGCGCGCCGGCGCATGATTCAGGCCATGACACTTTAAAGCGGACTAGCCGCTATTGATATGGGAAGACGCCTCCGGAGCAGCGGTTCACCGCTGCGATGTCGATAGCGCGGCTGTCCGTCTCGGCGGGACCGGGCGCCGCTGGAACCCGCGGGCGAGCATGATTCAAGGCATGAGCATCATCAAGATCAACGCGATCACAGTGCCGCCGGATGGCGGCGACGAGCTCGCGCGCCGGTTTGCCGCACGCGCGGGCGCTGTCGACAATCAGGACGGCTTCGAGGGCTTCGAGTTGCTGCGGCCAACCGACGGCCGGGCCACGTGGCTCGTCGTCACGAGATGGCGGGACGAGGCGTCATTCGACGCCTGGATCACGTCGCCGGCGTTCGGCGCCGGTCACCGCAGCGTTGCTCAGGCCGGCGAGGCTGGCCACGGTGGTCACGGCCACGGCGCTGGCGGGCCGGCGGAAGGGCACGGTCGCGGTGCGGGCGGCCCGGCAGAAGGGCACGGTCACGGCCACGGCGCTGCCGAGCAGCGTCCCGTCGGCGTGCACAGCGAGCTGTGGTCGTTCGAGATCGCTGGCGGATCGTCCGGCCACGGGCAGGGCTAGGCCGAATCAGCCGCGTTGACGTCGTCCGCGATCACGGCGGCGACGTCCGGCAGGTCGGCCAGCGCCGCGGCGAGGTCGTTGACCGAGCCCCTGCCGGACACGTGTAGCAGAACCTCGACGGTCGGTAAACCGTTCGCTCGCAGTATCTGCTCCGGATGGACGGTCTCGGTCGACATCTCGGCTACTGCGAACCCCGAGACGTGGCCAGCTGGAGCACGTCGCGCAGGATCCCGCGGCCGTCCGGGTACCTGACTCGCAAGGTCGACACCGCGGTCCCGGAGCTGGGCAGCCGCCTGGCGGCGACCGGAAAGGCGAGCGCCACGAGCAGGTAACCGTTCGTTGCGGCCACCGCCAGCGGGGGCAGTCCGCCGCCGGCGGCGGTGCCGACCGCCGCCGTGAGCCAGATCGGCGCCGCCGTCGCCAGGCCGCGGACAGCGTCGCGCCTGACGAAAATCAGGCCGGCGCCGATGAAGCCGATGCCGGTAACGATCTGCGCCGCCACCCGGGACGGGTCAACTGTCAGGTGGCCCGGCTGCACCACGTCGCTGAAGGCGTACTTGCTGATCAGCATGAACAGCGCGGCCCCGAGGCCGACGAGCGTGTGCGTGCGCAGACCAGCGCTCTTCTGCCGGATCTCCCGCTCCACCCCCATGACGGCGGACAGCAGCAGCGCGAGGCCGAGCTCGCCGAGCTGCAACGGCCCCTCAACATTGGCGGCGCCGGCGGCGAGACCGCTAGCAAGTGCTGGATCAGGTGCGAACACCCACGCCGGCTGCGCCGCTGACAGCCTCTTAACCAGCGAGTCTGCTCAGCAGACCGCTTCGCCCAGGTGAATCGCCGCTGAGGTCAGCCGCGGGGAGTCGCGAGAAACACCGGGATCGTGCGCTGCGTGCGCTGCTGATACTCGGCGTAAGGCGGGAAGGCGGCGACGGCTCGATCCCACCACTGAGCCCGCTCGTCGCCGTCAAGCTCACGGACCTCTACCGGGAACGGCTCCGGGCCGTC
This sequence comes from Streptosporangiaceae bacterium, assembly GCA_030041275.1. GTDB lineage: Bacteria > Actinomycetota > Actinomycetes > Streptosporangiales > Streptosporangiaceae > JAJYUU01. The sequence continues at coordinate 7,120 of JASHOE010000144.1, forward strand.
TTGCAGCAGCACTGTCGCTGGGTCGGCCTTCAGGTTGTAGTACCACACGGGGTGCGTCGGGGCGCCGCCCTTCGACGCGACGAGAGCGTACTGGCCGTTGTGCTCGACGCGCATGAGCGCCATCTTGCGAATCTTCCCGGACTTGTTGCCACGCGTCGTGATGATGACTACGGGCAGACCGGTGTCGCGCAGCGTGTTCGCGCGCTGCCCGCCCGAGGCTTCGTACTCCGCGACCTGGTCGCGGACCCATTGCGCTGGGCTCGGTGCGTACTCTCCCTCTAGGCTCATACGCAGACCTTAGCCTCCGCGGCGGGCGACATCATCGTGGGCTGCCGCCGACGCGGTGTCAGCCGCTGTCCGGTGTGTCGCGAAGCCAGTTCTGGATGCAAGCACCACCGCCTGCGCGGTCTCGCCAGGCCGCGTTTGCTAGCTGCGGTTCCGGGCACCTGCTCATGCTCGCGGTGGGTCATCGGCAACGGGAGGCAGCCCCGGTGCAACACTTCAGCGACAGCTCCGGCCACCTCGCGAGGTCTCATGTTCGCCGGTCGGCCCGCGGCCCGGCGGCGTTCGAGCTGACCTGGCTTCGAAGGGCAGGATAGACATGCGCGGCACGGCGGTGTGGGAGGGCGTCGAGCGACAAGGGCTGCGCCGGCGAAGCCCGCAAATGGCGCAAGCTCAGCCAGGGCAGCGACCTGACCCGTCGCAGCCCGCCGGTACCGACCGGCTGCCGCAGATCAAGCACATCGTCGTTCTCATGATGGAGAACCACTCGTTCGACAATTACCTGGGCACGCTAGGCCGCGGTGAAGGCTTCGCGCTGGGCGCCGACGGGCGGCCGGATGCCGAGAATCCCGACGCAACTGGGCAGGCGGTGCGCGCGCACCACCTGCCGTCGACAGTGCAGCATTCAGGCGTGCCGTGCCAGAGCTGGCGGGCAGCGCACGTGCAGTTCGCCGGCGGCAAGATGACCGGCTTCGTCACCGCCACCCAGGCCGTGTCCGCGGACGCCGACACGTCTGTCCCGATGGGCTACTGGACGGAGTCGGATTTGCCGTTCTACCACGGCCTCGCCAGCACGTTCCCGGTGGCAGATCACTGGTTCAGCTCGTGTCTCGGGCCGACCTTCCCCAATCGCCGATTCCTGCTGGCCGGGACCGCGCACGGGCTCATGGATGACCTTCCGGTCAACCTGCTCGACTATCCGCCCGCCGGCACCATCCTGGACATGCTCACCAAGTACGGAAAGTCCTGGGTGAACTACCGTCCCGACGGCGACGACCAGTCCCAGTTCCGCCGCTACCTGAACTACCGGCGGCGACGATCGCAGCATCACCTGCGAGCGCTCGGACGACCGCTCGAGCGCGCCCGCAGCGGAGTGAAGCGTGACCTTCAGTTCACGGCGGGCCTGTACCCGCTCGGGATGGCCAGGTACATGCTGCATGTCCGCGGCATCGACGACTTCTTCGCAGACGCCGACGCTGGCAAGCTGCCGGACTTCTGCATCGTCGATCCGGACTTCGACGCGTATTCCGAGGAGAATCCGCAGGACATCCGCAAGGGCGAGAGCTTTGCCGCCGAGATCATCCATCGCGTCATGCACGGCAAGGCCTGGGCAGACACGCTGCTCATCTGGACCTATGACGAGAACGGCGGCTACTACGATCACGTCCCGCCGCCAGCTGCCGAGCCGCCAGACGACGTTCCTGGTCGCAGTCTGATCGCGCATCCGTCGTGGCTGCGCAGCATCATCAAGCCGGTTTTCCCCGGCTACGTTCGGCACGCGCAGGATCTGGTGTGCGAACCGAACCGCTACGACACGTACGGCTTCCGCGTGCCGGCCGTGATCGTCTCACCGTACGCGCGGCCGAACTGCGTGCTGTCGGATGTTTTCGACCACACGTCGGTGCTCAAGCTCATCGAGGAGAAGTGGAACCTGCCGGCCCTCACACGCCGCGACGCAGCGGCGACGGCGCCGCTCGCAGCTCTTGATCTGGATTCGCCGCCGGCCTTCCGCACGCCGCCCGAGCTGCCGGCGCCGAGCCTGGCCTGGGGATCCTGGTAAACCGGTCCGACCCGGATCGCAGCGATCTCGCGAACGCAGTCAAGAGAGGCGCGGGGCCAGCACGCCATTGCCGGCGGCAGAGGCGGCCGAGGTTAGGCTGCACCCCTGCGTGCCGTGGCCTTCTTCGCCGCGGTCCGCTGCCCAGCCGTCTTGCCGCGCCGTCCGCCCGCGCCGCCGCTACTGCCGCCCGAGCTGGCCGACCGGGCCGGGCTGCCCGTCCGGGTTGAGCTGGCCGAGCGGGTCGAAGTGGCCTTGCCCGCGGCGGCGCCGCCCGTTCGCGGGGAAGCGGGACGGCGCCCGGTGGTCCGGCCGGCTGCGGCTCGCGACTTGCCGTCTGACCCGCCTGCCTTGGTCGCATCCAGGCTGGCCTGCAGCGCATCCATGAGGCTGCGGACATTGGTCGGCCGCGGAGCCTTGCTGGCGGGCGTGATCTCTTCGTCGTTCTTCTTCGCCTTGATGAGCTTGTTGACCCGGTCTGTGTAGGTATCCCGGTAGCGCGAGGGCTGCCATGGGGTGCTCATAGCGCGTATCAGCTGAGTCGCCATGCGCTGCTCCGCCGCGGAAGCGCCGACGCGGCCAGGCAGGTTCTCGATCTGGTCGCGCGGATTGCGCACCTCGTCGGCGAAGAACAGGGTCTCCAGTACCAGCAGGTCACCGTCGGCCCGCACAGCCGCGAGGTACTCTTTGCCGCGCATGACGAAGCTGGCGATCGCGATCCTGCGGGAATCGGCCATCGCGTCTCGCAGCAGCGCATACGTTTTCTTGGTTTCGTCGCTGCCAGGCCCGAGGTAGTACGCCTTGTTGAAGTAGATGGGGTCGATTTCCGCCAGGTCGACGAATGTCTTAACGTCTAGCGACCTGGACTGGCCCGGCGCGACTGAGTCGAGGTCGTCCTGGCTGAGAATGACGTACTGTCCGCCGCCGACGTCTGCGCCCCGCACGATGTCGGAGTACGCGACCTCAGCGCCCGTGCGCTCGTTGATGCGCTGGTAACGGATACGGTCCGATGTGCCCTCCTCGAACTGATGAAACGTCGGTTCGTGTGCGTCGGTCGCCGAGTAAAGCCGGACCGGCACAGCCACCAGCCCGAACGACAGGACACCCGACCAGATAGCGCGCGCCACGACGGCTCCTTCCTTCGCCAGTCGGGCTGTAATCCTTCCCGCTGCACGTCGGCCAATTCAGGCTCGGCGACAGGCGCCGACAGCTCGGCGACAGGCGCCGACCGCTAGTCGGCCTGCATGTCCGGACAGTGAGGCTCGTCACATCATGGGTGTTCTTGAGTCTCATGGGTACCTGCGGGTCCAGCGCGTTCCGGTCTCTGGTGAGTCGCCTCCTGAGTAGCCGGTCCGTGCGCCGTGGGGTCCGGAGGCAGGTTCATTCCGCGGGCCAGGGGGCGTGGTCTGCGACGGCCTCCGGGCCCCTGGTTACACCGCGGGGCGCGGTCTCGTTATGAGAGCGCCGTTGCATGAGGCTCGTGAGAGCGAGCTCTTATCGCGGCCACCAGCCGGTCTAGGCGCGCTCGAACACCGCAACCAGCGCCGCTCCAAGGGACGGCACGACGCCGTGGCGGCGCCGGATGATGTCGGCGATCAGGCCGGTCCAGCCGGTCTGGTGTGAGGCGCCGAGGCCTGCTCCGGTGTCGCCGTGGAAGTACTCGCTGAAGATGAGGTTGTCCCGCCAGGCTGGATCGTCGCGGAGCAACGGGGCCTTGCCGAAGCACGGCCGTTCCCCGTCGGCGCCCGGAGTGAACAACGTGATGAGCCGGTCCTGCAGATCGGCCGCGATCTGACCGAGGGTCCGTTGCACGCCGGACCCGGTCGGGTACTCGATGGTGAAGTCGTCGCCGAAGAACTGGTGATAGCGCTCCAGCGCGCTGATCACCAGATAGTTGACGGGGAACCAGACCGGTCCGCGCCAGTTCGAGTTTCCGCCGAACATCGGCGTGGTGGACTCGGCGGGCTCGTAATCGATGCTCGCCTGGTAGCCCTCGACGTCGATTGTGTACGGGTGATCGCGGTGCCAGGCCGACAGCGCGCGCAGCCCGTGCGGCGACAGGAACTCTGTCTCGTCGAGCAGCACCCTCAGCAGGCGCTGCAGCCGGTCCGGATCGGTCAGGGTGAGTAGCAGCTGCTCGCCGGCCGGCCCGCGCCGGATCAGGGCGCCATCGGCGTGGCCAGGCAACTGCAGCTGCTCGGCCGCCATCAGGGCCGCGAACCGCTTGCCTACCGTGACTGCGAGGTCGATGGTTTCCTGGCCGACCACGGTCATCGCGAGCGACGGCAGCACGGCCACGATCGACCGGACCTTCACCTCGACCCGGTCTCCGGCAGGAGTGATCAGCCGGTCGTAGTACAGCCCGTCGGCCTCGTCCCACAGTCCGCGATCATCGAGTGCCTGCTTGATCGCCGCGAAGTGCTCGACGAACTTCAGCGTCAGATCGGTGCCCGGACGGTGCCCGGTGTGGTGCAGGATCTGCGCGATGGTGGCCATCGACAGCGCGTAGGACGCCATCCACCCGGTGGCGTCGGCTTGCTCGAGGGTGCCTCCAACCGGCAGGTGGGACCGGTCGATGGGGCCGATATTGTCCAGGCCGAGGAAGCCGCCCTCGAACAGGTTGTTGCCCTCGGCGTCCTCGCGGTTCACCCACCAGGTGAAGTTGACGAGCAGCTTGTCGAACACGCGGGACAGGAAGTGCACGTCCCGCCCGCCGTCGACGGCGAAGACCTCGAGCGCAGCCCACGCTTGCACCGGTGGATTGACGTCGGAGAAGTCCCACTCGTAGGCAGGCAGTGCGCCGCCGGGATGCTGGAACCACTCCCGGCACAGCAGGATCAGCTGGTACTTCGCGAACGCGGGATCGACATGCGCGAGCGCCACGCAATGGAATGCGAGGTCCCAGGCCGCGAACCAGGGATACTCCCACTTATCCGGCATCGACATGATGTCGAACGCGTCGAAGCCGCGCCACCGGCAGTTGCGGCCGCTGAGCCGGCCGGCCGGCGGCGCGGGCTGAGCTGGGTCACCGTCAAGCCAGGACGTGACGTCGTAGTAGTAGAGCTGCTTGCTCCACAGCAGTCCGGCGAACGCCTGGCGCAGCACGGTCGCTTCGTCGGTGCTAGCCGTCGACGGCGTCAGCTCGGCGTAGAACTCGTCCGCCTCCGACCGCCGCAGTTCGAGCACGGCCGCATACCGCGCGCCGAGCGCCTCGTCGTCGGCCTGGCCGAGCGGCGCGGGCCGCAGCCGCACCCGCAGCTGCGCCGAGCCGTGGCCGGGCAGCGTGAGCCGATACCAGAAGGCGCATTTGGTCCCGCGGCCCGCGGGACTGACCGTTGCGGCGCCGCTAACCACGTGGTCATTGATCCCATCTTTAGGGAACGGAGTTACCGGTGGCGCGTGATACAGCCGCGCGAGGTTGGTCTCGTTCTCGCAGAACAGCGCCGTTGGCATCCGGCCGTCCGGGCCGGCCCCGGCGAGCAGCTCCATCGGCCCGGCGAGGGGATGGTCCAAGGTCACCCGGCCGGCCCCGGCCGCGACGAGCTCTGACCGCACGGCATCGGGATCCCAGGACCACGTATTGCGGAACCAGGCGGTGGGCAACACGTGCAGCTCGGCGTCATCCGCCCCCGCGTTGGTGATCTCGATCGACATCAGGATGTCGTCCGGCCCGTCCTTGGCGTAATGCACCTCGGTGATCCAGTACCGGCCGCCGTCAAACGCGCCGGTGTCGGCGAGCTCGTACTCCGGCTGGGTGCGGTCGCGACGGGCGTTGGACTCGATGAGGTCCTCATACGGGAACGGTCGCTGCGGGTAGTGGTAGCGCCACCGGTTCCAGGTGTGGCTGGGCACGGCGTCGAGGTACCACCAGTACTCCTTGACGTCCTCGCCGTGGTTGCCCTGCGCGCCAGTGAGACCGAACAGCCGTTCCTTGAGGATCGGGTCCTGGCCGTTCCACAGCGCGAGGCTCAGGCAGAGGCGCTGCTCGATGTCGCAGAAGCCGGCCAGGCCATCCTCTCCCCACCGGTAGGAGCGCGATCGGGCGTGGTCGTGCGGCAGGTAGTCCCAGGCGTCGCCGTCGGCGCTGTAGTCCTCGCGGACCGTGCCCCACTGCCGCTCGCTTAGGTACGGGCCCCACCGGTACCAGTCGCCGGCCTGGCGCAGTCCGTCCTCCAGCCGGCCAAAGCCGGCCACCCGATCGCTCTCGGCGCCCATCCGCCGCCACCCCTCGCCGTCTGAGCTGGCGTGCGACACCGTCGCACGACGCTGCGCGATGCCAGCACCGCGGGCGGCCGACCCGCGGTGCTGGCCACTATAAGAGTCAGCTAGCTGCCGGCCTTGGGTCACCCGGCCTCGTCCGGGGTCAGCCGGAATACACCCGACGACGTGGCCAGGCAGAGCATCCGGATGGGCGCGCCGCGCTCACGGGCCGAGCGGGAGATGTTCCGGGCCCAGCACCGGTCGGCGTCGCTGACCTGGCCAGCCGCTGGCCGGGTCAGGACGACCACGGCGGAGCCACCTGGGTACTGCGTCAGTGCCTCGCCGATAGTCCAGCACAAGTTTCCGATGAGCAGGGGATCGGGCCGCTCGGGCAAGTCATCGATCGGGACGACGACGGGGAGTTGCCTGCCCTCGCCGTCGAGAAACAGCAGCACGATGCTGCGCAGCTGTCGGGCGGGCTCGCCCAACAGCAGGTCGACGCGGTGCAGGACGTCGCTGGTGGTACGCAGCGGGGCTGCGAGATCAGAGTCGGGCGCTGGGCCCGCGGTAGCGGTTGTCATGGTCACGCAGTGAACTGCGGGGGATGTGACCTCGGTGTGACGCGCCGCGCCGCCGGAGCCGGCCGCTCGGCGACTACGCTCTGATCGCGATGGCCGAGGTGATCAGCAGCGCTGCGAATCCGCTCGTCAAGCGCGTGCGCGCGCTGGCCGACCGCAAGCACCGGCGGCGCGAGTCGGCGTTCGTGGTGCAAGGGATTCAGCCGGTCTGGCAGGCCGTCGAGGCTGGCGCGGACATCGAGGCGCTGATCGTGGCGCCGGACCTGCTGCGGCACCGCGGCGCCCTCGACATGGTCGAGGCGCAGCAGGCCGCGGGCGTGCGGGTCGCGCTCCTGTCGGGCGAGCTGTTCGGCCGGATCGCGGATCGGGAGGGTCCGACGGGCTTGGCGGCGATCGTGCGGGCCGCGCCGACGCCGCTCGACCAGCTCGCGAAGCCGACCGCGCAAGTGTCGCGCAGGCCCGCCAGGGCGGCGGGCCCGCAGACAGACCGAGAGTCTCGCAGGCCCGCCCGGGCGGCGGGCCTGGAGATAGACCGAGCGCCAGAGGACGCGCTCTTTGTCGCGCTGCACTCGGCCGGCAACCCCGGCAACGTCGGCACGATCATCAGGACGGCCAGTGCCGCAGGCGCAGCGGGCGTCATCCTGATCGGCCCGTCCGCCGACCCGTACGACCCGGCGGCGGTCAAGGCGAGCATGGGCGCGCTGTTCACCGTCCCACTCGCGGTCGCCTCCGACCGTGAGTTCGTTGCCTGGGCCCGCGCGCGCGGCGTGATGGTCGCGGCAACCTCGGCGCGCGCCTCGGTTTCTTGCTGGCAGGCGGAGTGGGCGCTGCCGCTGGCGGTGCTGCTCGGCAGCGAGGGCGAGGGCCTGCCGGACGACCTGCTCTCCGCCGCGGACCTGCGGGTGTCCATTCCGATGACCGGTACCGCCGAGTCGCTCAACCTCGCGGTGGCGGCCGGCATCCTGCTCTACGAGGTGCGGCGGCGCACCTGGGCGGGTGCAGCGTCACCGTCATGACCCTGAGTGGACCGGCGCGTCAATCAGGGTCGCATTGGGGGTGTATCCCCATGTCCCTACCGCGCGCACGCCGAGACACTGGGTGACCGCGGGGTGCTCGCCACGGGGGCGAGTTCGCAGTGCCGCGCGAAACCGGAGGGCTGCGCTTCATGGACGCGCTCATCGATCTCAGCGACGTGAGCAAGCGGTATGACAACG
>JASHOE010000022.1 GCA_030041275.1 Streptosporangiaceae bacterium
TGTCGCCGTGGTACATGGTCAGCGCGTTGATGGCTTCCTTCCAGCCCGGCGTTCCGCCGTTGACGTTAGTCCTGTTCTTGTGCGGTGTGGCGATGACGAGGTAGAGCACCTTCAGCGCGGAGGCCTCGTCGGGGAAGTGGCCCCTGCGCCGGCAGGCCTGCCGGAACCGGGAGTTCAGCGACTCGATCGCGTTTGTCGTGTAGACGATCTTTCTGATCGCCGGCGGGAACGCCAGGAACGGCGTGAACTGCTCCCACGCGCTGCGCCACAGCCGGATGATCGCCGGTTACCGGTCACCCCAGGACTGCTCGAACTCGGCGAACCGCTGCTCGGCCGCGGCGACCGTCGGGGTGGTGTAGACCTCGCGCAGGTCCTTGCTGATCTGCCCCCAGTACTTCTTGGACGCATACCGCAAGCTGGCCCGGACGAGATGAACGACGCACAGCTGGACGGTGGCTTGCGGCCAGATCTCGCCGATCGCCTCGGGCAGGCCCTTCAGCCCGTCGCATGCCACGATGCAGCAGTCCTCGACACCGCGGTTGCGCAGCTCGGCCAGGATGCCCATCCAGGCTTTGGCGCCCTCCCCGCCGGTGCCGGCCCACATGCCCAGCACGTCCCGCTGGCCGTGGCAGTTGATGCCCAGCGCCACATACACCGGCCGGTTGGCGACCTGCCCGTCTCTGAATCTTGACGAAGATCGCGTCGATCAGCAGCACCGGGTAGATGCCTTGGTTTCTACCGGTGGTGGCGAATCCTGACAGTGAGGGTTCGCATGCCGAGGTACGCGTGGAACAAGATGCCGTCTGAGGTTAAGCGGCGGTATTTCACGCTGATCCGCTCGGGCTTGTCGGGGTCGGATGCCTCGCAGCGGGTTGGCGTGTCGCTCAGCTGCGGGTCACTGTGGTTCATCGACGCTGGCCAGGTGACCTTCGTCGATGCGCCGATCAGCGCGCGGTTCCTCAGCCAGGATGACCGGATCGAGATCGCTGACGGGTTAGCGCGCGGCGAGCCGGTCAAGGTGGTCGCGGCGCGGATCGGCAAGAGCTACCAGACCGTTTACCGGGAGATCGCGCGCAACAGCAAACCCGACGGCCGTTACCAGCCCTGGTATGCGCACGGGTCAGGCGCATCTGCTGCGCCGCCGTCCGCGGGCGCGGGTGTTCGAGGAAGACGGCGAGCTGGCCGCCGTCGTCGCCGCGCGGCTTGGAAAGCGGTGATCGCCGGGGCAGATCAGCCGGTGGCTGCGGCGCCGCTACCCGCGCAAGCCTCAGTGGCATGTCTGCGCCGAGACGACACTCACAGATCTACGAGGCGGTCTACCGCCGCCTGATCAGCCCGGTCACGCCGCAGCTGCTGCGCACGGCACGCACTTACCGGCATCGCCGCGGCCGTGGCCGATCCCGCGACGGAGCACTGCGGCAGTGCACCACCATCAAGCCAATCGCGCAGCGTCCCGCAGCCGCCGAGAGCCGCCGCCAGGCCGGGCACTGGGAAGGTGACCTGATAATCGGTGCCGGGCAGCGCTCGGCGATCGCCACCCTGGTTGAGCGCAAGACCCGGTACACGATCCTGGTGCCCCTGCCTTCCGGGCACGCTGCCGAGCGCCGGGCAGGACACGCTTGGAGCCAGGGTGCCGGTTCGACGTAGCGGAGGCCTGGGCGAGGCACCCGCCGCAGCCTCGATGGCCCTCACATCGGGTTGCACCGTGCCGGTCCCGGTATCCGGTGCAGATCTGGTCTCCCCACCTGCCCAAATATAGAACGGTGCGGTTCCGTACCATATCTTTGGATGCGTGAGTTCAACGGCGGAAGAAAGTCAGGCGAAGCCGCAGCGACGACGAGGACGTCAGCTTGACCCACTGCGAGATCAGGCGATCATGCTCGCCGCGCTTGAAGGTCTCGCCGAGGTCGGTTACGACAGCCTGAGCATGGCGGAGATCGCCAGCCGCGCTGGCGTCGGAAAGGGCGCCCTCTACCGCCGATGGATGTCGAAGGCGCAGCTGGTGACCGACGCCATGGTCCGCGGGCGTGAGCAGGTCGCCCCGTTTTCGCCGCCCGACACCGGATCGCTGTACGGCGATCTCGAGGCCATGGTTGCTCAGGTGCCGGACTTTGACGACGCCGCCAAGCGGCAAGTGAGTGTCCTCATGGGACTCGTCGGTGCGGCAACGCGCGATCCCGACCTGCGGCAGGCACTCGCCGGCATCGGCTTCGAACAACCCAGACGGGCAATCCTCGATGTGTTCCGGCGAGCTGTGTCGCGAGGTGAGATCCCGCCGCACGTCGACATCGAGCTTATTCCCGACATCGTCCTTGGCCTCAACCTGCTCCTGATGGTGCGCGGAGAGCTGCCCGACCGCGCCCACCTCGATCGGGTGTTGCACAACATCATCTACCCCCTCGTCTCAGCCGACCGCCACGACTAGCACGCGGATCGCCGGAAGCATGGCAATCCGGGCATTCGACGCTGGCCGGATGACTCGATCGAGCGTGCTGCCGGAGGCGTGCAAATGGCAGCCTCTTGGCGTTAGAGCATGTTACGAGTCCAGTCAACCGGCTCGGACAGTCGCTCGGCCGGCCTCGAGGCGGTGACCACCGAGTCGCGGCCTCATGGTCATGTGCCGGTCTGCGGCATGTGATCCAGGATCACCGCCACGATCGCCGCAGCCACAGCACCAGCGACGCGGCCGCGCTCCTGGACGCCCCGTCGCTGAAGATCCACAACGGCGCGGGCGTGAGTTCCTGTGCCATCGCTGCAACCAGCGCCCAGCGGCGTATGTCCGTTGTGATCACTAAGATGGTGTTCTGAGGTTGTTAGCTTGTTCGTATTGCCGGTTTGTTAGTGGTGGCGGGAGGGACTGCTGGCGGGTGGGGGATCGTCAGCGCTCTGCCTCCCGGCTCGGCAAGCTGGCCGGGCGGTTGGGGTGGGTGGTCGTCGTGTCCTGCCTCCTCCCACCTTCTGCACACCAGGGTGGCGGGAAGCTGTGAGTTTTGTCAGGCGGTGTCGGTGGGGCCGCGCGTGCCCGTGGCCGGTTCGCTGAGGGCGGCGGCGATGTCGGGGTAGAGCCGGGTTGGCTACGGGCTAGTAGCGCAGTGCGGGCCCGGTGATGTCAGCGTTCATTTCACGGAGGGGCGGGCGGGCTCGCGATTGCTTCGCAGAGCCGGGTCAGCGCGGTCGTGTAGGCGTGACCCGGCGGGGATGCGTAGCCAATCACCAACGCCGGGCCGCGGGAGTGATGCCCGATAGCGTAACTGCCGAGTCCCTCAACAGCCACGTCCCTGGCAGCGGCGCGGCCGACAGCTTCTTGTTCGTCCTGGTCGGGAGGCAGGGTGGCTACGGCGTGAAAGCCAGCCGCGATCCCGGTTACGTGCACCGCGGGAATGTAGCGCGCAAACGCCTCCACGAGTTCGTCGCGGCGGCGCCGGTAGTCCAGCCTGCTGCGGCGGATGTGTCGGTCGTAAGCGCCCGAGCGGATGAACTCGGCGAGCGTGAGCTGCTCCAGGCTGCCGGTGTGCAGGTCGGCGGCGGACTTGGCTTCGGCGACCGCTTCGACGATTGGCTCGGGTAGCACTAGCCAGCCCAGCCGCAGCCCGGGCGCCAGGGCCTTGCTGGCGGTACCGGCGTAGATTACGTGCTCGGGCGCCAGCGCTTGCAGCGCGCCGACGGGCCGGCGGTCGTGGCGGAATTCGCCATCGTAATCATCTTCGATGATCAGCGCACCTGTGCGCGCCGCCCAGCGGACTGCCTCGGCGCGCCGCTGTGGTGACAACACGGGCCCGAGCGGGAACTGATGCGCGGGTGTTAGCAGCATCGCGTCGGCGTCGCCGGCCGATCCCACAGCCGCGCCGTCGTCATCGACGCTCAGCGTAAGGGCGGTCAAACCGGCGGAGGTGACGGCACGGATCAGGACGGGGTGGCTATACTCCTCGACCCCGATGCTTGTAACGCCGCGCTCGCGGAGCACCTGGCTCACCAATGCCAGGCCCTGGGTGGACCCAGTGCAGACCACGATCTGGTCCGGGCTGGCCCGCACGCCGCGGACGCGGGCCAGGTAGGCCGCCAGCGCGACCCGAAGTTCGCCCCGGCCGCGCGGGTCACCGTAGCCCAGCGCCTGGCTGGGCGCCGCCGCCAGCGCCTTGCGGGCCGCAGCCAGCCACCTGGCCCGCGGAAACGCCGACACGTCCGGATACCCTGCGAGCAATTGGTAACGCAGCCGCCGACCATGAGCCGACGGCAAGCGGAGCTTCGGCGGAGGCACCATCACGGCAGCTTCCGTGGCAGTCACCCGCGTCCCCGAACCCACCCGCGAGGTCAGCCAGCCCTCCTGGGCCAGCTGGGCATAAGCCTCCGCCACCGTCCCCCGTGCGACCCCCAGGTCAGCAGCCAGCACACGGGTCGCCGGCAGTCGCGTCCCCCCAGCGAGCCGGCCACTGCGCACCGCCTCGCGCAAGGCTGCCTCCAACCCGGCCCGCACCTGGTGACCAGTCAGTTCCAGATGCAAATCACACCCAGAAACACTCCATGTCTTCCGCACCGAACAGCCGTCACTGCCGGGCCTAGCATCCGTGCGCCCCGCAGGACGGGCTGCCGCATCGGACGACTTTGAGTGGACCACGTGAGTCACGCTCGGCGCCAGCACCCTGCGTGCAGCGCTTCGCGTACCGACCAGGCGGCGTCGTTAAGCCGCTCCCTGGCCTCATCCTGGCTCAGGGCAGTGAGGTCCATGACGATTCGGACCGCGCGACGGCGCAGCTTTTCCGTGGTGCAGATCATGTCGACCATGTAGTTGTCAACGACTCGCCCGGCGAGCACCATCGCGCAGGTCGTGATGCGGTTCAGCGCAAGCTTCTGTGCGGTGCCCGCCTTCAGCCGGGTGGAGCCCGTCAGTACCTCGGGACCGGTGTCGAGGAGGATGCCGATGGCACCGTCGTCGAGAAGCGGAGATCCGGGATTGTTGGCGATCCCGCAGACCCACGCACCGGCCACCGCAGCGGCCTGCACGCCCGAGCGCACGAATGGCGTCGTGCCGCTTGCCGCAGCGCCGATCACGATGTCGCCCTGCCCGATCCCGATCCTTCGCAGTGCCTCCGGCGCGGCTACGGTGTCGTCTTCATTTGTGCTTATCGCGCTCTGGCCCAGTAGCTCGCCGCACGCTGCGAGCGCCACGAACCTGTCTGGCGGAACGCCGAAGGTGAGCGGTAGCTCGGCGATTTCCTGAACCGCAACCCATCCGCTGGCGCCGGCGCCGATGAGCACCGTCCGGGCTCCGGCACGGAATGCCGAAGCCACCTTCTCGGCCGTAAGGGCGAGTAACGGGGTTACCGCTTCCACAGCGGACAGGACGCGATAGTCCTCCTGGGCCATGAGAGCGACAATGTCTGCCGCATTCAGCTCATCGAGCTGAGCGGAGGCGGGGTTTCGTTGCTCGGTCGACGGGAGTTCGGGGATCACTGGCGTTTCCTCTGTAAGGGTCACTACGGCTGGCCGCCTGCCGACGGGCTCAGTTCCTTCGTAGCTGACAACGTCATGCGGCACTGGCCGGGCTTGCCACTGTCGCCCCTGTGCTCGGTTGTATCGCCACCGGGTGATCAGCTGGCCGATGGCATCAAAAATAGTCGGCTCAGTCCACGTCGGATCTGGTCTGCTGGCCGCTCTAGGTCCGTGAGGGCGGCGCGGGCGCTTTCGTTGCAACTCCCGATCCCTTCAGGCCGACGCGCACTTGTCACGAGGTCGACGTGACGTCGGTGTCGTTGCCGTAGTAGCCCTGGTCGATGCCAGGGGCGTTGATGCCAGCGCCGTGAAGCAGCCCGACGGGGATAAGCGTGACCCCGATGTACCAGGCCTGCTCGATTCCTGCGGCCTGGACTTTCTGGAAGTCGGCGTTCTGCGTCGACGCGGGCGCCGTGATGGCGGTCTTGAGCAGACCTGTGATCGTGGGGTCGTTGGTTGCGAAGGGGTTGAAGATATTGGTATTCGGCTCGAAGAAATTGATCGCTTGCAGGTACATAGGCAGCCCGCCGTAGGCGAATCCCATTGCAGGAAACTTCCCGGACAGGACGTTGCTCGTCCAGGCGGGAACGGTGGTGTCAGCGGTGATACTGGCGCGGACGCCGATTTGGTTCCAGTATCCGACGACTGCCTGCGTGAGCTCGGCGTCGTCGCCCTGATCCTCAACCCTGATGGTGAAGCCATTTGGGTAGCCCGCCTGGGCCAGAAGCTGCCTGGCCTTGGCTGGGTTGTATGGGTAGTAGGAGTTGAAGGCCTCGTTCCAGGCGCTGGGCTCGCTCGGGATCGCGATCTGGTCGGTCGCCATCGCCCCCGGGGTGTGTCCGTAAAGCGCTTTGACAATCGCCGGTCGGTTGACGGCGTACTCGAGGGCTTGGCGCACCTTCAGGCTGCCGAGCGGGTTGCTCCGGGACGTGCTGCGGTCGGCTAGGTTGACGCCTTCGAATCCGAGCGCAGAACTGGACACTTTCAGTCCGTCGGCGGCGGCCGCAGTGAGCGTCTGGGGGTCGACGGTCCATAGTTCCTGAATCTGCCCGCTGCGGAGGGCGTCGAGTGCAGAGCTCGGGTTAGCCAGGTACTTGACGACGATCTTGTTCCAGTGGATATCGCTCTGGTCGAAGTAGCGCGGGTTGGCGACGAAGGTATAGGTGGATCCGGTGACGGTCTCCGCGGTGTCGAGCGTGTACTCGCCAGCGCCAATGGGATCGGTGGCCAGCGTGGCGGGATGTGCCAGGGATGCCGGGGCGACGATGTCGCCGCCGATCAGCCTCTCGGTCAGGGTTTCGGGAATGTCCGGGTCAGGCTGAGAGCACTTGATCTCGACCTCTGTTGCCGTCGTGGCTGTGACAGTGGGGCAGTCCTGCAGCCACGAGCCCCCGTTACTTCCCGTCTTAAAGTGCCTGATGGATGCCGCGACCGCAGCGGCCGTAACGGGCGTCCCGTTGGAGAACGTGACCCCTTGCCGCAGAGCGAGCCGGAAGGTCTCGTTGTGTGATCCTACGTATCCCCACGACGTCGCAAGAACGCCCTCAAGCTGGCCGTTAGTGCCAAAGCGGATGAGGGGTGCGTAGAGGGGATCGAGGTACAGCGGATCGGTGCCGGGATCGGCCTTGGCGGGGTCGAGGCTGCCGTTGGAAAAGTCGGTGCCTACCGTGAGCGTGTCGCCGCGGGAGGTGGTGGCGCCTTTGGATGATGTGTCAGGAGATGTGGAGCATCCGATCAGCATCAGTGTCAAGACCGCGACCAGGCTGATGGTGATCAACCTGGGAGCGCGGGAGCGTCCAGGCAGTCCGTTCATTGCAAGCCTCCTGCGGTCAGTGAGCGATGTCGGGCGAGCTTTCTGGGAAGGCGGCTACGGTGCAGCTAAGCGGCCGGGGTTCGACCAGGGGAGTGGGTCGGGGAGAAGGTGGCACGCGGCGTGCGCAGAGGTGCCGACAGCCCGCAGCGCAGGCCGTTCGGTGCGGCAGCGCTCGACCGATATGGGGCAGCGCGGAGAGTACGGACAGCCACATGCACCGTCGGCCTGGTTCGGCCCGTGTCTTGTTTCCGCTCCCCGCGACCTGCCGGGCGTGTACTCGTTGGATGAGGGCGGGGCGGATCCAGGTTCCCTGGATATGTTCCGTTGCGCAAGGTCAGGGTCGGGCGAGGGCATCGCGGCCAGCAGCGCGCGAGTGTAGGGGTGGGAAGGGCGGGCGCAGATCTCTTCGGTCGGCCCGGACTCCATGACCTGGCCGCGATAGAGCACGACGACCTGGGTCGAGAGGTAGCGGATGACGGCCAGGTCGTGGCTGATAAGAAGAAAGGACACAGACAAGCTGCGCTGAATGTCAGCGAGCAGGTTAAGGATCTGGGCCTGCACCGAGAGATCCAGAGCGCTCACCGGCTCATCACAGATCACGAGTCGAGGGGAAACCATGAGTGCTCGGGCGATGGCAATGCGCTGCCGCTGGCCACCCGAGAACTCGGCCGGGTATTGTCCGGCCGAGTCGGCTGGCAATCTGACTTGCTCGAGCATCTCCGCAATCCGCTGGCGTACCTGCTGCCGGGAAAGGGTTTTGTGGACGTCGAGTGGCTCGCTGAGGATCTGGCTGACAGTCCTGGCGGGGTTCAGCGAGCTGTAGGGGTCTTGGAATACCACTTGAAGGTCCCTGCCGAGCCGGCGGCGGGCGCGCCGGCCGGCCGCCGTGAGGTCATGGCCGGCGAACATGATCTGGCCCGCCGTCGGCCGGACGAGACCCAGGATGGCCAGAGCTAAGGTCGTTTTACCCGAGCCCGACTCACCGACCATGCCCAGCGTCTGTCCCGGCGAAATGGCGAGCGAAACTCCGTCCAGAGCCGTGACGGAGGAGTGCCGCCGGTCGCCGCGGTATTCAACAGTCAGGTCCTGGACTCGCAGGAGCTCGGGGCTCATTGCCCGGCCGCCTGTGCGATCTCGGTTTCACGGATGTGAACGCACCGTGCGAGCTGGCTGGGTGCTGCGGGGCGAAGCGTGACCGGCGCCTGGCGGCACTCATCTCCGACCTCGGGGCAGCGGGGCGCAAACCGGCATCCGGTCGGCCATGAGCCGGGAGCAGGTACCGAGCCAGGGATGACCGGCAAGCGTTCGCCGTTCATGCTGAGTTGTGGATTGGACGCCAGGAGGGCCCTGGTATACGGGTGTGCCGCGTTGTGGAACAGGTCGGTGGTCGTAGCCTCCTCGATCAGCTGGCCCGCGTACATCACCAGGGCGCGGTCGGCGCCGGTAGCCACCACGCCCCAGTCGTGGGTGACCAGCAGAAGGGACATGCCGCGTTGTTGCTGCAGCCTCCGCAGCAGCGCGAGGATTTCTGCCTGGATGGTGACATCGAGTGCGGTGGTCGGCTCGTCGGCAATGATGAGCTCGGGATCTCCCGTCAGAGCGAGGGCTATTACGCACCGCTGGAGCGTGCCGCCGGAAAGCTGGTGCGGGTAGCGCCGCGCGACTTCGGCCGGCTCGCGGATGTTGACGGCATTGAGCATCTCGACGGCTCTTCGGCGGGCGTCGGCCCTGCTGCAGCAGGCGTGATGGCGCACGGCCTCGGCAATCTGGGAGCCGACGGTGAAAGTGGGGTCGAGGCTGATCATTGGGTCCTGGGCGACATAGCCGATCCTGCGGCCGCGGATCGCTGCCATCTGCCGTCTTCTCAAGGCCGTTAGGTTCAGGTCGGCCAGCAGCACCCGTCCCCCGACCTGTCGGCCGCCGGCCGGGAGCATGCCGAGTACGGCCAGAGCGGTGATGGTCTTACCGCAGCCCGATTCGCCGAGCATGGCAAGAGCCTCGCCCCGGCGTACCACGAAGCTCAGGTCGGATATGACAGTCTTTGTCTCCAGGTGGCCTTGAAAAGCAACCGACAGGTGCTCGACCGTCAGCAGCAGATCGTCGGTGGAGTCGGCGCGATCGGATGCTGCCACCTCGAGCGCTTCGGGCCACGGCTGGCGCCGCGGCGCGAGATGGGATGCCGACCAGGACTCGGTCGACGTGTCGCGAATCGCGTTGCCGAGCAATACGAAGGCAACCACCGTCAACCCGAGAATCCCGCCGCTCGGCAGCAGCAACCACGCAGATCGCGATAGCGCCTGGGAAGCTTCCTGGATCAGGCCGCCCCAGCTCGGATTGGGCAGCACGATCCCGAATCCGAGGAAGGCGAGCCCGCTCTCGGTTATGAGGGCAATGCCGGCGAACAAGGCGGCCTGGACGATCACCGTCGAAGCGATCCGCGGCACGACATGGCGGGCCACGATTCTTGGGCGGGAGAGCCCGGCAACCTGGGCCGCGCGGATGTAAAGCTCCTCGCGGACTGAGAGGGTCGCGCTGCGCACGACCCTCGCCAGCCCTGCAGATGCGATAACGCCGAGAATGGCCATAGGCATCACGAGGGCGTCCGGGAATACCGAGAAGATCACGAGCAGGATGACCAGTACGGGAAGAGACAGGAGCAGGTCTGCAACGCGAGAGATTATCGTGTCTGCGAGGCCGCCGGCATACCCGCTGATAAGTCCGAGCATAACGCCCGCGGCCAGCCACGTAGCCAGTGCAGCGGCCACGCCGACCATCGTAGGTCCGGCGCCCAGCAATAGCTGGCTCAGCACGTCCCGGCCGAGCTGATCGGTTCCGAGCAGGTGCCTTGTCGTCGGGCCTGACAGAACGGCACCCAGGTCCTGGGCCTGCGGGTTATACGGGGCAATGACGGGAGCTAAGGCCGCAGCCAGCACGACGAGCAACAGCCAGAGGGCACCGACGACGCCCAATGGTCGGTGCAGGAACCGGCGCCACGCGGGATCCCCGTGACGCGCAGAATTCTGGACGGACGTCATGACAACCGCACCCTGGGGTTGAGCAAGCCGTAGGCCACGTCGACGAGAAGGTTGACCGCCACGACCACGAGCGTGAAATACAGCACGGCCCCCTGGATCACCGGGATATCGTGCTGCGACGTAGCAGTGGTGAGCCCGGAGCCGAGACCAGGCAGGGCGAAGACTGACTCGACCAGGACGCTGGCGCCCAGCAGCCCTACGAATGTGACACCAATGACAGTGACCACGGGGATCGCGGCGTTGCGCATGGCGTGGCGATACAGCACCGACCTCCGCGGGATCCCATTGGCCTCGAGCACGCGAACAAAGTCGCGCTGCAGCACGTCGAGCATCGAGTCCCTGGCCTGCACCGCGATGATCGTCGTCCCCACTGCGGCGACGGCCAGCACCGGCAACACCAGCGACATGGCCCACTGTGCCGGGCTCTGGCCGAACGGAACGAAGCCGGTAGCCGGGAAGATCGGCAAAGTCACGGCGAACAGTTCGATCAGGAGCAGCCCAAGCCAGAAGTTAGGAACGGCGAGCCCGATGATCGCTCCGACTTCGACGAGATGGCCGAGCATTCCCCCACGGGTAGCGGCCGAGACCCCCAACAGGACTCCGAGCAGCGCGGCGACCAGGGTCCCGCCAATGATCAGCGTCAGCGACACTGTCAGCCGCGAGCCGAGGAATGACACCACGCTCTGGCCGGTAACCAGCGAGGTCCCAAGGTTGCCGTGGACGGCCCGGTCCAGCCAGTGCCAGTACTGGGTCACCGGCGGCTGGTTCAGGCCGAGCTGATCCCGCAGCGAGGACATCTGCGCTGCACTAGCATCCCCGCCGAGGATCACCTGCGCCGCGTTGCCCGGGACGACCGAGATAAACACGAACGTCAGTGCTGATACGACCCACAGTAACGGTATCGACCACAGCACGCGGGTGATGATCAGTCTGATCACATCGGTCCGCCGCTCGAAGCTTCGTGTGTTGGAGAGGCCACGCCCTGCGCTGCTGTCGAGGACAGAGACCCTGGGATGCGCCGCCGCCGGCCAACGAAGTTGGACCCCGTACCGCACTCGGGCGGTGCGCCTTCCAGGGGCATCCAGACCCTCCCTTCGCTCAGTTCGGGATCACTGTCCGCCGGGTCCAGGATCGACATCTCACCGGAGAAACCAGCAGCCACGCGAACGGCCCGGCCGCGGCTGCCTCGCCGCGCGCGGCCGTCGGCGGCACAGCCGCCGCCCCGGGCCAGCCAATGCCGCTCTCTATCGGCGACGTGTTTAAGAAAGGAAACTATTCTTTTCTATTAGGAGACGCTACGCTTGGTGACCTATGGCAGTCAAGGAGTCCGGGACAGTACCGGGCCCGGTGGGCCACTCGGCACTGCGAGACATGAACCGAGCCCATGTACTCGGGGTCATCTGTCGCGATGGTCCCCTGTCTCGATCCGACCTTGTCCACAGGACCCGGCTGGCGAAGCCGACAGTGACCGCCATCGTCCAGGATTTGCTATCCGCCGAAGTCGTGCGCGAACGGGGCACACGCCCGGCGCGCGGCGGATCAGGGCGCCCCGCGGTCTTGCTAGAGTTCGACCCTCGACGCCGTCTTGTCGTCGGCTGCCATGTCGGCAACACGCGCACCACAGCCATGGTCGCGGATCTCAATGGAACACCTCTAGCTGTGCGCCACCGCGCCACTGCGGCGAGGTCGGTGCACCGTGTCCTCGATGGCCTCGTGGAACTCGTCATTGCAGCGCTGGCCGCAGCTGGCGAGAGCCAGCCCCTATGCGCAGCTGGGGTATCGATTCCTGGTGAAGTCGACTCCACGAACGGCACCTGCCTGCACGCCTTTAACTTCGGGTGGCATGGGATCCCGGTGGCCGACTTGCTCGCCCAGCGCCTTGGAGTACCAGTTTCCGCACACCCAGACGCTAAAGCGGCGCTCCGAGCCGAGGTCGCCGAGGGCGCCGCCCGCGACGCCATGGACGTCGCGCTCCTATTCG
Organism: Streptosporangiaceae bacterium; assembly: GCA_030041275.1. GTDB lineage: Bacteria > Actinomycetota > Actinomycetes > Streptosporangiales > Streptosporangiaceae > JAJYUU01. Next base: position 12,320 of record JASHOE010000022.1, read on the forward strand.
AGGATCAAGGGATCGGAATGGCCTTGATCTCCGGCGGCGCCATGGTGCACGGCACCAAAGGCATTGCGGGAGAGATCGGCCACTGCCACGTGCCAGGGGCGACTGAGGAATGCAACTGCGGTAAGGCTGGCTGCCTTGAGACAGTAGCGTCCGCGCCTGCTCTGGCCCTTGCGACCAGGAAACTCCTCGGCGATCAGGCCGATGCGCTCCTGCCGCATCGTCCGCGTCTTGCCGATCTTGCCCGGCTCGGCATGCCAGACGTCGATGGCCTGCTCGCGCACGCCGGACACGAGGTCGGCATAGCCGCCTCATGGCTCATCAACCTCATGAATCCCCAGGTTCTGATACTCGGCGGCGGCTTCCCAGATGCTGGTGAATCATTTCTCAATGCCTTCAGCGCTGCGATGAGCGCTCAGGCGTTGAGCGAAGCCAGCGAATGCGTGACCGTTCGGGCGTCGTCGATACCTGAGGGGGCCGAGGTCCGCGGCGCTGTCCTGGCCGCGCTGGAGCTGGCCGCGCGGCTGTGACTAACGATACCGGTGTCAGGGCCCGCCCGGCAGAACCGGGCGTTGTCGCCATTGATGTCGGCGGAACGTCGATCAAAGGAGCAGTCGTGGGCTCTGGCGGCGTCATCTACGGACGGGTGACAGTGCCCACCGCGACAGACGCCGGCCGAGGCGCCGTTGAGGCCCAAATCGAGCGGGTCACCACGATCCTGGCCCGGGCCGCGGAGTCCTTAACTGGTCGGCCGGCCGTAGCCGCCAGCTTGGTAGCGCCGGGCGTAATCGACGCCGAGGCAGGCATCATCCATTCCTCTGCCAACATCGGCTGGGCCGACGGAGACATGAAAAAGCGCATTGGACGCATTATCGACGCTCCCTTTACCCTGGGTCACGACGTCAGGGCAGCGGCTCTGTCCGAGTGGAAACTCGGCGCCGCCCGCGGCATCGATGACTTTCTGTTCGTCGGCCTGGGAACCGGCATCGGCGCTGCAATCGTGGCGGGCGGCGTCATCTGGACAGGTCGCAACGATAGAGCAGGCCAAATCGGCCACATCCGGGCCGCGAGTGACGGCCAGCAATGTGGTTGCGGCATGATCGGATGCCTCGAAACCATAGCCTCGGCATCGGCCATTTCGCGTCGCTATCTGGCGCAAGGTGGCGAGCATCCCCGGCGGCCCTCGGCCGGGGATGTCCTGCGCTGGGCGAGCGACGGCCGCGATGGCATCGCCATTGACGTCCGTGACCAGGCAGTGGCCGCGCTTGGCTCCGCGCTGATGGCCGTCCAGGGGGCCATCGACGTCGACCTTGTGGTTCTCGGTGGCGGGCTCTCGCTGGCAGGCGACTCGCTCCTGGTCCCGCTGACCGCAGAAATGTCTCGCCACTCCAGCTACCTGGCCGCGCCAAACGTCCGGCTCAGCGCCTTCGGTTCCGACTCCGGCATCCGCGGAGCAGCAGTGATGGCATGGCGCCTACTCGGGGTCGAGTAAACCGCCGCCATGGGAACGTGCTGCGGCCGCAGGATGTGACACAGCGACTGTTCTCGCCGCTGGGTTTGTCGGCGGAGCGCTCTTGTGCCTGCAGTGCGATGCGGTCAAACCGCAGGCTGCCGCAACGTTAGTCCCCATGCAGGGACATCCTTCAGGTTAGTTGCGCCCCGGCGGCCAGCAGTCGGCGCGCCCGGCGGGTCCGGACCCGGAAGACTCACGAATTCCGGCCCGGCCTTAGTGGTGATCGCGAGTCCTACCGGCTGCGCACCAGCAAGACTGGCACGCGCCGCAAGCAAAGCGAGCTGCCCGATGTCGGCCGCTAACTCAATTCGGCTTCGGCACCTGGGGCCATCCATTCGTATTCGCTGCGCCGACCGAGCCAGCCGTTAATGCTGCCGATCGCTCGCTCGTTGATCTGCCCGTCGTGGATGCCGAACGCCCGCCGAGGCGCTGCTGACTGCAGGAAGGCCATCGCTTCGGCGGTCTTCAGCCAGGACGCCTGCATGGGCACCAGCAGCGTCTCGACCTTCTCGTCGGGCACGTGAAGCGAGTCGCCCGGGTGATACAGGCCGCGCACCTGGAACCCGACATTGGGGCATGTCGTCTGGCCGGGCAGGACGGCGGCATGCCGGCCACCGTGCACCTTGACCTCGAATCCGAACACGCTGAAACAGTCGCCAGGCCGCACCGGCACGAACGGCACCCGGCTAATCTCTGCGCCCTCCGGCGCATACACCGGGACGCCCAAGCCCGCCAGACGCAATTCGTCGATGTGGTCGAAATGCTCATGCGTCACCAGCACAGCATCAGCGCCGACCAGAGCATGCGGCTCGGACCAGACCCCTGGATCGATCACCAACGCACGCCCGTCGAGGTCTAGCCGCACGCACGAATGCACAAATTTCGTCAGCCGCACGCTGCCATGGTGCCATGGTGCCACGAGCGAGGGGCCGGCATTGGCGATGACTACCGGGGCCAGATCACTTGACGAAACGCACAGTGTATTGCCGGCCAGGGGTTCGCCGGGGATTGGTCCAGGTTTTTGTTGGCGGATTGGCTCTTACTGGCGGGCTGGCCGCCTTCTAGTGTCTCTCTGGTGACCGCCACCAACGGCAGGCCATGGCACAGATTCCGCTGATCGTGAGCATCGCAATCGGGTGGCGAGGGCCTGGAGATCAGACAGGCGGTCATAACTGGGAGAGCCATCCAAGGAGCTGGGTGGGTGCTGCGCTGGGGCGCCAGGCTGGTTCTAGATCGTGTGTATCCGCGCCAGGCTAGCCGTCGGGATGGTGGCGTCTTTGCTGGTATTCGGCGTTGCGCGCGTGACTGCCGGGGGTTGAGCTGATGGGATGCTCGCTGGCTCGCGGGGGATCGGTGACTGCTGTCTCGGACACTGGGCTGGTATTGCCGCGACAGCTACCGTTTGAGCGATGGGTAAGTATCGGCATGCAGCTGTCCGCCGTATGTACCTCGGCCGCGTGGTGTCTGGGCGACTGGCTGGTGTTCGGGGAGACGGCCTTCACTGGCCGGTACCGCCAGCCGATTGACCTTGGCTGGACCTCAACCTGGGGACGTCGGCTGCGTTCGGGCGACCCGACGGCAGGGTGAATCGTACGCGGGCCGAGGTCGTTAGCGGGGCACCTGCAACAGGGGAAAGCGTTCTGACCAGCGGATATCTGCTGGTCGAAGCGCGGTCACCGCTGCCGGGGCGATCCGGAGACGCCCTCAACGCAAGTGACAGCGCTCCACGCCCGCCGCCGAGTCCACTAGTCGGATGATGCGTCGGTGGTCGGCTGGAATCAGTGATTGTCCGGTGCACCTCGGAGGTGGCGTCACCGTCGGCATGGCACTGGCATCCAGCCGACTTGCGCCGCAAGCGGCGGTGCGAGCGGAACTAGGTGGTCACAAGCCCCGGTGCATGTCAGCCATCGGCGTTCGCCGTCGCCGCCGGGCTGGGCGGCGGATCATTTTCGGCGTCTCAGTGCGGGACCAGACCGAAACCCCAGCGGTACGCGGCCTGCACCGAACGGCGGGCCCGAAGTGGCTGGCTGCCTGTGCTGTCAGATGCTCCACAGTGCCTGGGTGGGGGATAGCCGGGCCGCGCGGATCGCGGGCAGCAGCCCGGCGAGGACGCCGATAGCCAGGGGGTACAGCAGGACTACGGGGCTGAGAATCAAGCGTCGCGCAGCCGGAAGAGCAGCCCACCCACCACGAGTGCACCGCCCGCCCAGGCGGCGAGGACTCCGAGGCCGGTCCATGGGCCGAGCGGAGGTGGCCGCAGGTTGGTGGTGGTCGTGATCGTGAGGCCGGCTGTCATGGGTCCGATCTGCTGGAGGAGACGCGACCAAGCGGGATCGGTGACCAGGCCAGCGAGAATGGGGAACAGGTACAGCAGGCCGATTACAGTGCCAATGGCGACTGCCGAGTTGCGCACGACGGTGGCGATTGCGAGGCTCAGCACTGCAATCAGCGCCAGGTACAGAACTGCGCCGACCGCCGCCCGGAGCACCGTCGCATCGGTAAGCGTGACTGCCCGGTAGCCTCTGGCCGCGGTCAGACCATGACCGGACAGAATCGTGCCGCCGATGACCAAGGACCCGAGTACGGCGAGCGCGGCGGCCGGCAGCGTCACCCCGATGATGAGCGCCACCTTGGCAGCCATTACAGCGAAGCGTCTCGGCAACGCCGCGAGCGTGACGCGGATCATCCCCTGGCCGTATTCCGCGCTCATCACGCCGATGCCCAGTACGGCGATGACGACCTGTCCGAGATCGATCCCGCTCAGGCTGATCTTGGTCGTGTCAAGCCCGCCCGTGGAGCTCGAGAGGCTCTGGGCGGCTACCACCGCCACGCTGAGGGCGACGGTCGAGACGACCGTTGCGGCGAGCAGCCACACTGGACCTCTTACGGTGCGAAACTTCGTCCACTCTGCACGCAGCGCGTCCTTCACGCGTCTCTCCTGCGGAACAGATATGCCGCCAAGGCGAGAGCAGCGGCTGCGTATACGCACAGAACGAGGAAGCCGACCCAGGCAGACAGCGGGTAGTACCCGTAGGTCGGGGTGTAGTCGGAGGACACCTGGAAGTAACGCGGTAGCGACTGGCTGATGGCGAAACCGGCCGCGGGCGTGATCCGCAGTAGCCATTCCGCGGGTCCGTCCTGCACAATCCCCGACCCGGCCAGGAACTGAGGAAGAACGAACGCCATGATCAAGCCGGCGATCACTCCAGCGCCGCGGCGCGCGATCGTCGCGATCGAGAGGGCCAGAACTGCGCCGACAGCGAGGACCAGCGAAAGTCCAACCACGAGCCGAATCTCCGTGAGCACGCTGACCGGGTAGACGAGGTTACCGTTGGACCGGAGGATCGGCCTGACGATAGCGATGACCGGTGCGAATGCCGCCAACCCGACGACGAAGCTGACTACCGAGATCACGATGGCCTTGGCCGCCAGCACCTGGCCACGCCGTGGACGCGCGGCCAGAGTCGTGCGGATCAGGCCGCGCCGGTACTCTCCGGTGACGAAGAGCGTGGCCAGCACGACGATGACCAGCAGGGCCAGGAAGCTGCCGACCAGCGCCGTCTCGATCGGCACCCCGGCGGCCGCGGGCCCGCCTACGGCCGGCGCGATGTCGCCTGATCCGCTGACCCTGAACGCGTCTCCAGAGTGCGTGGCACCACCGGCCAGCGCTGCATAGGCGGCAGTGATCGGGTTCCTCGGGGCCACTTGGCCAGGGCGCCAGGTGCCACTGGTGCCGCGACGGGAGATCGTGACGTCGTCAAACGTCGCCGTCGCGAGCGACGGATACGTCACTGCTGTCCCGCCACCGATGCTCGACCGCGTGACCGTCATCTGTGGGGCAGTGACGAATAGGCCCACCTGAACCGTCGACGGCAAGCCGACAACCGCTGCCGATCCGATAGCCGACCAGTGCTTTCCGTCGGTCGAGTCGAACGCGGTCACGGTGTCAGCCGAGCGCTTAAGCCGCAGCCAGCGCGGCGAGGTGGCCGACACCGCGCCTGGCAGCCCGGCGCGGTCGTTTACGTAACTCCACTGCATCCGTACACCGTGGCCGGGGGTGACCATCACCGCGGCGTAAGGCGATCCCTGCGTGGTGCTCGCCGTGATGATGAGCCCGGCCTTCGCCCACGGCTGGATAGTGGCCGGCGAAGGTCCCGGCGCCTTTTCGCTCGCCTTAATACAATGTTGTGCGCCGAACGGGGGAGGGTTAGCGCGCAGCGTTCCTGGCCGGCAGTCCGGGTCGCCAACCGGGAACGAAGCCCCGACCAGAGACGTCACCCGGGCGGTGATCGTTCCGTCGCCGGCCAGAGACTGGTGGACCAAGTAATAGGTGTCGGCCACGGCCTCTCCGCCTGGCCCAGTTGCGAGGTAGGGAGCGTCGTTCGGGCCGACGGTCTTTCCGCTATTCATGACCCTGGTCCCCGAAGCGCTGAGCACACCGAAGCCGATCGTCAGCCCCACCCCGAGGACGAGGCTGATCATCCATCCGCGGACCGACCGCAGCTTGGTCCACTCGGCGCGGACGAGCTGCCAGAAGTTCTCCCGGCCACCCTCGAGGCGGAACTGGTAGGCCGGCCTGACCCCGGTCATCGCTCGCCCTCCGAGCGGGACAGGGAGTGGAACTCCACGGCATCGCGCGTGAGGTCCATGTACGCCTCCTCGAGTGTCGCCCGCAGCGCGGAGACCTCCGAGAACGGGACACCGTGCTCGGTGAGCAGATTGACGACTGCCGCCGACTCGAGGCCGGAAACGGTGAGCGTCTCCGTGCCAGTGACTGCGACCGTCGCGCCGGCGTCAGCCAGGGCCGTCGACGCCTCTGACCGAGCGCTGGTCCGCAGCGCGACGCGGCCACTCGAGGCTGCCGCGATCAGCTCCGAGACGCTCGCGTCCGCGACGAGGCGACCGCGACCGATCACCACGAGATGGCTGGCAGTGTCCTGCAACTCGCTCATCAGATGGCTGGATACGAGCACCGCACGGCCCTCGGCCGCCAGCGACCGGAGAAAGCCCCGCATCCAGACAATGCCCTCGGGATCGAGGCCGTTGAACGGCTCGTCGAGCAGCACCACGGGTGGATCTCCCAGCATTGCTGCCGCCAGGCCGAGCCGCTGCCGCATGCCGAGCGAGTACCCGCTAGCATTGCGGCGGATGGCACTCCCGAGCCCGGCCTGCTCGACGGTTTGTCTCACCCGGCGTGCCGAGAGGCCCTGCGAGTGCGCCAGCCACAGCAGATGATTCCAGCCGCTGCGACCTGGCTGCAGCGCATGCGGATCGAGCAGCGACCCGACGTGGCGGAGCGGGTGTCGCAGGCTTGCGTAGGGCTGGCCGCCGATCAGGGCCGACCCGGCGTCAGGCGCGTCGAGACCCAGGATGATGCGCATGGTCGTGGACTTACCAGCCCCGTTCGGCCCGACGAAGCCCGTGATGTCACCGGGTGCCACGGTGAACGACAGGCCGTCGAGTGCGAGCGTAGGCCCGAAACGCTTGCGCAGACCCGACACTTCGATCGTTACTTCCATACGGGGAAGCGTGACAGGAAACGAGCTCCAGGTCGTCACGGCAGCGAGCCACTCGGAGGTCCCCCTCCGAGGGATATCCGGGATCCCCGAGGGCGACGCCCGGCATCCCTGTCAGGGGGGATGCCACCGTGCCCGAGAGCAGCCAGAATTGTCTGCGTGACCAGCGACGGCCCAGGCAAGCCGCGCCTTGCGAGGATGAGGCGCCTGGTTGCCAGCCCGCAGGCAGGTGTGGCCGTGCTGGGCCTCGCGGCCGCCGTCGAATCGGTTGCTGCTGCGGCCTCCCTCGACCGGCCGGCTAGCTACGTTCTCGCATGCCTGCTCTTCGGCCTGGCCGCGACCCTGCCAGTCGCCTTCCTCCGCCCGCCGACGGCAGCGGCATCGGTCACCGCCGCCAACCTCCTCTCGGTCGGGCTCGTCGGCCGCCTGACCGTTGCCGGATGCCTCGTGCAGCTGATCGCCCTCTACCGGCTGACCAGGCTCGGCAGCCACCGCCGGGCGATCACGGACGTGCTGGCGATAATCCTCGCTGCGTGCTTTGTAGTGGCCGGGCTGGTCGGACGCCGTCCGCTGAGCTCGGAGGCGGCCACCCTTACGCTGCTGCTAGCGGCCTGCGCGCCTGCCGCCGTGTGGGCGGGAACCGCCCGCCGTCACCGCAGCGAGTCCGCGCTGCACAGCGCGGCGCGTGCCAACATCGCCAGCGAGTTGCTTGAGCACACCGCCCGGAGCGAGCGTGCTCGCATCGCCACAGAGCTCCATGACGTGGTCGCGCACCACATCTCCATGATCTCGGTACAGACCGAGACCGCCCGCCTCGCCACTCCCGGCATGCCCGACCGAGGTGCCGACAGGCTCCGCGCTATCGGCGATATGGCGCGTGCAGCGCTCACCGATATGCACCAGTTGCTCGGCGTACTGCGCGGGGACGAGGATCCGGAGGTCGTAAACCGCCGCCCCCAGCCCGGCCTCGGCCAGCTCGCTGAGCTGCTCGACCACGCCCGCGACGCATCCGGCTCGGCGACCCGTCTCATCCTCAGCGGCCGCTCGGTTCCCCTTGACCCCGTCATCGAGCTGGCCGCCTATCGCATCGCGCAGGAAGCGCTCACCAACGCTCGCCGCCACGCCCCCGGCGCTGCCGTCGACGTGGAACTGCACTACTGCCCCAGCAGCCTCCGGTTGAGGATCCGCGACAACGGGCCTGGGCCCCAGGCCAAGACGAGCACAGCCAGCACGGCAGGCCACGGCCTGGCCGGGATGCGCGAGCGGGCCGCAGCGGTCGGCGGCGAACTGCGGACGGGCGGCGCCCTCGGCGGTGGTTTCCTGGTCGAGGCAAAGCTGCCAGCGCAAACCGTGGAGGTGGCATGACAACGCCCCCTTCACCGGTGCGGATCGTCGTCGCCGATGATCATCCCATCGTGCGAGATGGATTTGTAGAACTGCTCAGCACGCAGGCCGACTTCGACATCGTCGGCGTGGCCGCGAACGGTGCTGAGGCGGTCAGCATTGCCACCGAATGTAAGCCCGACGTTGTCATCATGGATGTCCGGATGCCCGTTATGGACGGCATCGAAGCCACCCGTCGACTCACCGCCCTCGCCGACCACGCTCCTCGCGTCCTCGTCTTGACCACCTTCCACCTGGACGTCTACGTCTACTCTGCTTTGCGTGCCGGAGCGAGCGGCTTCCTCCTCAAGGCTGTAACGGCGGAACGCCTCTTTGACGCCGTGCGCGTCATCGCCGTCGGCGAAGCTCTACTTGCACCGGGCGTCACGCGTCGCCTGATCAGCGAATTCGCCCATATGAATGCCGAGCCAGAATCCCGTCCAGCGCCAGCGATAAGAGCCCGGTCACTTGAATCCCTTACCCTGCGTGAGACAGAGGTGCTCCAACTGGTCGCCCGAGGTCTCTCTAACCCCGAAATCGCCGCGCACCTTCTCGTCTCGGAGGAGACGGTCAAGACGCACATGAGCCGGCTGCTCAGCAAGCTCGGCCTGCGTGACCGAACTCAAGCCGTGATCGCTGCCTACGAATCCGGTCTGGTGATCCCGCACAGTCTTAGCTGAGCCAATTAGCCGGGTCCGCTGAGCGGTCCAGGCCGTGCCGCAGCGGGTGCCGGCTCGCATCCAGGGTGGCGCCCGGCAACCCGCCACCGCGGCCGAGCGGATCGCAGACGCGTCACTGCCATTGGCTACTTCGGATCACGGAAGACAACTGTTTCCGAGGTCGACGGCATTGCGCTGTCCATGACGACGCGCACGTCCGGCGATGACATTGAGCTCGCGGCGGGGTTCTCGTCAGCGAGGCAGTAATCCGCTCGGATGGTCGGCTGCCTGCACGGACCCTAATGTTCTTAGCGCGCGGAAGTTGCGAAGCGAGCCGTTACAGCTCTGGCTGGCCGCCGCAATGGAGGGCTCAGTTGCGGCCTTGAGACCTGTTGGCTGCTGGTCAACGAGGTCTGCGACCGTAGGGTGTCCATACGGGTCGATTCAACGGTGCGGAGGTACTCGTGGATCACGCTCGGTCCCACAGCTCACTCAGGACGACAGCCCCGGCCACGCGCCCGGCTTGTTGCCGCACGATTCAACTCGCGCTGCCGTCCGGAACACGCATGATCTCGGCATGAGCGAGGAGGTAGCACTGCGGCCGGTGCACGAAGAGGATCTGCCGCTGCTGGAGGAGCTGACCCAGGACCCGGACAAAACCGGTGATTTCGAGTGGTTCGGCTGGGCTGATCTGCGGCACTGGCGGCGCGGCTGGGACGAGAACGGGCTGATCGGCCCAGACGGCGGAACATTGATCGTCACCGCCGGCAACGACCGGCTCGGAATGGTCAACTGGCGCCGCCGGCCGATCACGGTCCCCAGCTCCTACAGCTGGGAAATCGGCATCATCCTGCTGCCGGAAGCCCGTGGACGCGGCTACGGCACCCAGGCACAGCGCCTGCTCGCCCGCTATCTGTTCGCCCACACGACCGTGCACCGGATCTGGGCCGGGACCGAGGTGGACAACATCGCCGAGCAAAGAGCGCTGGAGAAGGCGGGATTCACCCGGGAAGGGATCGCTCGGGCCACGGGGTGGCGCGATGGCATGTGGCGAGACGGGCTCATCTATAGCGTGCTTCGCACCGATCCTCCCGCGTGACTGGTGAGACCGGGCGACGGCTCGTGAACGCGCGGGGGCGACGGCTGGGAGCGCTCAGCGCCACCCCTAGCCTGATTCACCTGCGGGGATGGCCTCGTCCACTACGGGGTCGCCACGACGGAACCCGAGTGCGCGAGTTCGACATTAACTGAGGGTCGCTGACTAGGCGCGACCATCGCGGGGAGCCATGACGGCCAGGGCGTCGGCGTCGGTGGCGCGGGCATGCAAGAAGTAGTCGGTCCACTCGGCCACATCCGGGTACGAGGAACTCTCGGTGACCTGCGCACAGGCGGCCACGGGGTCGTAGGCGGTGCGGCGCATCTCCACGATGCCGCAGGACAGCATTGCCCAGTGCGCACCCTGGCGCCCGTAGGGCATGCCGACGCTGCCAGGGTTGATGATCTGACGCGAATTTGCGAGCCTTGTGAACGGCATGTGGGTGTGGCCGCAGACCACTGTCGTGACCTCGGGCGGCAGGTCGCCGAGAACTTCGGCCCAGCGTCCGAGCCGGGAGTCGACGACCACGACTTCCTGGTCGTCGCGGGGTGTGGCGTGGCAGAACACCACGTCGCCGAACCCATCAACGGTCAGCGTCACCGAGTACGGCAGGCCCGCTAGCCAGTCGACGTGATCGGGTTTGAGCTGCCTAGCCGCCCATGGCGCTATGGGATCGCCAACGTCGTCGACCTCGCCGCGGGCGAGCTCGACCACCTCCCGATCCGCGTTGCCGCGCACCCAGATCACCTTGTCGCCCAGGCCGAGCAGCCGGTCAAGCACTTGCGTCGGCTGCGGGCCTGCAGCGATGTCCCCGGTGAGGACGATCCGGTCGGCGTGCTGAAGATCCGGCTCGGCCAGTACCGCGTCGAGCGCGGGCATGACCCCATGGATGTCCGATAGAACCGCGACTGAGCTGACCATCCTCTCAGCATGTCAGAAGTCAGCATGCCGAGCCGTCCGCCGCTGCTGACAGCAGCGCGGCGCGGGTGGCAGCTCGCCAAATATTCGTCGCCAATCGCGTGGCCCGGCAGCGACCTCGGGTATTGGTGCACCCAAGCGGACAAACATACGCGGTGACTCCCTCTGAGAGGGGCCTGAGCTGGCGTTCGGGTCAGTTCAGGCGCGGCGGCGAGATGATGCGGGTGGGTCTTCCGGCCCATGCTCAGCCCGATACTGGCGCTGCCCGGCGAGTGTGAATGCGGCATGTCGCGTGCGAGGATTCCATATGCCTGTGAGCCATCCGTTCGACGTGGACGCGTACCTCGCTCTCCCCCTGACGGCGCACCTGGCCACGACAGGCCATCCATCCGGCCAGTCTGGTACCTATGGGAAGACGGGTCCTTCTGGATTCTCACCGGCCCATGGGCCACTGTCGCGCGACGGATCAGGAAGGATTCTCTAGTCGTCTTGATTATCGACCTCTGCGATCTCGCGACTGGTGAGGTGCGGCAGGTGACTGTCAAGGGACACGTATCCGTCGAGCCCTATGACCCGGACAGGGCCCGCCGGAAGCTCCGCCGATACCTCTGCCCTGATGAGCGGACTTGGGACGGACGTTTGTGTCCGAAAGTGCAGGCGGCTCCTCGGGTTTCATCCGAGTACAGCCAGACAGTTTGACCGCCAGAGACCTTCCTTCCAGCGGCGTAACGTCAAGGGCCAGCCCCAGCATGTCCCCCCAGGATTGAAAGCCTCCAGCCACGTCGATGCCGAAGTGCTGCTGCCGAGCTAAGCGGTGCGCATTGTCTCGAGCAATTGTCAAGACTTGTGGATCAAGATTTTTAGCGACTCCAATTGGGGTTGTCGTTAGCCATCGACAACGGCGACCGCCTCGACTTCGATGAGGTAGCCGGGCGACAGCGCCTGCACTCCTACCAGGGTGTCGGCTGGCTTGTGATCCCCGAACAGTGCCACCCGGCCCTCTTCGATTGCTGGCAGGCACTCGTCACGCCGGTAACCGACGACGAAGATCGTTATCTTAGTTACCTGGTCCGGCCGGGCGCCGGCTGCAGTGAGCGCACGGCCGAGGTTGGCAAACACCTGGCGGGCCTGGACAGCCAGGTCACCGGGACCGACGAGGTTGCCGTGCTCGTCTTCAGGTTCCTGGCCGGCGACGAAGACCAGCCTGCTTCCGGCCGCAACAACAACCTGGGTGTATGTCAGGGGAGTGGGCAGGCCCTCTGGATTGATGCATTCGAGTGTCATTGTGGTGGTCTCCGGTAGTCAGCAGAAATTGCCGAGTCTGTGGGATGAGGATTTCAGGCGGCTTCGGGCTGGGCCTGCTCGCCGGGTCGCTCGGCGAGCTTTCGGTTGATGAAGGTCGCTCCGGCACGGACCAGCGCGACCAGATGCGGTGCGTTGACCATGCGCCAGTGGTCTTGCGCGGACTCGATCAGCTTGAACGCCATCGCTAGCCCGGCTGCTCGTGAGCCCGGCCCCCTGGTGATCTTCGTCCGGTGCCGCACGGTGGCGAAAGTGGACTCGATCGGGTTGGTACCCGGTATGAAAAGCCGTGGGTGCCGGTGCGCTGTTTCGCTGCCCGGCTGTGATGGCTGGGCATACGGTGCGACCGTCCGGAACAGGGGCATCCGGGGAACACGTATGGGCAGGCCGTTCTTGCACGCTGGGCTGCGAGCCCGTGTTAGTAGCTGGCCGCCCCTGCGACTAGTCCGGCTGCGCTGTGCGCGCGTATCCGTAGGTGTCGTTCCGTCCCAGCGGTTCCCCATCGTCGCGCAGTGGTGAAGGGAGCTGTCTGGTGGTCCGGTATATCGGCATGGACGTGCATCGCGAGTTCGCTCAGCTCGCGGTGGTCGAGGACGGTCTGGTCCGCGAGGAGGCCGGATCGGGGTGACGCCTGAGGCGCTGCGGGCTTGGGCGGCGGGCCTGCGGTCCGATGACCAGGTGGCGCTGGAGGCTACCGGCAACAGCGACGCGATCGCGAACCTGCTGCTTCCGCTGGTGGCCAGAGTGGTGGTGTCCAACCCGTCCAAGACACGCGCGATCGCCGAGGCGAAGGTCAAGACCGACCTGTTGACCGAACTAGCGAGGTGGTCTTTCGGGGAGTCTGGTCTGGACGTCGGGCGGGTCGCTAGGTTCGCTGCTCGTGATCAACGACGAGGATGTGCCGCGGGATCTGTCGCGGTTGGTGGTGCCGCTGGCCGGGTCGCTTGAGGCGACGGAGGATCTGTTCGCGCCGTATCGGCTGGTGGACGGTGGCGGTGCGGTGGTCGAGCCGGTGGCGGCGTTCTTCGCCGAGTTGACGGCGTGCGGGCGGCCGGGCACGACGCAGCGGTCGTACGGGATGGACCTGCTGCGGTGGTTCCGTTTCTTGTGGGCGCTGGGGGCGCACTGGGATCAGGCGACCCGTGCCGAGGCGCGCGATTTCATCCGGTGGCTGCAGGTCACGGCGAAGCCGGGCCGGCCGCATTGGCGTCATCCGGCCGGTGACGCTCCCGGGTCGGGCGCTGAGCCGACGCCTGGCGTGGTGAACGCGGTGACCGGCAAGCCTTCACGCGGCACCCGGTACGAGGCGGCGACTGTCGCGCACTGCGAGAGCGTGCTGCGCGGGTTTTACGACTTCCACCTGGAGGCGGGGACCGGGCCGATGCTCAACCCGTTCCCGCTGGCCCGGCACGCCCGCCCTGGACGCGCGCACGCGCATCACAATCCGATGGAGCCGTTCGGCCGCGGGCGGCGCGGCCGGTACCGGCCGAAGGTGGTGGCGCGGGCTCCGCGCAGCATCCCGGACGACCGCTTCGATGCGCTGTTCGCGCAGCTGGGCTCGCACCGCGACCGTGCGCTGGTGGCGTTCTGGGTCTCGACGGGGGCGCGGGCCAGCGAGCTGCTGGGCGCCACAGCCGGCGACGTCGACCCCGGTCAGCAGCTGATCACCGTGATGCGCAAGGGCACCCGGGTACTGCAGCCACTGCCGGCCGCGCCGGATGCGTTCGTGTGGCTGCGGCTCTACCAGGCGCAGCTGACGGGCGTGGTGCCGGCTAGCCGGGACGAGCCGTTGTGGTGGACGCTGCGCCGCGGTTCCGGGCGCTGAGCTACGACGCGGCCCGAGCCATGTTCACCCGCGCCAATGCTGTGCTTGGGGCGAACTGGTCGCTGCACGACCTGCGCCACACCGCGGCGTATCGGATGGCCCGCGACCCGCAGATGCCGTTGACCGACGTCCAGTGGGTTCTCGGCCACGCGCACTTGTCCACCACGCAGCGCTACCTGAACCCGGTGACTGAGGACGTGATTGCCGGCGTGCTGGCCTTCCATGCCCGCCAGCGCGGGCAAGACCCCGAGGCACCGCCGCTGGCCGGATACCGGCCAGAGAGTCTGCAGATCCTGTTCGGCCAGGCCGAGTCGTGACCGGCAGCGAGCAGGTGGCGGACGTGCTGGCCGCCACCGCGGCAACGCCGATGACCGGGGTGATAAAGCCGACCGGTGCGCAGCTGCTGGCGGCGTTCCCGGCCCGCCCGCTTGTGGCGTCGTGGCCGGCAACTGAGGCGAGCCGCGCCGAGGTCCTGGCCCGGGTGCTGGCCCCGCCGTTCACTCTGGAAAACCAGTTCAGCCAGCAAACCCGGCGGCTGGGGCTGCTGGCCGTGCTGAGCTGGCTGGCGACCCAGCCGGGTGGCAATTGGCAGCAGCGCTGGCAGGCTAGCGGCGCTGAAGCCCACTCCGACTGGCATGAAGTGGTCACCGCGGCCGCGGGCCGTTCCCGCTCGCAAGCACTAACCGGCGGGCAGTTGCCGCATCTGAGCCCCGGTCTGCTGGTGCTGATCTGCGCCGATGTGATCCGGCCTAGCCTCGGCTGGCTGCTGCGCTTCGCGCCGGCCCGGCGCAACCTGGCCACCGAGATGGCCCGCACCCGCGACAGCCCGGCGTTCGCTGCGCTCACCGAGTTGTGCGCCCAGGCCCGGGCCGGGCTGCAGACCGGGCAGCAGGCCCTGGCCCGCATCGCCGTGATGATGGCGGCGAAGGGCGGGCTGGTCGCTGAACTGCGGGTGGGTGACTGCGTCGAGTTGCTGCAGGCTGCAGCCGAGTTGCGCGCCACCTCGGGCTCGGACGCGCACGCGAACAGCCCGTTGTTCTACCAGCTGCTGCGTGCCCACGAAGTTCTCGGCGAGGATGCCCCGGCCGCGATCGAGGTGTTTTCCGGCCGCGGCCAGCCCAGCTGCGAGCAGCTCATCGACCGCTACCGGATCGACTGCCGCCCGGTCCGCGACGTGCTGGTCGACTACCTGCGTGAACGACAGCCCTCGGTTGATTTCTCGTCGCTGCAGCGCTTCGCTTACCTGCTCGGGAAACTGTTCTGGGCAGACCTTGAGGCCCACCATCCCCGCATCGACTCCCTGAAGCTGCCCCGCGATGTCGCAGCCGCGTGGAAGCAGCGGGTGATGACCCGCACCCGCACCGCCAGCCGGCCCGGCGGCGAGCAGATCACGCTGACCTCGACCCGGCTGGACGGCCGCAGCGCGCTGTCCGCAGTGCGGGCCTTCTACCTCAACATCGCCGAGTGGGCCGACGACGACCCGGCCCGCTGGGGACCCTGGGCGGTGCGATGCCCGGTCAGCGCCAGCGACGTCTCGCACAAGAAGGACCGCTCCCGCCGCAAGTCACGTATGGATCAGCGCACCCGTGAACGAATGCCGGTGCTGCCGGCCCTGGTGTCGTGGGTGGAGGCCGAACGGACTAGAACCGTCGACCTGCTCGCCGCCGCGCAAGCCGCCGCGCCCGGCGGGCTGTTCACCACCAGCAATGGCCCCATCTTGCGCCGGGCGGTGATGAGCACCGAAGGCACCGGCCGTGTCTGGGCCGAAGACCCCGGCACCGGGCAGCGCCGCGACGTGACCTTCGAAGAGCACCGCGGATTCTGGACCTGGGCGATGGTCGAAGTGCTGCGTCACACCGGGATCCGGATCGAGGAGCTAACCGAACTGAGCCACCACAGCCTGATCCAATACCGGCTGCCCGGCACCGGCGAGCTGATCCCGCTGCTGCAGATCGCCCCGTCCAAGACCGACGCCGAACGGCTGCTGGTCATCTCACCCGAACTCGCCGA
>JASHOE010000023.1 GCA_030041275.1 Streptosporangiaceae bacterium
ACCGTGCGAGCGCGGCCCGGCGCGGCCGGCTGGGTAGTGGACGGGGTGTCACCATTCGTCTCTGGCTGGGGGCGCATTGACGTCATCCATCTCGCCGCGAGGACGCCAGACGATCGTGTCGTCTGGCTGATCGCTGACGCAGTCGAGGGTCCCGCGCTGCGGGCGGAGCGGCTGCACCTTGCCGCCCTGAACGCGACCTCGACCGTCCGGGTGACCTTCAGCCAGCTGATGGTCGGCGCGGACCGGGTGACGGATCTGCACCCGGTCAGCGGCGCGACCGCGCCGGAGGTGCTACGGCTGCACGCTGCGCTCGCGCTCGGCGTCATGTCCCGCTGCTGCCGGTTGCTAGGCCCGACGACCCTTGACGGCGAGCTGCTCCATCTGCGGGCAGAGCTGGATCGGCTCGGTCCGGGAATCCAGGAAGCGCGGGCAGCGGCGGGTGCGCTAGCGGTGAAAGCCGCGGCGGCGCTGATGGTGCGCCGTGGCAGCCAGTCGCTGCTCGTTTCCGACCACGCCCAGCGCCTGATGCGAGAAGCAAGTTTCGTGCTCGTGTACGCGCTGCGGCCCGCTTCCCGAACCAGCCTGCTCGCCAGGCTGGGCGCGGTGGAAGCCGGCGAGCCGCACGGGCGTTGAGTTCCTGCTGCTAGCCCGCGATGGCCGCCGCGGGGACCTGGGCCGGGAGCACGTCCGCGACGATGCACGTGACGTTGTCGGGCCCGCCGCCCGCGATGGCGAGCCCGATGAGGTCCCTGGCTGCCTCGTCCGGGTCGTCGACGGCGCGTAGCACGTCGGCGATGGCATCGGCGTCGACGACCTCGTACAGCCCGTCGGAGCACAGCAAATACCGGTCCCCGGCCTGCACCTCGCGCAGCTGCACGTCGGCGTCATACTCATAGTTCGCGACGAGCGCGCGCAGGATCAGGCTGCGCTGCGGGTGCGAGGAAACCTCGGCCGGCGTGATCTTGCCGTCGTCGAGCAGCGCCTGAACCAGCGAGTGGTCGTGGGTGATCTGGTAGCACTCGCCGGCACGCAGCAGGTAGGCGCGTGAGTCGCCGATGTGCACGAGGCCGAGCTGGGACCCGGACACCACCAGCGCTGTCAGCGTGGTGCCCATATCCGCGAGTGACGGGTCGCTGGCTGCCATGTCACGCAGCGTGCTGCCTGCCGTGCGCACGGCGTGGTCGAGCGCGTCGAGCAGCTCGCCCGCCGGTATGTCGGTGTCGAGCGGCCGGAGCGCGTCGATCACCGCGGCGCTGGCCACCTCGCCGGCTGCGTGGCCGCCCATGCCGTCGGCGACAGCGAGCAGCCGGGCACTGGCGTAGGCCGAGTCCTCGTTGAGTTCGCGCTGCAAGCCGATGTCTGACCGGACGGCGTAGCGGATGACGAGCTGCTCGTGGTTCTCGGACATGGACAAACCCCTTCCGGACAAATATCCGATGAGGAACGTGGCGAGGTCCCGCTTGGCCGACTGCTCCGCCTCTGCCTGCCGCCAGTACTCAGCCAGCTCGGTCGCGGCTTCCGCCCGTGGCAGGGCGATCACCACCCGGATCCGCGCCAGCGGCATGCCCAGCCTGCGTAGCCACGCGACCAGCCTGGCCTGCTCCAGCTGCGCCGGGGCGTAGCGGCGGTACCCGGTTACCGGATCCACCTCGGCGGGGCTGAGCAGTCCGAGCTCGTCATACAGGCGGAGGGCCTTCGGCGAGAGCCGGGACGCGCGGGCGAACTCGCCGCTCGTCATCAGCGCCACGTGTGCCTCCTTGCGACGCAGCATGCTGCCTGCCCCAGGGGCGAGGTCAATCCCCCAATCCGTGGAGGCTAGCGGCTCCGCTCGCGGGCTCGCCGTGTGAACGACGAAGTCGGGGCCAGCTACCCACGCCTGCCCGTTCCCATCCGGTGTCGCCAGATCTCCGCTGAGCCCGATCGCGATCCGGAGGTTGCCAGCCGCTCCGCATCGGTGCGGCCGCCCGGCTGCAGCCGGGCAGCCGCCTTCTCCCGCGGTCCCGCACCGCCGGGGAATGCCTCCGGCTTGGTGCGGTCGGGCTGGAGCACGACCTTGGTGCAGCCGTCGGACCGCCGCTGGAAGAGCTCATACCCGCGCGGCGCGTCCTCCAGGGGCAGGTAATGGCTCGCCATGTCCTCAGTGCCAAGAGGGTCGGCCGGATCCTCAAGGTGCGGCATGATCTCGTCGATCCAGCGCTTGACGTGGCACTGACCCATGCGCAGCTGGATTCCCTTGTCGAACATCGTCATCATCGGCAGGTGATCCCTGGCTCCGCCGTACACACCGCTGACCGACACGGTCCCGCCCCTGCAGACGGTGTTGATGGCGTTGAGCAAGGCGCCCGTGCGGTCGACGGACAGGGTACGGGCGACTTTCGCGCCCAGCGGCCTCGGCAAGCTGGCGGCGGCGTTCTGGCTGACGCGCGTTACCGGACTTCCCTGGGCTTCCATGCCGACCGCGTCAATGACGCCGTGCGGGCCTCTGCCGCAGGTCTGGTCTTTGATGTAGGCGGGGACGTCGTCGACGTCGCTGGCGTCGATCGTCTCGATTCCGTGCCGCCGTGCCATCGCGAGTCGCTCGGGGATGAAGTCCACCCCGAATACCCGGTCGGCGCCCAGAACCAGCGCGCTGCGGGCGGCAAACTGCCCTACCGGGCCGAGCCCGTACACCGCAGCAACGCCGCCAGCCGGAACATCGGCGTAGCGCGCCGCCTGCCAGGCGGCGGGCAGGATGTCCGACAGATACACGAACCGGTCATCGGAGGGGCCGTCGGGAACCTTGATCGGGCCGAATTGTGCCTGCGGCACCCGAAGGTACTCGGCCTGGCCGCCGGGAACCCGGCCGTAGAGCCGCGAGTACCCGAAGATCGCGGCGCCGGTGCCCTGGTCGGTGTTCTGCGTCGTCTCGCACTGAGCGTAGAGCGCGTGCGTGCACATCCAGCAGTGTCCGCAGGAGATGGTGAACGGGATGACCACCCGGTCGCCCGGCGCTACGTGCGACCTCGCCGCGGAGCCAGCCTCCTCGACTACGCCCATGGACTCGTGCCCGAGGATGTCACCGCGGTGCAGGAACGGCGCCAGCACGTCATACAGATGCAGATCCGAGCCGCAGATGCTCGTGCTGGTGACCCTGATGATGGCGTCGCCCGGATCCCTGATGACGGGATCTGGCACCGTCTCGACGCCGACCTTGCGCTTGCCCTGCCAGGTCACCGCCCGCATCTGCCTCACCTCGACGCCGTGCCAAGTACGCGCTGGCGCAGCAATGGTTGCCCGTGCGCGCGACAGCCAAACGTGTCAGGTGAGTGCCCCCCGAGTACCGCTGGCCCTCGAGGCACCGGACAGCACGTGAGTCTTGTCAAGAAACTCAGTGGTGCCGACCACCCGGAACCGCTCCGCGGCCCAGTGACGATGCCGCCTGGGCCTGCGGTGATGGCCGGGCGAGTCCTCGGTCATCGGCTCGTATGGCGTCGTCAGGCTGCGGCGGCGTCGACCTCGGACAGTTCACGCTCCTGGCGCACCTGGAGCCGCTCCCGCTCAGCGCCGGGCGCCGCGCGCCAGAGCGCTCGCCGACGTGCGCGCCGGCTGGCCAGGGCCTCGGCTTGGGGCCGAGTCAGCGCCCCCGCCTCAACCTGCTCGGCCAAAAAGCCGCGCGCGCGCGTCAGGTATCCCTGCCTGAGCGCCAGGTACAGGGCTGCCACGCCGACCAGGTTCACCCCGACCTTGGCGAGTTCCGGCACATACGGGGCGTCGAACAGTAGGTGCATCGCCATGGCGGCGAGCAGGCACGCGACCGCAGCCGGGAGGCCCGCCCGGCCGCGGCGGACCAGATAACCGACGCCCGCGCCGGCCACGGCGGTCATGGCCCAATGCGACCCGAGACCGGTCACGCCGATCCGGTAACCGGCGGAGCCGAGGACCGCGCCCGCGGGGTTGACGGCGCCGCCAAGCGCCACGGCGTTGAGGCCATAGGTGACGTTCTCGGCGGCTTGGAAGCCGAGCCCGGTGAGCGCTCCGATGATCATGCCATCGAGGGGTCCGCGAATCACCCGCGGTGCCGCGAGCACGACGAGCACCACGCCGCAGATCTTGAGCACCTCCTCGTTCAGCGGGGCGGTCAGCGACGCGGACCAGTTCGCGGCGAAGGCCGGACCTGCGCTCTTGGCCCACAGCCCGGCGAGGCCCTCGTTAGCCAGCAGGGCACAACCGGTAGCGGCCGCCGCGCCCCAGATCATCGCCGCCGCCGACCAGATCAGCGCGGGCGGGTGCACCGGGCGGAGCCGCCGCGCGAGCCAGCCGCCGACGACAACCAGCGGCAGCTCCACCGCGATGGCCACGGCGGCGTCGCCCGGCAGCACCGTCAGGTACCGGAAGAACTGCCAGGCAAGCACTGCCGCGCCGAACACGCACACCGCCGCGGCGGTGATGCGCACCAGCGTGATGCTGGCCGCGACCGTCATCGTGCTGCCGCCGAGAATCGCAGCGATGTCAGCACCGGCAGTCCGAAGGCGACGATAGCCCTCATCGCGCTGGGCGGCCCGAGCAAGACCATCTCGATCGCGAACGGTCGCGTTGGCGCGGCGACGACGGCGGCTCGCCCAGTGCGTCCCGGACCGTACAGCACGGTCATCAAGCCCTTGCTGCCGTCCGCGGTGACAAAGGCCAGCGGCGGCCCAGGCCTGACGCCTGGATTGCCGATCCGGAGGACTTGTCGCATTCCCCGCAGCAGCGGGCCCTGCTCGCCTGACCGCGGCAGGCTCACGTACCGGACGGAAAGCTGGAGCGCGCCGCGACTGAAGAGGTAGTACTGCTCCGGGTTACTGCTGGCCGTGAGCACAGACCAGCCCCGCCCGACCGTTACCCGGCCCGAGTCCTGCGTGGTCGGCCCGACAGTAATTGCCTTGCCGGCCGCGAGCGGTCGATGACCTGCGACCGTACTGCTGACCAGCGGCCAGCCGGCCGTCAGCACGACGATGACGGCGAGCACTGCGAGCAGCCACCGCAGTCGGCGGCCCGCGCTGGGGGCTGCGGGAGCGGGGCTAGCCAACCGGGTTGTGCCAGGCCTCTCCGGCTGGCACAAGCGTGTCAGCTTGCGCCGGTCCCCAGCTGCCACGCGCATAGGGCACGACAGGGACGACGTCGCCGAGCACTGGCTGCACGACGCGCCAGGCGGCCTCGACGGTGTCCTGCCGGGCGAACAGGTACCGGTCCCCGGTCAGCGCCGCGCCAATGAGCCGGTCATAGGGACGCATCAGCTCGCTGGCCGGCTCGCCGGCGTAGGCCAGCTCGCGCAGCTCGGGCGCCAGGTCCGGACCCGGCTTCTTGCCGACCAGGGTGAGGCCGGACTGGTCGTCGGGATAGACGCGGACCCGCAGCTGGTTGGCCCCGGCCTCCACGCCGATCCCGAATACGTCGTGCGGCGGCTTGCGGAACCTAAACACCACCTCGGTCGCGGTCAGGGGCAGGCACTTGCCGGCCCGGATCAGGATCGGCACGTCGCCCCAGCGCCAGGACTGGGCGGTCAGCCGGACCGCGCAGTAGGTCTCGGTGCTGCTACCGGGCGCTACGCCGGCAACGTCGAGGTAGCCCTGGTACTGGCCCCGCACCAGGGCGTCAGGCTGAAGCGGCTCGAGCGCGCCGATGAACTGCGACTTGTCGTCCCGCCACGCGTCCAGGCCAGTACCGTCCGGCGGCTCGGCCAGCGCGGTGGCGAGCACCTGGAGCAGGTGATTCTGCAGCACGTCCCTGATCGCGCCGGTCTTGTCATAGAAACTGCCGCGGTCAGCGACATCGAACGCCTCGGCCATCGTGATCTGGACGCTCGACACGTGCTCACGGCTCAGCAGCGGTTCGATGACGGAGTTCGCGAACCTCGCATACAGCAGGTTTTCTACCGGCTCCAGTCCCAGCCAGTGGTCTACTCGGTAGATGGCCTCTTCAGGAAAGTAGCCGTGCATGGTCTGGTTCAGCGCGATCGCGCTAGCCAGGTCGGTGCCGAATGGCTTCTCCACCATGACCCGGGCGTTCGCGGCCCGGCCGGCGGTCGCGATGCCGCCGGCGACGCGCGCGAACAGCGACGGCGGCACCTCCAGGTAGTACAGCACGCGCTGTGCCTCGCCCATCGCGGCGCTCATCGCCGAGTAGGTGGCCGGGTCGTCAAGATCGCCGTCGACATAGCGCAGCAGGCCGAGCATCCGGCTCGCCGCCGGGCTGGCGGGATCCATGTTGTTCAGCCGCAGCGACGCTGTGGCGTAGTCGCGAAACTGGTCAAGTCCCCAGCCGCTCTTGGCCACCCCGACAACGGGAACATTGAGGACCCCGCGGTCCACGAGGCCGACCAGGGCCGGAAAGGTTTCCAGCTTGGCCAGGTCGCCGGTGGCACCGAATATGACGAGCGCGTCTACCTGCTGAGCGGACATGCGTTGCTCCCTTGACTCGCGTGCGCTGACCGCAAGCCTTGCACGCTAGGCTCGGCTGTCGATGATCCTGGTGGTGGCCGGCGTGGCCGGCAGCGGCAAGACCACCGTCGGCCAGCACCTGGCAAGGCGGCTGCGCTGGACATTCGCCGACGGCGACTCGTTCCACCCGGCGGCGAACATTGCGAAGATGCGGGCCGGCCTGCCGCTGGCCGACGCCGACCGCAAACCGTGGCTGGCCGCCATTACTGCCTGGATGGACGACATCATCGCCACCGGTCAGTCGGCCGTGCTGGCGTGCTCTGCCCTCAAACGCGGCTATCGGGACGAGTTGCTCGACGGCCGCGAGCAAGCGGTGATGGTGTTCCTCATGATCACCCGCGAGCAGGACGAGAGCAGAGTGCTCACCCGGCACGGCCACTTCTTCGCCGAGCCCCTGCTGGCCAGCCAGTACGCTGCGCTGGAGCCGCCGGATCCCAGCGAGAGCCGGGTCCATCCGGTCCCGACCGGCGACCAGCCCGCCGGTCAGCTGGCAGCCGACATCATTGCCCTGCTCGGGCTGCGTCCGGGCTAACGGCGCCGGGATCGCCGCCGGGCACGCACAACACCACATAGCCCGCTACGGGTGGCGTCGGCGGGCGAGCAGGGGGAATCTCCTCACCTGCAGCGGCAGGCCACGGCGGCGCGTGCCGACACGGGGAGGTCTGCCGCTGCTCGTGCGCGCGCATGCCACAATCGGCGGATGCAGCCGCCCGGCAGCGCCAGCTCCAGCGCCCAAGATGGCAGGCACCTCGCGGTGACGGTCGGGCTCGTGGTGCTGGCGACGGCCGTCTACTTCGCGGTGCCCATCCCTGGCCGAATGCGCGAAGCCTCCTGGGTGGTGCTGTTCAGCTGTGGCGTGGTCGTGCTCGGCCTGCTCATCACGCTCGCGATCCGCCGCCTGCTCCGAGCTGGCGAGGCCGCCCGGATCCGGGGCCTCGTCCTGCTGCTGGTCCTGACCGTACTGTTCTTCTCCTGGTGCGACGACTCCGTCGCCGTGCTGCCTGGTCAGTTCGCCGAGCTGCATACCAAAACCGACGCGCTGTACTTCACCATCAGCACGCTCAGCACCGTCGGATTCGGGGACGTGCACGCCGCCGGCCAGCTAGCTCGCGCGGCAGTGACCGTGCAGATGGTGTTCAACCTGGTCTTTATCGGCCTGGCCGCGGGCATCGTGACTGGCTTCCTCCGATCGCGTGCCACGCGCCGGATGCAGGCGGGGACGAGACGGGACGAGCCCCGTCCCTGATGGTCGGGACGGGGCTCGCTGACCGCGGCCAGGCGAGGCTGGCGGCTTTGCGAAGCGCTACATCATCTGGCGCTGGCGCTCGTATTCCGCCGCCCGGCGCTCGCGCTCCCGGCTCTCCGCACCGTGCGCCAAGCCCCACAGGGCCGCGAGGCCCAGTGCGGCGATGATGATGCCCCACAGCGGGTAGAACGCGATGATCATGAAGCCTGCGACCGTCGTGAGCACCGCCATGACGATGCCGACCCACCGCGAGAACGGGAGGCCGAGCAGGTGGCTCGCCCCCACCGCGAAGGTCACGATGCCGAGCCCGAACAGCACCCAGCCCCAGGACTTGATGCCCCAGTTGTAGGCGTACAGGCCGTTGGCATGGTAGAAGCTGCTCCGCACGACGAACGCGAGCCCGGCGAGGAAGGTCAGCAGCCCCGACAGCACGAGGAACAGACCGCCGTGCGCGGTGCTGGTTCCGGTCTCCATGCTGGTGCGGCCGTAGCCCTGTGGGCCCGGCGCCGGCTCAGTGCGGCCATAGGCCCCGGCCGGCTGCGTGCGTCCCTCGTAACTTCTCGTCGTGGTGGTCGTGCGGTACTGCTCCTGGTTACCGCTCGTCTGGTACTGCTCCTGGGACCCGCCCGTCGCCGCGGCGCCAGCCGCCGTGCCGGGCCCGGTACCCGTCGCACCGGCCTGCTGCCCGGTCTGGCCTGTCTGGTCTTCCTGCCAGCCCGAGGACTTGTCGTGTGCTCTCCTCATGAAGCCACTCCCCTCTGACCTTGCCTGCAGGCCAGACGAGCCGCTACCTGCGAACAGGCAGCGGCCGCCCGCTTGCTGACCGGTTGCCCGGGTTCTCTAAAGGACGCTACGGATGGCGTGGCGGCATGGGCATCACCCGGCGGGGGTGATCCGTGCGGGGCCGCTGATCCCGGCTGGAGCGGCCGCATTACCGGCAAACCCGGTCGCTCTGATTGATCGCCGGCCCGCCAGGGTATGCCGCCTATCGGGCGTTGAGCTGCAGTTTCACCGCGGCGGGTGACGGCGGGAGCAGCGCGGAAGGATTCGGCCAGTTCCTGTCTGTTGTCGCCGAGGTTTATCGGGGCTACATCGGGGGGGCGATGACGAGCGTCGTCGGCGGCTCGGGCGCGACCTTGACACGGCAGGGCGCGGCGGGAGCATTGCTTGCCAACAAGCTGCGCATACCGCGGCCGGGTGTGGCCGTGCTCGCCCGGCCCAGGGTCACCGCGCGCGTCGACGCCGCGGTCAGCTCCCCTGTTGCGCTGATCACCGGCCCACCGGGCGCAGGCAAGACCATGGCTGCCGCGCAGTGGGCCGCCGCCCGCCCAGCGGCCCGGCGTCCTGGCTGGGTCACGCTCGACGCCGATGACGTCGACCCGACGCGGTTCTGGCGATACGTGACCGCGGCGCTGGCGCCCGCCGGGGTCGCGCCACCACCCGAGGAGCTGAGCCCGGCCGACGCCCCGCGCTGGCT
>JASHOE010000024.1 GCA_030041275.1 Streptosporangiaceae bacterium
CGGGAGGCTCAGTTCGGCTTCGGGCACGGCCTCGCGGATCGCCGCGATCACCTCTGCGTTCGTGGTCACCCGCCCGGACGCGATGTTGTAGGTGCGGTGCCGGAGATGGCCGGCGAGCTGGATCAGGGCTATCGCGCGGCCGGTGTCCTTGACGTAGCACAAGTCGAGCCCGTCGCCGAGGTGCGGCGGGATGAGCAGGGCGGACAGGTCCAGGGGCTTGCCGCTGGCTGCTGCGTGGATGAGCGCGGGCGCGGCGAAGAACGGGTCCTCGTGGCCGAGGGGGCCCCAGGTGCCGGAGATCCGGAGGCTGACGATCTGCGTGCCGGTCGCCTCCGCGAGCTGCTCCCCGAGAAGCTCGGCGATCTTCTTCGACCGCGGGATCGGGTGCGGGGCGGTCAGGAGAACCGGCAGGTCCTCCGTCAGCGGGCCGCTGTGCTGGATGCCGCCGTAGACCCCGAGCGTGCTGGCGAGGCTGACGCGGCGCACGCCCCATTCCGCGGCGACGCGGGCGATGTTGAGGAGCCCGTCGAGCAGGCCCTGGGTGGCATCGATGCCCCCGGCCGTGCCCCGCGGCGCGGGGTAGCCTGCGAGGTGCACGATGCCGGTGATCTCGTGGCGCTCGCCGATTGCCCGCAGTGCGCCCAGGTCGGCGACGTCGGCCTGCTCCGCGGCGACGGGCAGGTCCGCGAGTTGCGGGGGGACCTGGCCGCTGCGGCGCTGCATCACGACGCTCGGCTCGCCGAGGCCGTGCAGTGCGCGCACGGTGTGGGAGCCGATGAACCCGGACCCTCCGGTGACGAGAATCATCGCCTTCCTTCCGTCAGTGTAACAAATCATCAGTATAACTGACGGTCAGTCTACTGCTATTATTCGGGGGTGTCGAGGCCGGGTTCTGAAGCAGCGGGCCAGGTCCGCGCGCGTGACGACGTGCTCGGCTATCTCCTCAAGCACGCGCACCTCGCGCTGGAGCACCGGGCGCAGGCCGCGCTCGCCGACGTGGGGTTGACCGTTCGCGACCTCGGCGTGCTCAGGGTCATCGCAAGCGGGGAAGCGCAGTCACAGCAGGAAGCCGCGGCCGTGCTAGGCGTCGACCGCACCTCGATGGTCGCGCTCCTCGACGCGCTCGAACGCCAGGGAATCGTCGTGCGCAGGCCCTCGGAACAAGACCGGCGGCGCAACATCATCGCGCTCACCGACCGTGGCTGGGAGGTATTCCGGCAGGCAGAGAGCCGGTACTCCGAGACCGAGCGGGACTTCACTGCGACGCTAGGCGACGCCGGAGCGGCCGGACTCCGGCAAGCGCTGCAGACCGTGCTCAGCGAGAACGGCCACGCCTGAGCAGACGCCCGGTCAAGTCCTACCAAGAAGCGGCAGGTCACGCACCCCTAAGGCGTGTCGCCGCGCGGCCCTCCCACCAGCCACGAAATACCGATCAACGATCTAGGGGTCGCGAAGTGGCCTACGCGACCGTTCACGGGACCGGGAACGGGCCCGGGCCGACGGACATTCCGGCCGGACCGCCCCCGCGGATCCGGCCGCCCGGCGGTCAGCGCCCGGTCACGCACGCAGCCGGGCCGCGGCATCCCGCAGCGCCTCATCCAGCGGGATCGGCGTGAGGCCAAACGCCTCGGTCGTGGCGCTGGCGTCGACGACGAATGGCCGGGTGAACTGGTACCGCGTCGTCCGCAGCTCCTTGATCAGCGGCGAGAACAGCCCGCTAGTCCACATGACGGGATACGGGATGGGCGTCACTCGCGCGCGCGGCGCGTGATTCGCCTGGGCGAACCTGGTCGCGAGCTGCCGGACGGTGAGCGGCGGGTTTGCCGGCGCGAACCACACCTGGCCGTGAGCCCGCTCGTCGGCCGCGACAGTTACCAGCGTGCGCGCAGCGTCGTGGATGGATGTCCAGCTGTGCTGCACGTCCAGCGGTCCGGGCGCGTACGCCCGCTTGCCCGCGAGCACTGCCTTCCCGATGACGGTGGACAGGATCGAGTTTGCCTCGATGTAGTCGCTCGCGCGGACCTCGACGGCCCTGATCCGGCCTGCCTGGTGCGCGGCGAGCATGTCGTTCCACATCTCGGCGCGCAGCCGGAGCTTCGGATGCGTCGCTGCAATCGGTAGCTGCGGCGTGATCGGACCGTCGACTGGCCCGTAGCCGTACAGATTGCTCATGGCCGTGAGCACCGCGCCGGTGCGCTCAGCCGCCGTCAGGAGGGCGGCGGCCAGCGGCGGCCAGTCGGTGAACCACTGGTGGTACAGGGGGCTCGCGCAGTTGTACAGCGCCGCGGCTCCCCCGGTGATCTCGGTGAGCCGGGCTGCGTCCGTCGCGTCGGCGGCGACCAACTCGATGCCGGGGTGCTCCGGCCCTGTTCCGCGGCGCGTAACGAGGCGAACCTGGTCGCCGCGCTCGGCGAGCAGTAGCGCGGTCGCAGATCCGATTGCCCCGGCCCCGACGATGACCTGCTTAGCCATGGTGTGCTCCTCATTGAGGGATACTGTTGAGAGCACTGCTCTCG
The DNA here is from genome assembly GCA_030041275.1 of Streptosporangiaceae bacterium. Lineage (GTDB taxonomy): Bacteria > Actinomycetota > Actinomycetes > Streptosporangiales > Streptosporangiaceae > JAJYUU01. The sequence goes on from JASHOE010000024.1 coordinate 2,517, forward strand.
CTTACGAGCACTAGTCTTGCATGTTCTGTCTAGCCTTGCAAGAGCACTGCTCTCGAATGTGTGCAATAATCTCTGACATGCCAGCAGGATCGATCCGGGCCCGGGTGCGGGCCGAGATGATCAGCGAGATCAAGGCCGTGGCCCGGCAGCACCTCGAGACCGAGGGGGCCAACCTGTCGCTCCGCGCGGTCGCACGGGACATGGACATGGTCTCCTCGGCGTTGTACCGGTACTTCGCCAGCCGGGATGACCTGCTGACCGCGCTGATCGTGGACGCGTACAACGCACTGGGCGCCACCGTCGAGGCAGCCGACGCCGCCGTGACCGACCGGGCCGACCTGCGCGGGCGATGGCTGGCAGCCGCGCGCGGTGTCCGCGGCTGGGCGCTGGCGAACCCGGCCGAGTACGCGCTGCTGTTCGGCAGCCCGGTTCCCGGTTACCAGGCCCCGCAGGACACCGTCCCCGCCGCAGCCCGCAGCTCACTGGTGCTCGTCGACATCATGGCCGACGGGTACGCGGCCGGGGCCATCGCGCCGACCCCCGCCGACCGGCAGCGACTAAGCCCGGCCGTTCGCGCGGACCTGTCCGCGATCATCGCGCAGGTCGCGCCGGGACTGCCCGCGGAGCTCTTGCACCGCGCCATGACGGGCTGGCTCCAGTTGTTCGGCACCGTGAGCTTCGAGCTCAACGGTCAGCTGACCGGGGTGATCGAAGCCAGGACAGAATTCTTCGACGAGCAGATGGAGCTCGTGTGTGACGTGATCGGCATCTAGCTCGCCCGCCGGGAACACGTGCTGCACCCGGCTGGTTCGCACGCGTGAGTGGCCACGAGAGGAGAGCAGATGACAGCAAAGCTGGCAGCGCAGCTCGGACCGTTTGGCGTCTGGCGAGGCGCGCCGCAGGTCACACCCGAGCTCGCGGGCGACCTCGAACGGCTCGGCTACGGCGCGGTCTGGCTCGGCGGCTCTCCCGCCGCCGACCTGCAGATCGTGGACCAGCTGCTGGCCGTGACCAGCACGCTGACCGTCGGCACCAGCATCGTGAACATGTGGCAGAGCGACCCGGCCACCGTCGCCCGGTCGTTCGCCCGCATCGATGCCAGCCACCCTGGCCGGTTCGTGCTCGGCGTGGGCGCTGGCCACCGCGAGGCGACGCCGGAATACGCCAGTCCCTACGACACGCTCGCGACGTACGTGAACCAGCTCCTGACGGCGGGCGTTCCCGCTGAAAGGCTTGTCCTCGCAGCGCTCGGTCCCCGCGTGCTCCGGCTGGCGGCCGACCGCACGGCCGGCGCCATCCCGTACCTGGTACCGCCTGAGCACACCCAGGAGGCCCGCGCGATTCTCGGCCCGGACTTGCTGCTCGCCCCCGAGCATAAGGCGGTCATCGACCCCGACCCGCAGCACGGGCGCGCTCTCGGCGCCCGGCGGGTGCGCGTCCCGTACCTGGGCCTGGTCAACTACACCAGCAATCTGCGCCGGCTGGGCTATACCGACGCCGACCTGGCAGACAGCGGGAGCGACCGGCTGATCGACGCGCTCGTCGCGCACGGCAGCCCGGAGCAGGTCGCAGCACAGCTGACCGCGCACCTTGAGGCGGGCGCTGACCACGTGTGCATCCAGTTGCTGACCGAGTCGGGCGCGGATCCGGTGCCGCAGTACGCCGAGCTGGCCGCGGCGCTCGGGCTGCCGCGACGACCATCCGCGTGAGCATCGACTGGACCCGGTGGCACGACGGGTATGCCGATCCGGACTCGCTGCTGAACAGCCGGCTGGCGATGGTCCAGGGGCACCTGTCGGACGCGCTCACCGCTGCCCCGCCGGGGCCGCTGAGCGTCGTGAGTCTGTGTGCCGGCCAGGCGCACGACGTGATCGGCGTGCTGCCCGGGCATCCGCGCCAGGCCGATGTGCGCGCGGTGCTCGTCGAGCTTGATCCGGAGAATGCGCGGCTGGCGGCAGAGCGCGCAGCACAGGCCGGCCTCGCCTGCGTCGAGGTACGCCAGGCGGATGCCGCCATTGCGACCGGCTACGCCGACGCGCTCCCGGCGGACGTGCTGATGTTGTGCGGCATCTTCGGCAACGTAAGCGAGACCGACATCGCCGGGACGATCGCTGCGGCGCCAGCGCTGTGCGCACCAGGTTGCACCGTGATCTGGACCCGGCACCGGCGACCGCCGGACATCACCCCGCGCCTGCGAGAGTGGTTCGCCGACGCTGGCTTCGACGAGCACGCGTTTGCCTCGCCCGATGCCGGTGGCGTGCTCAGCGTCGGCGTGCACCGCTGGCCGGCCGATGCGCCATCTCGCTCAGGCACCGACGGTCTGTCCCCCAGACGGCTGCCCACCGAGCGGCTGTTCGCCTTCGCCCCGCAAAGCGCGTAGTCCAACGATTTGGCTAGCTCCGACGTCGTAGCGGATGTCAGTCCTAACGACCAGGAGGCTCGCCATGACTCTGACATCTCGCCTGCGCCGCGGCATCATTGCCGCGTCTATCGGCGCCACTGCGGTTGCGTTGCCCACGGTGGCGCTCGCGTCCTCGGCTGGCTCGAGCACAGTCGCGAGCACGGCCGCCGCGCACCGCTGTTACCAGGACGAGTTGCGCGCGTGGCTCGGCGTGCCGGGAAGCGGTGCCGCCGGGAGCACGTACTACGAGCTTGAGGTGTCCAATATTTCCGGCCAGGCGTGCACGCTGTACGGGTATCCGGGTGTGTCCGCGCTGAGCTCCGGCCATCAGGACGGCAGCGCCGCCGCGCGAACCCCCTCGCACCGGTCCACGCTCGTGCTGCTCGAGCCCGGCGCGACGTCGCACGCCATTCTGCAGATCACCAACGTGTACAACTTCTCGCCGTCCGCCTGCCAGCCGGTTACCGCGAACACGCTGCGGGTGTACGCGCCCGGCGACTACTACTCGCTGAGCATTCCGTTCTCGGTTGCGGCCTGCGGCAAGGCCGGCCCGGTGTACCTGCACGTGAGCACCACCCTTGCGGGCACGGGGATCCCTGGCTACAGCGCCTGACGAAAACAAGGAGGGAACGCACGTCGTTCATCCCGCGGGCGGCCCGGCAGCACGCTGCCGGGCCGCCCGCGTCGATGCCTGCATGGCCGCCTCGCCAGGTGCCGGTCAGCCAGCCAGAATCGTGCGGAACTCGGCCGCGAGCGCTGACACCGCGTCGCGCAGCCGGCCGATGTCAGGACCAGCGGACAGCAGCAACCGCGACGCACTCGGCATGACGCGGTCTGGGCACGTCGCGAAGACCTCGGCCACGTCGGCAGGCGTCGCCCCCTGGGCCCCGACGCCTGGAGCCAGGAACACGCAGCTCGCAGCCGCGAGGTCGAGTTCAGGCTGCACCTGGGTCGGGCCGATGACGGCCCCGACGGGCCCGATCTCGCCGGGCGCCAGCCTTGTGTTGAGGGCGCCGATCTCGCGCAGCAGTTGCTGCTCGACGCTCACGCCGTCCGCGGCGACCGCGGTCTGGATCCGCCGGCCATCGGGATTAGACGAGCGGGTGACGATCAGCAGGCAGCTGCCCGACTCCGCGGCCCTGGACACGAACGTGCGCATGGCGCCGACGCCAAGGTAGGGATGCACGGTGATCGCGTCAGCCGCCAGCGGCGCGCCCTTGCCCAGGTACGCCTCGGCGTAGGCGTCGTTGGTCGTGCCGACGTCACCGCGCTTGATATCCAGGATGACAAGCAGGCCCGCGTCGCGTGCGCTGCCCGCGAGCCGCTGCAGCGTGCGCACCCCGCGCCAGCCGTGCCGCTCGTAGAACGCGGACTGCGGCTTGACGAGCCCAACCGGCCCGTCGGCGGCGGCCAGCACGATGTCGGCGAACCGGTCCAGGCCGTCTGCGTTGTCGCCGAGTCCCCAGGAGTCGAGCAGGTCGGCCGACGGGTCCAGCCCGAATACCAGCGGTCCCGCCGCCGAGCGCACCGCGGCAAACCGCCGGGCAAAGCTCGCCGTCGTGGTCGTGCTATCGCCTGTCACGCTTCCATGATCGCACCGCGGGGTGCGCCACAGCGGAACGCCTAGGCGCGAGGTGCCTCATTGCCGCCGGATTCGGCGGCCGCTTCGCTGGCCCGCCGCTCAGACAGCCGTCGCTCCTGCTCGTTGCCCGTCAGCGCGGCGGCTCGCTCGAACTCGGCCTGCGCCTCGGAATTCCGGCCAAGCTTGCGCAGCAGGTCACCGCGGACGCTGGGCAGCAGATGGTAATTTCGCAGCGCAGGCTCGGCCGCCAGCTGGTCGACGACGTCGAGGCCGGCCTGCGGACCGTAGGCCATCGCGACTGCGACCGCGCGGTTGAGCTCAACTACCGGCGACGGCATCACGTCGACGAGCACGGCGTACAGGCCGACGATGCGCGGCCAGTCGGTCTCGGCGGCGCGGAACGCCCGGGCGTGACACGCGGCGATCGCAGCTTGCAGGGTGTACGGCCCGCGCTCGCCGCCCAGACTGACGGCCTTGTCCAGGGCAGCGAGCCCGCGGTTGATCAGCAACCGGTCCCAGCGGGTCCGGTCCTGGTCGAGCAACAGCACCGGCTCACCCGTCTGGTTAGTACGCGCCGGGATCCGCGACGCCTGGATCTCCAGCAGCGCCACCAGGCCGTGCACCTCAGCCTCGCCCGGCGCGAGCTGGGCGAGCACCCGGCCAAGCCGGACGGCTTCGGCGCAGAGCGCGGGCCGCATCCAGTCGTCACCGGCAGTGGCCGAGTAGCCCTCGTTGAAGATCAGGTAGATCACCTCAAGCACCGAGGCCAGCCTCGCCGGGCGCTCCTGCTGGCCAGGCACCTCGAAGGGCACCGCTGCCTGCGCGAGGGTCTTCTTGGCTCGCACGATGCGCTGCGCGATGGTCGGCTCCGGCACCAGGTACGCGCGGGCTATTTCAGTGGTTGTCAGGCCGCCGAGCAGCCGCAGCGTGAGAGCGACTCTCGCCGGGACCGGCAGCACGGGATGGCACGCGGTAAAGATCAGTCTGAGCAGGTCGTCGTCGATCTCGTCGCGGAACACGCGGTCGAAGTCCGGCGTCACCGCCTCGCCCTCGGCCGCGAGCGCGCGGCCGATCTGCGCATATTTACGCTGCAATTCGGCGCTGCGGCGGAACTCGTCGATGGCGCGGCGCTTGGCCACCGTCATCAGCCACGCGCCTGGGTTCCGCGGAACTCCGTCGGCCGGCCACTGCTCGAGCGCGGCGACGACGGCGTCTTGAGCCAGGTCCTCCGCGAGGCCGATGTCGCGGGTGTAGTGGGCGAGCCCCGCGATGAGCCGGGCGGACTCCATCCGGATGACGGTCTCGATCGCGGCCTGCGTCCTGGCGTCCGTCACACCGCCCGATCACACCACCGCCGCCAAGACTGAGCAACTCGGCCAGTCCAGGGCGTGGCTGCTCTCGGCAGACCGGGGCGGGGACCGGCCCCCGCCGGTCCCCGCGGCACTGGTCAGCCGCCCATGACCGGCCGGATCGTGCTCTCGCCGGTGTGCCCCGCGATGACGAGAAACCGCTTGGTCCACTCGACGACCTCGGCCTTGTCCCGGCACTCCAGCAGGGCCCAGCCGCCGACGAGCTCCTTCGCCTCGGCGAACGGGCCGTCCAGGACGGTGAACTCGCCGTCGGCGTACGTGACCTTGACCGCGTCGCTCAGCGGCGTCACCCCGCCGGTCGCCAGCAGCACGCCGGCCTTCGTGGCTTCTTCCATGAACTCGCCCATCCGCTGATACATCTCCGGGCTGGGCGGGTCGATCGGCGCGTTGGGGTCACCCATGGTGTAGCAGAGAAACTTCATCGCCCGTCTCCTTCCTGACGCTCCCGGCCTGCCGATGTGCGGGCCGCTTCCACCCGAGCGTCGAATGAGCGCCCCCGGAATCGACATGCCGGGAGAATTTCTTTCGCCGGTTGTCGATTCGCAGTCAAATACATGATTTATCCTGATTCGGAAGCCGAAAATTTCAACCGCGGCGGTCCTTGCCCAGTCTTAAGGGACCGGGATCGCGGCACAGCGGGCCAGCGGTTGGCCGGCGTCGCGACAGTCCCGGGAAGGATGTGACCGCGTGCCGCTGGCACCTCGGGACAAGCGGGCGCTGACCGCTGGGGCAGCCGCTGCCGGACTCGCCGTGCTGCTCGGCGTCGTCAGCGGGTGCGGCTCGCGCGCTGCGGCAGGCACGCCGGGCCGACAGGCGTCCGTCTCGGCCGGCACAGGGGCGGCGTCCGGCTCGCCCGCTGCGGGGACGCCCGGCCGACAGGCCGCGACCACCTCGCCCGGCACTGTGCCGAGCTCAAGCTCGCCCGCCTCGGCAGAGCCTGGGGGCCAGCAGACCGCGACCATCTCGTCCGGCGACGCCCCGGGCGGCTTCTGGTACGGGACCGACAGCAGCTACGTCGCTGCTTCTGACCCCGCGCCGTACGGGGAGCCTGCAATCGGCGGCGCCTACGGCGGTTACGTCGGCATGATCGGGAACTGGGCCAACTGGCAGAACTGTGGCGGCACTGTCGTCTGGTCGAGCACCGACAGCGCGAACGCGCGGGCGAACTTTCTGACCTATCACGCCGGCATTGGGGTGGCCGGTTACTGGTTCATGGCCGGGCCGGGCGTAGACCCTCACTACAACGGCACGACGCAGGAAGCCACCGCCTGGGGCGCCGCGCAGGCCGCCGAAGCGCTGGCCGACCTAGGCCACACGCCGACACCGGTGAACTACCCGGTGATCTTCATGGACGTAGAGCTGCCCGGCGACGCGCCGAACTACACGCCGGCACCCGACAACGGCTGGACCACCGTCTACACATCGGCGTGCAGCGGCACGGTCCGGCAGTCGTCAGTGCCCCCGAGCGTTGATCGGGCCGACCTCGACGGCTTCGCCGCTTACCTGACCAGTCACTCGTCGTACGAGGCCGGCGTCTACTCCGCACCCGCCATCTGGACCACGATCTTCGGCACGAACCCCGCCAACGCGAGCATTCCGAATACCTACGAGTGGACCTACACCGGTCTGACCAGCAGCCTCAGCAATCGTCCCGATGGCTGGTGCCTGTCAGGCACCAGCACGTGCGCGCAGTTTTTCGGCGGCCAGACCAGCGCTTCGAAATACGCGCTCATGTGGCAGTGGTCCGGTGGCGGCGGCGCGCGCAACGGTTACGGCGACTTCGACCAGATCGACGCCAGTCGGACGCCCTAGCTGCGCGAACCGGTAAGACTCAGAAGTCAGGACCATCGGCCCGGCCAAGTGCGGTAGCTTCGGCCCTGTAATGGTCTCGCTGCCACGCGCGATAGTGAGGGCATGTCGATGAGCGAGCACCCGAGCTACCGCAGCCGCCGCGGCCGGACCGAGAGGACCTCCGACGAGCAGCCGGCCGCCGAGGAACCAGCCATCGCCGTCACGCCGGCCCGCCGCTACGATCGCGCCTGCTGCTGCCCCGCACCGCCCACCGTCGTCGTGGTCATCCCGCCTGCGAACGGCAGGCAGACCGACGCCGACCTCCTCCTGTGCAGCCATCACTACCGCGCATCGATGGCAACGCTCGCGGCCATGGGCGCGAGCGTTGTCGATATGAATGGCTCCCAGCTGGCCGACGACACGTGGCCCGACCCCACATAGCGTGACCACCGCGCTGAGCGGCTCGTCACGCCTGGTAGGGGTGAGCCGGGCACGCTGGAGTGTCAGACCACGGGTATAGCGTCACGGGCATGGACTGGAAGATCGAGCTTGTGGCCATCCCCGTGTCCGACGTAGACCGCGCCAAGTCGTTCTACGTAGACCAGGTGGGCTTCAATCCCGACCACGACCACCAGGTGAATGAGAACCTTCGGTTCGTTCAGCTGACTCCGCCCGGTTCGGCGTGCTCGGTGGTGCTCGGCACCGGGATCACCGATATGCCGCCAGGCTCGCAGCGCGGCGTGCAGGTGGTAGTGGCGGACGTGGCGGTAGCCCGCGACGCACTGATCGAGCACGGCGTCGACGCCAGCGAGATTGACGTGCAGCCCTGGGGCTCGTTCGTGACGTTCGCCGATCCCGACGGCAACACGTGGGCGCTGCAGCAACTGCCGGAGTGGCGCGGATAGGCAGCACCAACGGGAGCCGCCCGCGAGCGGCAGCGGTCTGCCTGCTGCTCCAAGCCAGGCGGCAGCAGGCAGAAGCTTGGCGCAGTCGGAGGAGATCACCCGCTGCGGCCAGGCTGACACTCAACCAGGCAGCAGCTTGGTGTGGTCCCAGGAGATCACCCGCTGCGGCCAGGCTGACATTCAGCCAGGCAGCAGCTTGGTGTGGTCCCAGGAGATCACCCGCTGCGGCTCGACGAGGTAGGCGTAGCGCTTCCTGGCGGCGTTCGCGACGTACTCGTTGACGGCGTCCGCCGCGGCCGAGGAGTCCGCGCCCGCCGGACCGCCGGCGACCACGGCGCCAATGGCCAGGCCGAGCTTGTACACCTCGTCCGGATCGGTGATCGTCTCGACTTCGCCCTGAACGACCACGCCGCGGAGGTCAAAGTACGCCTCGCCGGTCTCTACCAGGCAGGTGATCCGCGGGTCGCGGGCGAGGTTCAGCGCCTTCTGCGACGTGCGGTACGTCCAGAACGCGACCTTGCCGTCGACCAGGGTGTAGTACATCGTGACGAGATGCGGGAAGCCATCTGGGCCGATGGTCGCGAGCTGCACCTTCCGGCAGCTCGCGAGCAGCTGCGTCACCTCGTCGGGCGTCATCTTCACCCGGTCGCGCTGCTTGGGCATCAGCGCCCGCCCGCCGACCGGAAGCCGATCGTCTCACTCGCCAGTGCCATCGTGTCGTCGCACGCGAAACCTGCACCCGACGAACCCGTCTCGAATCGCGCCAGCGCGGCAGCGATCGAGTCGAGTGTCCACATCCCGTCTGGCGAGCCGTGCTCGTCAGCGCGGAACGTAGTCCTGATCGTGGGCGGCGCCATAACGGCCGCGACTCCGCCGTGTACGACGAACACTTCGCCGTTGATGCCCGCGGCAGCCGGGCTGGCGAGGTAGGTCACCAGTGGTGCGACATACCGCGGGTCCATCGGGTCCGGCCCGTCTTCGGGGGCGGGTTCCATCAGGTCGGCGGTCATCGCCGTCCGGCCGCGCGGGCAGATCGCGTTGGCGCGCACGCCATACCTGGCGCAGCTGCGCGCCGTCACCACGGTGAGCGCGGCGATCCCGGCCTTGGCCGCCGAGTAGTTCGGCTGGCCGGGCGAGCCGAGCAGGAATGCCTCGGACGAGGTGTTGACGACGCGCGCGTACACCTCGCCGCCGGTCTGCTTGCTCTGCTCGCGCCAGTAGCCCGTGGCGGCGCGGCTGGCCAGGAAGTGGCCGCGCAGGTGCGTGCGCAGGACCAGGTCCCACTCCTGCTCCGACATCGAGAAGATCATCCGGTCGCGCAGCACACCCGCGTTGTTGACGAGAATGTCCAGCCGGCCGAATTCGCTCACGGCCGTTTCCAGCAGCAACTGCGCTGTCGACGAGTCACCGATGTCTCCGCCGGCGATCCGCGCCCGATGGCCGGCGGACGTGATCTCGGCGGCGACCGAATCGAGGGCGTTCCCAGGCAGGTCGTTGACCACGAGACTGGCGCCCGCGCTCGCGAGCGCCAGTGCCTCCGCCCGGCCGAGTCCCTGCCCGGCACCGGTCACGATCGCGACTCGGCCGTCCAGACTCACCTCGGCGTCTGCAGCCATCGGCGGTCCTCCTTCGTCAGTAGCCAGGTCCGGACAGCATGCCGCCATCGACGACGAACTCGCTCCCCGTGCAGTAGGACGACTCGTCCGACGCGAGATAGACCACCAGCGGCGACACCTCGGCGGACTTAGCGAACCGCGGTATCGGCAGCGAGCGCAAGAAGCGCGCGCCAGCCTCGTCGGCGAGGTCGGCGAACGCCTCGAACGCCGTCGCGGTCATCGTGGTCATGATGCCGCCCGGGTGCACCGAGTTGACCCGGATGCCGAGCTTGCCGAGTTCCTGCGCGGCCGACCTGGTGATGCCGCGGACGCCGAATTTGCTGGCGCTGTACGCGGACAGCCCGGCGGCGCCGGCGAATCCCTCGACCGAGCTGATGTTGATGATCGAGCCGCCGCCGGCTCGCCGCATTGGCTCGATCACCGACTTGACGCCGAGCCACTCGCCGACCAGGTTCACATCGACGACCTCGCGGAACTCGGCCAGTGTCATATCGGCGATCTTCTTGTTCCGCAGGATGCCGGCGTTGTTGACCAGTACGTTCAGCGTGCCGAACGCGTCGGCGGCGGCGGCGGTGGCGGCGGCCCAGTCTGATTCGCTCGTCACGTCGTGGTACACGTAGCGGCAGTTCTCCTCGCCGAGTTCGGCGGCGAGCTCCTTGCCTTTGTCGTCCAGGATGTCGCCGATGACGACCCTGGCACCCTCGGCGACGAAGTGACGCGCGTGCGACTTACCCATGCCCCGAGCGCCGCCGGTGATCAGCGCCACCTTCCCGTCGAGCCGGCCCATCGTCAACCCCTCGGCTTCTCGGCGTCGTGCAACCAAGCGCTTGCTCGGCTGAGCGTAACAGCTAACCGGGCGCGCCCGGCAGCCCTCGACGCGTGCTCCTCGCAGACGTCTCACGACGTTGTGATGCTGGGCGCGGCGATGTATAAGGCCGGTATGAGCAGTGGCGACGCGTGAGCGGGTCCGCCAGTGCCACTCGGCTCAGGCATGGTCTCGCCGGCACCGGCGAGCTCGCGCGACTGGCCTTCCGCCGGGACATCGTCACGCTGCCCGCGTGCTGCGTCGGGATCGCTGCGCTCCTCGCGATCACGGCGCGCGACCTGAAGCTGCTGTATCCGCACGCGGTCTAGCAGGCGTCGCTGCCCAGCTCGCCGAGAGCTTGGCGCCGCAATAGTCCGCGTCCCTGCCCTGCTCGTGCTGACCGGGCTCACCCTGGCGCTCGTTGGGTTGCTGGCGTGGGAGTCCGCGGCGGTGGCGTGGACCGCGGTGGCGCTGACGGCGGTGATCGCCGTGTTTGGCACTGCGCTTGACTGGCCGGCCTGGCTGACAGATGTCTCGCCGTTCACCCAGACTTCGGCCCCTCGCTTCGCGTGGTGCTCACCGTCCGCGACGCCGTGCTCGCTAGGGGTGTTGCTCGCCTGACAACGCCGCTGAGACACCATCGGCGGCCGTGGCGCGGTCGAACACCCTGCCGGCCGCACGCCGTCCCACCGGGCTGAGCAGGAGCAGTGATGCCAGGCACGCCGCTGCCAGCAGGGCGTACGGAACAAGGTCCGAGGTGGCCTGCGCGATTGATCCGCCGGCCGCCGCCGCGATCCCCTGCCCCGCGGCCCACGCCAGGTTGTCGATCCCGAACACCAGGCCCTGGTTCAGCTGCAATCGATCCGCGCCGGCGCTGACCAGCGTCAGCGCGGGAGTGAACAGCGTCCCGTATGCGGGCATGCCGACGATCAGCAGCGGGATGAGCGCCGCGGCAGGGGCCACCACCGGTGCCAGCAAGCTGACGGCGACCGCGAGCGCCAGCGAGATCCGGAGCGGAACGAACGGGCCACGGCGATCCGAGAGCCGACCCGTGATCGGGGCGAGGCCAGCCTCAATCGCGGCGGACGCCAAGAACGTCACGCCGATCAGCGTCGCGCTGACGCCCAGGCGGCCAAGCCGCAACGGCGCCAGCACGTCCACGACCCCGAACGAGACTCCCGCCAGCGCGGTGAGCCACAGCCCGACGCTGACGTGCGGATCACGCAGCGCAGGAAGCGCGTCTCGCAGCCGCTGCGGCTCGACCTTGGCCGGGCTCGGGACGAGGAACGAGGCGATCATGAGCAAGCCGCCGCCCACGGCCGCCGCCGAGAACGCCGGGCCGGTGCCGACCTTGCTCGCGACTGCGCCGACAACCGGGCCGAGCAGCGCCCCGCCGACGGCTGCGCCCATCGCCGTGCCGATCAGCTCGCCCCGCCGGTCGGCCGGTGCCGCGGTAGCCAGCCAGGCCAGGCCCGCAGCCCAGGTGCAGGCGCCGCCCAGGCCCTGAACAAACCGGGCCGCGTCGAGGATCGAGGCCGTCGACGTCCAGCCGAACGCCAGCGTGGACGCGCTCATCAGCGAGAGGCCGAGCAGCGCAACGGCCCGGTCCCCCAGCCGGGACACCAGGACGCCGCCGGGCAGGGCGCCGATCAGAGTGCCAAACGGGTAGGCGGCGACCAGGACGCCGGCGCCCGCCTTGCTCAGGTGCGCCACGTGCGCGTAATGCGGCAACAGCGGCGTCAGCGCCGTAAAGAAGATGGTGTCGACGAGGACCAGGCCGCAGACGAAAAACAGCAGCACTCGCAGTCGCGGCGGCAGCGTCGGCACTCCGCCGAGGCTATCGCACGACCGCCTGCTCGCCCGAATTCGGGCATCTGGGACACCGCACGAGTGCGAGCCGAGGGGCGCAACGCAGCCGGAGCCACCGTTACGGAGTCTTCAGCCCGTCCGCGATCGCCTCCAGGGTCTCCTGGAGTCCCGTCCAGGAGATGAGGGTGTCGGCGGTCCGCTCATGCGGACCGCGGATCTCGGACAGGAATTCGGCCGTGTCGTCCAGGCCCCAGCGCAGCCGGTACAGGGCCAGCGCGTCCTGGTTCACTGTCCGCCCTGTCAGCCGCGAGTACCGTTCGGCGTCCTGGTCGCCGGTGATCACCCACCACAGGTCTCGCTCCGGCCAGGCCAGCGCGGTCATATCCCAGTCGACGAGGCACAGCCCGGCCCGCGTGTGCAGCAGGTTGCCGGGATGCGGCTCGCCGTGCGTGATGACATACGGCTCGCCAGCCTCGCGGACGCGGTCGAGCAGCTCGTCGAATCGCGCGAAGGCCTGACGCAGCGGCCGTTCGTACCGGGCCAGCAGATCACGGCCCGGCTCGGCGTACGGACCGCCATTCCAGGGGACGTCCAGGCTGGCGAGAGCCTCGTCGATGGCCTGGCGATTGGCCAGCTCAGGTGGTCGGCTGGGGACCCGGATGCCCTTCGGGGCTTGGGTGTGCAGCCTGGCCAGCATGTCGATGATCGCGGCCCGGTCGCCGTCGTCGATCGGGTCGTCAAAGTGGGCAGGCGCGGCGTCGACGTACGGAAACAGCGTGAGCGCATGCCGGCTGCCCAGGGAGGCGACGACCTGGCCAGCGCTCGTCGGCACTGGAGCGACGACGAACTCAAGCCCGGCTTCGGTGGCGAGCCAGGCCGCTGTCTGCATCGCCGCCGGCAGGGCCGGCATCCACCACGCGGCCAGATCGCTGACGGTCACGAACCAGCGCGAGCCCGTCTGCTCGACGACGAGCCAGTGGTACCCGCCGAACCCGACGGGAAGGTAGGTGACGTCTTGCACCGTCAGCGCCCACTCGCGAGCCAGCGCGGCGGCGACGTCGCTGTCGCGTATATCCGCGGGGCGCTCGCGCACAGGCCGAGGCTAGGCCGCCGGGTGGATGGGCGGCAACGCGATATCGCGGCTCACCGCAGGCACCTGTCTGCGGTAACGGAAGCGGCGCGAGCACCAGGCACAGGGTGCCGGCGGCGGCGCGATGTGCGGCAGACTAACCCGGTGGATTCTGTCGAGGTGTGGCGCGGGGCGTTCGGTCACGAGGACCCGCCGTTCGGGCCGCTGCCCGGTCTGCGGTCGGGGAACGTGGTGGCGTACGAGTTCGCGCTGTCCGACCGCTTCCGGCCGTGGCCAGGCCAGACGCTCCTAGAGCGGGCCTACATCCTCACCGACGTCGGCGTAGGACTGTCGTTCCCGCCCTGGCAGTTCATGATCACCGCGGATGGGCAGCTGACTCCCGGCATCGACGCGGACCGGCCGCAGCGGGCCACCTGGTACGTGGATCTGCTGCACGTGGAGGACAGCGGGAGCGAGGTCATCATCCGCGACCTGTACATCGACCTCATGGTGCCCACCGATGGCAGGCACCAGCGCATGCTTGACCTCGACGAGTTCGCCGACGCGATCGAGGCAGGGGATCTGCCGATCGGCGTCGCCATCGATGGTCTGCGCCGCTGGCAGCGGTTCCTCGACACCTACGTGCACCAGGACCGCGACCCGAGTGCGGCCTGGACGAATTTCCCGCCCGCCCAGATCGCGGAACTGGCGGCGCTGGCCGCCCCGCTGGGCCCGGTCGTCACGACGCCGTGAGCCCCGGCTAGCCGACGCCGGCGGGTTAGCCGCCGTTGCTCGCAGCGACGCGATAGGTCACGTGCGTGGCGTGCGCGGATGCCCGAACTCGTTCCTGGTGCAGTTCCTGCGGCGGGCCGCCGTCGAACAGCCGCGTGCCCGAGCCCAGCAGGACCGGCGCGATGTGCAGTCGAAGACGGCCGACGAGTCGCTGTTGGACGGCCTGCCGGACGACATCGGCGCCGCCCATAACGGCCACACTCTTCTCACCGGCCGCGGCGCTGGCGGCGCTGATGGCCGCGTCGAGGCCATCGGTCACGAAGGTGAACTGAGTCGTCAGTCGCCGGCTTTGCGGCACTGAGTGGGTGACAACAAACACCGGCGGCCGGAACGGCTTGCCGGGCGCGTATCCCTCGGTTTCGCTCCAGCCGTTCGGGCCGTCGACAAAGTCGAACGTTCGCCGACCCATCACGACGGCGCCGGTCACCGCGGTGCTCTCGGTCAGGACTGCGGCGTCGACCTCGTCGTCAGCCGCAAACGCCCAGCGATGCAGCGCCTCGCCACCGCGACCCAGCCCGTGCTCCAGATCGGGACCGGGCCCAGTCACGAAGCCGTCGATGGACACGGTGATGTCGGCGACGATTACGCCCATCGGTCTGCTCCTTCGGCCTCGCTGGCCACGGCGGGCTCGTAGCTCAGCACGACCACGCCGCTGGGAAAGGTATGGGTTTGGGTGAGCCTCAGGCTGATCTCACCGACGCCATCGAACAGCCGCTGGCCAGGTTCCGTCGTCACCGGCACGACCCAGATCCGCAGCTCGTCGACGAGGCCACGAGCGAGCAAGACCCGGTCCAGCGGCCCCGTTCCGTACTTGAGCAGGTACTTTCCCGGCTGCTGCTTCAGTGCGGCGACCTCGGTTGCGACATCGGTGCCGAGCAACGTCGCGTTCCAGCCCACCTGCGTGAGCGTGGTCGAGGCGACGTATTTCGGGATCGCGTTCATCGCGGCGACGAAGTCGGCCGTCGGGCCTGGCTCGGCCGCCATCGCAAGGTAGGCAGCGGACAGGCCCTCGTAGGTCTTCCGGCCCAGCAGCAGCGCGTC
>JASHOE010000145.1 GCA_030041275.1 Streptosporangiaceae bacterium
CTGGGCGGCGGGCGGCTCAGCCACGGCAGGCGGCTCAGCCGCAGCCTGCGGTGCCGGTGCGGCGGGCGGCTGGGGGGCAGCGGCCGATCCGTCCTCGTCGATGACGGCGAGCTCGGCTCCGACAGCCACGGTCTCGTCTTCCGCGACAGTGATGCCGCGCAGGACGCCGGACACGGGGGACGGGATCTCCGTATCGACCTTGTCGGTCGACACCTCGAGCAGCGGCTCGTCGGCCTGGACGTGCTCGCCCTCCCGCTTGAGCCAGCGGGTGACAGTGCCCTCGGTGACGCTCTCCCCGAGCTGTGGCATCGATACTGAGACCGACATGGCTTCCGCGTAGCTCCTTTGTGTTGTGTATCCGACTGTAGCGCTCTGGTTAGTTGGTCAGCCGTGGTTGTGCAGCGGCTTCCCCGCCAGGGCGAGGAACGCCTCGCCGATGGCCTCGGACTGGGTCGGGTGCGGGTGGATAAGCTGCGCCACGTCTGCGGGGGTGGCCTCCCAGTTGACGATCAGCTGGGCCTCGGAAATGAGGTCGCCCGCCCGCGCGCCCACGATGTGCACGCCGAGAGTGCGCCCGGTGGAGCCATCTCGGGCGCCAGCGCCGGGGGTGGCCTCGACGAGCACCTTGACCGAGCCGGCGGTCTGGAGGATCTGGCTCTTGCCATTGCCGGCGAGGTCGTAGGTGAAATCGGTGAACTCGATGCCGCGTGCGGCGGCCGTCTCGGACGTGATGCCGACGGCGGCGACTTCGGGGCTGGAATAGGTGATCCTGGGCACGCCGTCGTAGTCGACCGGTGGCGGATTGAGTCCAGCCAGGCGTTCGGCGACCATAATGCCCTCGGCGAAGCCGACGTGGGCGAGTTGCAGGCCCGGGCGCAGGTCGCCGACCGCTGAGATGGTCGGTACGTTGGTGCGGCAGTACTCGTCGACCAGTACGAAGCCGCGGTCAGTAGCGACGCCTGCCTCCTCGTAACCCAGGCCGGCCGACACCGGGCCGCGGCCGACGGCCACCAGCATCAGCTCCGCGTCGATGCTTGCGCCGTCGCCGAGCTGGACGGTAACTCCGTCACCGTTGTCCTTGACGTTCTCAAACCGCACGCCGGTCTTGAACGCGATGCCCCGGCGCCGGAACGCCCGTTCCAGCAGCTTCGAGCTCGACTCCTCCTCGGTCGGCAGCAGATGCGGCAGCATCTCCACGATGGTGACCTCGGCGCCGAACGACCGCCAGACGCTCGCGAACTCGACGCCGATCACGCCGCC
Organism: Streptosporangiaceae bacterium; assembly: GCA_030041275.1. Lineage (GTDB taxonomy): Bacteria > Actinomycetota > Actinomycetes > Streptosporangiales > Streptosporangiaceae > JAJYUU01. The sequence goes on from JASHOE010000145.1 coordinate 1,261, forward strand.
GCCCAGGACAACGACCGAGGACGGCACGTGATCAAGCTGCAGGGCGTGCTCGCTGGTGATGATGCGGTGCCCGTCGATGTCCAGGCCAGGCAGCGTCCGGGTCTGCGACCCGGTGGCCAGCACCACGTGCTCCCCGGTCAGGAGCCGGTCACCCACCTGCACCGACGTCCGTGAGGCCAGCCGCCCCACGCCCTCCACGACATCGATCTTGCGGCTGGCGACCAGGCCGGTCAGGCCTTTCCACAGCCGCGTCACGACCTTGTCCTTGTACGCGTTGACGCCGGCCATGTCGATCCCGCCAACGCTCGACAGCACACCCACCGCGGGGCCGTCGTGAGCTAGGTCAGCAACGTCGGCGGCGTGCAGCAGTGCCTTGGTCGGGATGCAGCCCCGGTGCAGGCAGGTGCCGCCCACCTTGTCCATCTCCACCAGCGCGACCCGCTTACCCAGCTCGGCCGCCCGCAGCGCGCATGCGTACCCGCCGCTGCCGCCGCCGAGGATGACGAGGTCGTAGCGGTCTGGGGCGAAGCCAGCGTCCGTCACGTAAAACTCCTTGTCCTTATCTGGCGCGAGGCCGCCGGGGCGCGCGGGCTCCTGCCGCTATAGGCGCCCGTCGGCAACGTCAGCCGCGACCTGGACGAGCATCCGGACCGCAGCTCCGGTGCCGCCCTTGGGGGTGTATCCGTAAGCCTCGCCTTCGTTGAAGGCCGGGCCTGCGATGTCTACATGTGCCCAGCGCACGCCGTCGGGCACAAATTCCTTGAGGAACAGCCCGCCTATCAGCATGCCGCCGTGCCGGTCGCCCGTGACGTTGGCGATGTCGGCCACCGCGGAGTCCAGGCCTTTGCGCAGTTCCGGGGGCAGCGGCATGGGCCAGGCCTGCTCGCCAGCTCGGCGGGCGGCGGCGGCGACGACGGCGGCGAACTCGTCATTACTGCCCATGACGCCAGCGATCCGTGGACCGAGGGCAACCAGCTGGGCGCCTGTCAGGGTGGCCACGTCGATGATCACGTCCGGCGCGTCTTCGGCCGATCGCGCCAGCACGTCGGCGAGCACCAGCCGGCCCTCGGCGTCGGTGTTGAGTACCTCGACCGTCTTGCCCCCGTAGATCGTGATCACGTCAGATGGCCGCTGCGCGCGCCCACCCGGCATGTTCTCGGCCATCGCGAGGTAGCCGACCACGTTCACGGGGAGCTTCAGGACAGCGATCGCCTGCACCGCGCCAAGGACAGCGGCAGCGCCGCTCATGTCCGACTTCATGGCTTCCATGGACTTGGGCGGTTTCAGCGAAAGGCCGCCCGAGTCGAACGTGATGCCCTTGCCGCAGAACACCACCGTCTTCGTGGCGGCCGGGTGCCGGTAGCTCAGCCGCACCATTCGCGGCGGATGCACGGAGCCCTGGCCAACGCCCGTCAGGCCGCCGTAGCCGCCGCTGGCCAGCGTCGTCTGGTCGAGTGCCTCGAACTCCACGCCGGCCGAGCGTGCGACGCGCTCGGCGTCGGCTGCAAACGTCTCCGGGTACAAGTGCGACGGGCTGGTGTTCACGAGGTCGCGGACGAGCGTCATCGCGTCCGCGAGCGCCTGCGCGCGACCCGCGGCGGCGCCCACCGTAGACAGCACGGTGATGTCAGGTGCGCTGGTCGGATCGCCGCTGCGGTACTTCCGGAATGCGTAGCCGCCGAGCAGGGCGCCGAGCGCCACCGCCTCGGTCTCGGCCTCGTCCCTGGCCGGCAGGCTGATCGCTACCGAGGCCGCCTTGCTGGCCGCCCCCGCCCGCACGGCCGCGCCAGCGGCGCGGCGCAGCGACTCGAGCCGGCCTCGTTCCCCTTCCTGGGTGTCGACAGGCCCAAGGCCCGCCGCGATGATGAGGGGAGCACCCAGTCGCCCGGCGGAGGCGATTCGCGTCAGCTCGTCCTGCTTGCCTGTCGCCCCGAGCGCGGCAAGGGTCTCGCCGAGCGTCCCGCCTAGCGCGGCGTCGACATCCTCTGCGCCGGAGGCGGGAACGGGGCCGTCGGGGGTCTGCATGACCCCTATGACAAGGGCGTCCGCGGCTGCGGTGCGGGCCGCGCCGGTGCTGATGGTTAGCGGGTTTGTCACGGAAGCTCAGCCTAGTGGTAGCTGAGGGCCCGCTCGGCCCCGGCCCGAGCGCTGTCAGCGGGACCGGGGCGGCTCCCGTCAGGTCCGTAACGAGCGGTCGTTCCTCGCAGCCTGGCGGCGCGCCTGCGTGCCGCGGCTGACCACCGTGGCCGACCGGTGCTGGCCAGGGGTCGCGGGCATCTGCGCGACGGGATACCCGCCGTCGCGGGCGGCCTCGATTCGCTCCATCAGCGCGGCGTCCTCGCGCAGTTCGTCGCCGCTCGGCGAGAGCGCGATGGTCGCGGTCATGATGAACGCGAGGATGCTGATGCCGATGAGCAGCGGGAGCAGGAAGCTCTCGGCGGTGGCGCCACCGCCGGCCATGTTCATCCCGCCGACCCTGGCCTCGGGCCACATGTGCAGCGCGGCCATGCCGGTGTAGTGCATGCCACTCACGGCCACGCCCATGATGAGCGAGGCGCCGAGCGTCGCGCGCAAACCGGACAGGTTGAGCCCGGCCCACAGCGCAGCAGTCGCAGCCACGATCGCGATGACGACCGACAGCGTGAACAGCACGGGACTGAAGGTCATCCGGCCCGACAACCGGACGGCAGCCATGCCGGTGTAGTGCATCGCCGCGACGCCGAGTCCGGTGAAGGTACCGGCCAGCAGCAATGTGCGCCAGTTCTGCGCGCCGAAACCGACGATGAGCAGGCCGATCCCGACAACCACGACCGCGATGACCATGCTGGCGATCGTGATGAGCACGTTGTAGTGGATTACCTGGCCTGGCACGGTGTAGCCGAGCATGGCGATGAAGTGCATCACCCAGATGCCGGTCGTGCCGATGGACAGCGCCGCGAGCAGCAGCCACCGAAGCCGCTCGCGGCCGGTGGTTGCGCGCGCCCTGGAGGTGCACCGCAGTCCCAGGAACGCGCCGAGGCAGGACATGAGATAGCCGAGCACGGGCGTGACAAGCCCGTACGAAAAGTTATGAGCCGTTAGCATCGCGCACACCCCGACATAAACTGCACCGAACGGGAGACTACTGCGCGGCAGGCTCTGCGCGGGCGCGGTTGTCGGGAACGTGACAAGCTTTTCCGCGCGGTCACATCAGGGGCGCTGGCCGGCTCGCACAAGGCCGTGCTCGTAGGCATACACGACTGCCTGCACCCGATCGCGCAGACCGAGCTTCGCGAGCACGCGACCAACGTGCGTCTTGACCGTGGCCTCGGACAGAAACAGGCGGCGCGCGATCTCGGCGTTGGAAAGACCCTGGGCGACCAGCGTGAGCACCTCGCGCTCTCGCTCCGTCAGCTCGCCTAGCTGAGCGGACCCGGCCTGGTCGGCGTCGGGCAGCAGCGCAGCGAACTGGTCGATGAGTCGGCGGGTGGTGGACGGCGCCACCACCGAGTCGCCCGAGTGCACCGCGCGGATGGCAAACAGCAGTTCCTCGGGCGGTACGTCCTTGAGTAGGAAGCCGCTTGCGCCGGCCTTCAGGGCTGCGAATGCGTACTCGTCCAGGTCGAACGTCGTCAGCATGAGCACCCTGGGCAGGTCGCCGTCCTGGCGGATCCGCCGGGTCGCCTCGACGCCGTCGAGCCGGGGCATTCGGGCATCCATGATCATCACGTCGGCGTGCAGGCGGCGGGCAAGGTCGATGGCTGCCAGGCCGTCGGCGGCTTCACCGACGACGTGCATGTCGGGCTGGGCGTCCAGCACCATCCGGAAGCCCGCCCTGACCAGTTCCTGGTCATCGACAAGGATGATCCTGATCGGGCTGTGCGTTGCGGGGCCGGGCTGCATCTCGGGCTGAGTCACGGCGTCGCCGCCGCTGCGGCCTCGACGGTCTCTTCGGCCGGACCGGCAGGCTGGGTAGCCGGACCGGCAGGCTGGGTAGCCTGACCGGCAGGCTGGGTAGTCACCCGGCCGGCGGGCGCACTGCCGCGGTCACCAGTCTTCCGACACGGGAGCCAGGCGCGGACGCGGAACCCGCCGCCGGGCAGCCGCCCGGCCGTCACCGTGCCGCCGTACATGGCGACCCGCTCGCGCATTCCGGCAAGGCCATGGCCGCCAGGCTCGCTGCTCGGCGGCGTCATGCCGTTGTCGGTCACCTGCACGATCAGCCCGTCCGGCTGGTATTCCAGCGTGACGGCGGCGGTCGCAGCCAGGCCGGCGTGCTTACGGGTGTTGGTGAGTGACTCCTGCACCACTCGATACGCCGCGAGCTCCGCGCCTTCCGGCAGCTCGCGCGGGGTGCCGGTCAGGGTGTACGAGACCTCGAGACCGGCGCCGCGGGCCTGGTCGAGCAGTTCGCGCAGCTCCCCGAGGCCAGGCACCGGGGCCAGGGCGGCCTGCTCGCCGTCCGACCGCAGCACGCCGAGAAGCCGGCGCAGTTCGGTGAGCGCCTGGCGGCCGGTGGCAGATACCGCGGCGAGCGCGGTCGCCGCCCGATCCGGGTCGGACCGGAGCACATAGCCCGCGCCGTCGGCCTGGACCGTCATGACGCTGACGTGGTGTGCGACCACGTCGTGCAGTTCTCTCGCGATCCTGGCACGCTCGGCTGCCGCCGCTATCTTCGCCTCGGCGTGCCGTTCCGCCTCCAGTCGGGCTGCCTTCTCCTCGAGCGCGGCGTAGTAGCCACGCCGGTACCGCATCGAGTCGCCCAGGATCCAGCACGCCAGGGATATGCCGCCGAACAGGAAGCCGGCCACAAACAGGCGCTGTGCCAGGTCAATGCTGCCGGGCGTCGGCAGCCATACCAGCACCGCGACGAGTGAGCCGCCGATGCAGGTGAGCAGGGCCGCGATGGAATAGCGACGCGGCCGGTAGGCGGCCACGGTGTAGAGCAGCACGAGGAGCGCGATGTCAGACGGGAGGGGGCCGGAGCGCCCTGCGGCGACTCCGCCCGTGCTCACCACGCCGCCCAGGCCGAGCACCTGCCAGGCTCCGGCGATCACGGCGATCACGAACGCGGCAACCGGCGCCCGGCGCCTGAACGCGATCGGGACGATCATCAGCAGCACGATCAGCACCGCGTTCAAAGATCGCGGATCGAGGGAGCCGAGACTGATCAGGCCGAGGATCCCCGCCATCATGCTGTCGACTATCACCCGGTGGCGGCGCAGCCAGGCGTAGACGACGGTCACGCACCTAGGGTATGCGCCCTGGTCACGGCGTGTCGTCAGACCACGGGCGGGTCGAAGTCAGCCTGCCGGCTGATGTCGACGCCGCAGTGCGCTCGCTGCCGGGGCGGGGCGCGCTCGGCAGCCAGGTCAGATCAGCCGTGCTTGCAGCGCCTGCTCGACCGGGTGCCCGCTGGCATCCCGCTCGACCAGGTAGCCGGTGGTGCCGGGCCCGTCCGCGACGATCTCGGCCAGGTCCTGGCCTGCGTAGTGCGCGGCGGCACCGTCGTCGCACGCGATCCCGGCCGCCAGGGCGCCGTCGGCGACCAGCGAGCGGAACGCCGGACGGCGGGTTGGCTCACTGCTGTAGTGCGGGCAGAAGCTGCCAGGAAGCAGGCCAAGACCGGCGGTGAACGGACGCAGCTCTGGTCCAAAGGAGTCCGTCGTTCCGCCATCGAACCAGCAGATCGCTCCGGCGCTGACGCCGGAGAGCACGATCCCGGCTTCCCAGGCGCGGCGCATGAGCTGGTCGACGCCGTGCACCCGCCAGACGGCCATCATGTTGGCCACGCTGCCGCCCCCGACGAAGACGACGTCAGCCGAGAGCACCAGGTCTTCGGGGTCGGCGACATTCGGCATCGGGAATAGCTGCAGGTGACTGACTCGCGCTCCGTACCGGGTTAGCCGTGAATACTGCCGCAGGTAGGCGGCTGGGTCGTCGGCGCTGGCGGTATTCAGCACGCACACCCTCGGCGCGTCACCCGCCCCGGCAAGCTTGAGCGCATAGGCGATGAGGGGTGGCAGGTCATCGCGCTCGCCACCGCCGACGCCGATCCCGCCCATGGCGAGGATGTGCCGCTGCCCGTCAGCTGCCATGTCGGCAGGTTATCGTCGCTGCAGGGTTGCGCACGGACGAGGCGGAAGGGTACGGCCATCAGCGACTGCGTGTTCTGCGACATTGTCGCGGGCCTGGTGCGTGCCGACACTGTGCTGGCCGACGACGAGGTGGTGGCGTTCCTCGATGCCCGCCCCGTCTTCAAGGGACACGTGCTCGTCGCGCCGCGCAGCCACGTCGCGACGCTGCCCGACCTGCCCGCGGCGAGGGTCGGGCCGTTTTTCCACCGGGTGCAGCGGCTGAGCGCCGCGATGCCAGCGGCGCTGGGGAGCCAGGGCACGTTCGTCGCGCTGAACAACGTGGTCAGCCAGAGCGTGCCGCACCTGCACGTGCACGTGGTGCCGCGCACGCGCGGGGACGGGCTGCGTGGCTTCTTCTGGCCACGGCAGCGATATGACTCGCCGGACGAGGCGGCCGGGTACGCCGACCGGCTGCGCGTCGCGCTGGCCGATCAGGAACCGGGCGATGAGGACCAGCCAGCGGTCAGCTGATCGCGGTGACGAGCAGGCAAGCGGTGGTGGCTAGCTCGGCCGCCGCGCCCAGCACGTCGCCGGTGATGCCGCCGAAGCGACGAGCAGCCAGCGCAGTCAGCAGCACCGAGCAGGCAAGACCAGCCGCGACGGACGCTGCGTAGATCGGGCTGAGCGCGGCCGCGCCAGCAAGGATGACGAGTGCCAGCGCCACGGCGGCTACCGGATGGACAGTGCCAGCTACCAGTGCACCGAGTCCGGACGGCCGCGCGCTTCTGCTGCCGCGGCGGCACGCCACCGTGATGGCGAGCCGCGCGCCAACGGCAGCTACAACGATGCCGAGCGGACCACGGCCGATGCGCTCGGCCTGAGCCAGTGCGCTCACCTGAACCAGCAGGATCAGGACCAGCGTCACAACCCCGAACGGGCCGATGTCGGAGCGTTTCATGACCGTTAGCGCCGGTCCCGCCGGCAGCCGGCTGCCGAGACCGTCGGCGGTATCGGCGAGACCATCGAGGTGCAGCCCTCTGGTCAGCGCCGCCAGCACACCGATGGCGAGGACCGACGCGAGCAATGCGCCGGTGTGACCCGCCCGGCAGCCGATGAGCACGGCGGCCGCCACGCCGCCGAGCGCGAGGCCGACGAGCGGCGCCAGATACATGGCAACGGCGACGGTCCGGCGGTCGGGCGCCGCGATGCCCTCGCGTCGGCCGCCGGGCAGCGGCACGGCGGTGAGCAGAGTGACCGCCAGTCGCAGTCCAGCCAGGGACATGGCACCCGAGCCTACGGCGCGACGTCCGGATAAGTTCGGGGCGTGGCGGAGCGACCCTATGTGTTGTTGTCGGCGGCGATGTCGGTGGACGGATACATCGACGACGCGAGCCGCCACGGGCTTGAGCTGTCAGGCCCGGCTGACTGGGACCGGGTCGACGAGCTGCGCGCCACCAGCGACGCGATCATGGTGGGCGCCGCAACGATCCGGGCCGATAATCCGCGACTGCTGGTACGGTCGGCCGCCCGCCGGGACCGCCGGGTGGCTGCTGGCCTGCCCGCCAGCCCGCAGAAGGTCACGATCAGCGCAACCGGCCACCTGAACCCGCGGTCGCTGTTCTTCGCCGAGGCTGCTGCGGTTCCGCTGGTGTACGTCTCGGCCGCGGCACGGGTTCAGGTGGCCGAGCAGCTGTCCGGGATCGCAGTGGTGATAGGCGCCCCGGCGGGCCCCGATCCCGCACGGCTCGACCTGGCGTGGCTGCTCGCCGATCTGGCCGACAGGGGCATCGCGCGGCTGATGGTGGAGGGCGGTGCGACCGTGCTCGCGCAGTTTCTTGCCGCCGGGCTGGCCGACGAATTCCAGCTCGCCATCGCACCGGTGTTCGTTGCCGACGGGCGTGCCCCGCGCCTGCTCGCGGTCGTGCCGGGCGGGTCCGGCGGCGGGCGGATGCTGCTGGAGGAGGTCAGCCAGGCTGGCGATGTGGCCGTGCTGCGCTATCGCCCCGGCGATTCAGTCCGGCCCACGGGGTGAACGTCGGCCCGGTCACAGTGCAGGATGGTGGAATGAGCGACACGAAGGCGGTCCCTGGCGACCTGCAGTCCGCGATCGAGCGCAGCGGTTATTACCCGGGCCTCGTGTACGACGCCGTCGCCTCCGCGGTCGGGCCCGAGCCGGTGGTCTCGTTCGTCGTGCACCACGACGCTCACTTCGACCCCGGCATGGAGGTGCGCCGCCACATCACCGTCATGGCCCTGACCCCCACCAGGCTCGTGTACTCGCACACCGACGAGTACCCGGCCGATGATGGTGATCCGCAGTCCAGGGCGCAGGCAGAAACGAGCACCGAGGCGGTGCGCCACTCACGCATTTCCTCCGTCGCCCTCACCAGGGTCATTCCGGACCCCGCTGGCTACGTGCCGGGCGTGACGGTGCCGACCGAGGTGGTACTGACGATCGGCTGGAACGTCCTGTCTCATCTTGAGATAGAGCCCGCCCACTGCGGTGACGAGAACTGTGAGGCCGATCACGGGTACACGGGCACGATGTCGGCCGACGACCTCACGGTGCGCGTCAGCTCTACCGCGGATGGCCCCGAGGCGGTGCAGCAGGTGATGGCGTTCGCCCGAGCCCTAACCGAGGCGACCAGCGGCCCGTGACGACCGCAGGAACGGATACCGAAGGGCTGCAGGCAGACGAGCCGCTGCTGCCCGGATACGGTCAGACCAGCCTCGCGGACCTGGCTGATTCGCTGCTCGCCTCGCTCGGCGTGCCCGGCGCCAGCAACCCGCTCGGGCTGGCGGCGGCACCTCGCGTCTGCCTGCTGCTGGTTGACGGTCTCGGCTGGGATCTGCTGCGTCGGCACCGGTCAGCCGCGCCGTTCCTGGCAGGCCTGCTGGAGACGGGCTGCTGGCTGACAGCGGGGTTCCCCACCACGACGGCGACCAGCCTGGGATCGCTCGGGACCGCCCGCCCGCCGGGCCAGCACGGCATGCTCGGCTACCAGGTTCGGGTGCCGGATACCGGCCACCTGCTGAACGAGCTGCGCTGGGACAACGCGGTTGATCCGGTCGGCTGGCAGCCGGGGTCCACCATCTTCGAGCGGGCCGCGGCCGCGGGCGTTGGCGCGATCCGGGTGGCGGCGCGCGCCTTCCGGGAGTCGGGACTGTCGGTGGCGACGATGCGCGGGGCAGACTATCGCGCCGCGGAGACTCCAGGGGCGCTCGTGGCCCGCACCGCCGCCGCGCTGGCCGGGGAGCGCCGCGCGCTCGCCATGGTGTACACCGGCGATCTGGACGCGACGGGCCACGTCTTCGGATGCACGTCTGCGGCGTGGCGGTACCAACTCGGGCATGTCGATCGGCTCGCCGAGCAGCTCGCCGGCGCGCTGCCCGCCGGCGCCGTCCTGTACGTCACCGCGGATCACGGCATGGTCGATGTGCCGCCGGAACAGCGGACCGACGCTGACGTTGTGGCCGAGCTGCGGCGCGGCGTCGCGCTGCTGGGCGGGGAGGCACGGGCCAGGCACGTATACGCGGAGCCGGGAGCTGCCGCGGACGTCCTCGCGAGCTGGCGTTCCGTGCTGGGAGATACGGCGTGGGTAGTGGGCCGCGACGAGGCGATCGAGACTGGCTGGTTCGGGCCCGTGGACAGCCGCCTGGCCGACCGCATCGGGGACGTGATCGCTGCTGCGCGCGGTGTATCGGCCGTGGTGGCGACCCAGACGGAGCCGCGAGAGTCTGCTCTGGTGGGCATGCACGGGTCGCTGACACCCGCCGAGCAGCGGGTGCCGCTGCTGAGCTACGTAATGTGACAAGGACCGGACCTGCTGCATCCATAGTTATCCACAGCCATCGATCTGACGTGGCACGCCCGCCTGCGAGTTGTGCACAGCCCATACACAGCCTGCGGACGAGTTATCCACAGAGAGAGGGAAGGACGCAAATGCCAGCGCCCAACGCCGACCCGTTGATCAGCGTCGCCGAGCTCACGGATGCGATGGCCGGGGCCGCCGCACCGATCCTGCTCGACGTCCGGTGGCGGCTCGGCGGACCGCCGGGGATCGAGGGCTACCGGGCCGGGCACCTTCCCGGTGCCGTCTATGTGGACCTCGACACGCAGCTGGCCGGTCCGCCAGGCGGCGGCGGGCGGCATCCGCTGCCGGATGTTGCCGTCTTCGAGGCCGCGATGCGGGCCGTTGGCGTGCGCGACGGCAGGCCGGTCGTGGTCTACGACGATGGGGACGCGACGACCGCTGCCCGAGCGTGGTGGCTGCTTCGCTATCACGGCCACGCCGACGTTCGCGTTCTCGACGGCGGGCTCCGGGCCTGGGCTGCCTCAGGCCAGCCGGTCAGCACCACCGCGAGCGACCCAGAGCCAGGAGACTTCACGGCCCGACCTGGAGCGCTGCCCGTCCTTGACGCGGCCGGTGCCGCCGAACTCGCCCGGTCTGGCATCTTGCTCGACGCCAGGGCTCCGGCCAGGTACCGCGGCGAAACCGAGCCCGTTGACAGGGTGGCCGGGCACATTCCGGGGGCGCTGAGCTCGCCGTCCGCAGAGAACGTGACCGCGGAAGGGACCTTCCGCGCTGCCGATGAGCTGCGTGCTCGGTTCGCCAGTCTCGGCATCAGTGCAGTGGGGAACGGCCACCAGCGGGTGGGCGCGTACTGCGGTTCCGGCGTCGTGGCCGCCCATGAGGTCCTGGCGCTCGAGCTGGTCGGCGTCGCCGCGGCGCTGTACGTGGGGTCGTGGTCCAGCTGGATCACCGATCCGGCTCGCCCGGTTGCCACCGGGCCCCGGCCTGGCACCCTGCCCGGCTAGGCGATCAGTGAGCTCCCCGCGCACGCTGACGCTCGCATCGGGATCACCGGCTCGGCTCCGGTTGCTCCGCGATGCCGGGATCGACCCCCGCGTCGTTGTGAGCGGGGTGGACGAGACGGCCGCCAGCGACCTCGGTACGGCGGCGCTGGTCGCGATGCTGGCCGAGCGCAAGGCGGCCGCCGTAGCTGCGCTGCATCCTGCCGAGCTCGTGCTTGGCTGCGACTCAATGCTCGACGTCGATGGGCAGGCGATGGGCAAACCCGCGTCCCCGGCCGCCGCGACTGGCCTGGTGCGCAGGCTGGCTGGCCGGAAGGCGCTGCTGTACACCGGCCACCGGCTCATCGACGGACGGAGCCGACGGCAAGCCAGTGGTGTCGCGGCTACCATCGTCCGATTCGGCACTCCTACGGACGCCGAGATCGCCGCCTATGTGGCAACTGGCGAGCCGCTCCAGCTGGCGGGCGCGTTCAGCATCGACGGGCGCGGCGCCCCGTTCGTTGACGGGATCGACGGGGATCCCAGCAACGTCATCGGCCTGTCACTGCCGCTGCTTCGCCGCCTGCTGGCCGAACTGGACATACCGATTACTGACCTCTGGCAGCCGCCCTCGGAGCCAGCTGCCCGGTAGCGCTCACGGCTACCTGGGATCACGACCGCCAAGCTCGTCTTCACGGCCGGGGGCGTCCTCGCCGAGCTCGTCCTCGTGTCCGGGGGCGTCCTCGCCCAGCTCGTCCTCGTGGCCGGACACGTCGCCTCCGAGCTCATCCTCGTGCTCGGACAGGTCCTCGCCGAGCTCATCCTCATGCGCGGCCCGGTCCGGCCCGCCGAGCACGTCCTCCGGGCCGCCGCCGGCGCTGTCTCTGGTCATCGCTGTCCTCCGGTTGCTTGGGCATCAGCTGCTGCTGCTGCACGTGGCCTTGTCCTCATGGGATCACGGTCGTCAAGGCTCTGGGTCGCCCAAGTCCGCCTCGTCGTCGCCGAGTACGTGCACGGCCGCTTCCTCGGCAGTTGCGGCGCCGCTGTCGATGCCCACGTCATATCCGACAGATTCGCCGTCGCCCGACGTGTCGGCATCCGCGTCCTCGCCGAGCAGGCGGCCGGCCCGCGCGTCCGGGCCCTCGTCGAGCAGCGCTCGCCGGACATCGTCGCCAGGCGCGTTCTCGTCCGGGTCAGCGAACTCGTCGTCATAGCCCTCGGCCCCGAAGTCCGGCTCTTCCTCGGCGAGCAGCTCGTCAAGCGACTCGCCTTCCTCCTGCTCCTCCGTGGTGCCGCCGGATCTGATCGGTCCCGACCAGCGCTCCGGCGTCGCCACGCCGCGATCGAGCGGATCGTCGCCCGGCGGGCCGTCAAGGGTGTCGGATGAGTCGAGAACCTCATAGTCCTCCAGGTCCTCAGACTCGTGGCGGCGCTCGGTCATCGTTCCCCCTCCGCTCCTGGCGTGTCCAGCCGGTGCTACCCGATCCGGCGCTGGCCACGCCGCCCAGGCGGGCAGCTGAGGCTGACCATTCCACGCTACGTCAGGAGCTGGCCGTCAGGGCAGCGAGAGCGAGCCGCGGACGTGGTTCGCCAGGGCCCGCCCGGCTGGGCTGGGCGGGCCGCTCGCCCGCCACGCGAGCATGAGCCGCCCCCGCAGCGGCGGGTCCATCTGGAGCACCACCAGCCGCTCAGCCCGAAGCGCGGCGAACGCGCCGGGCAAGATAGCCACCCCGAGCCCACGGGCGGCAAGCTCGGCCAGCACCTCGGGCGCGCTGGCCTCGAACGCCACGTGCAGCCGGACGCCCGCAGCTGCGGCCGCCTCCTCGATGCGCGCTCGCAGGCCGGTGCCGCGCGGCAAGCTGATGAGCGGCTGACCGGCCAGGTCGGCAACGGCAACGGCAACGGCGCCGGCAGCCCGGAGCGCCAGCTCGTGATCCCGGCCGACGGCAGCAACGATCGGCTGGTCGACGAGGACCTGCGCCGCCAGCCCCGCCGGCACGGCGTCACCCACGCTGATGATCGCCACGTCGAGCTCACCCGCAAGCACATCGGCGGCGAGCCGGTCGGTGTCACCCGTGGACAGTGAGATCTCGACCATCGGGTGTCGGTCATGGAAAGCCGCAAGCAGGTCAGCCAGGTCCAGGTTGGGCGAGGTGACGGTGCCGAGTGCGGCCCGGCCACGGAGCAGCCCCGTGAGCTCGCTCACGGCGAGCCTGGCACCATCGGCCGCGGCCAGGGCTGCTCGCGCGTAGGGCAGCACGGCCGCGCCCACGGCAGTCGGCCGTACCGCAGGACGCCACTGGCGTCCGAGTCCAGGTAGCCCGGCGGCAGAGTGACGGCAGCTGGCTGCGGATCATCGACCGGCCGGAGGCCGTTTGAGCGCGCGCGGCCGGGGCGGGTTAGCGTCCTGGGATGACGCTCTCCTCGTGGTCAAGCTCGTGCTGCAGCGTGCGAAGGCAGTCGTCGGACATCCGGCCGCTATCCCGCCAGCGGATGAGCTCCTCGCGCTGCGCGTCGATCACCGCGTGCTGGACCCGGACAGCGGCCTCGAGCTCGGGCGTCCAGTCGGTATCGCCATCCGCGTCGGCCAGCATGCTGTAGAGCCGCTCGTGCCGGTCCGCCCGCCGGCGCAGCAAGGCGCGCGTCGCCTCCGCGACGCTGGCGGGTATCTCTCGGCTCGCCTGCATGTCGTCGACCGTGCGCACCGCGGCGGTGATGGCGGCCAGTCTCGCCTCGTGGCGGATCTGGGCGTCTTCAGCCTCGTCCGCCCGAAGGCCGAGCCGCCGCAGCAGCGGCGCGAAGGTGAGCCCCTGGCCGACCAGCGTGACCAGCACGACCAGGTAGGCGCACAGTACCAGCAGATCTCGGTCGGGGAACGGGGCTCCGCTGTCGACTACCAGCGGCACCGAGAAGATCGCCGCGAGCGTGATGACCCCACGGGTGTCGGCCCAGCTCAGCGCCACGACCTCCCGGCCAGTGAGCGGCGGCGCGTGGTGACCGAGGCGCCAGCCGAAGAATCGCGGCACCGACTGGGTGAGGAACAGCCAGGCCGGCCGGACCAGCAGCACGGCTGCGACAGTGACCAGGATCGCGGCGGCCGTCAGTCCGGCCGACTCGGTGTGCAAGCCGCGCAGCACGGGAGGCAGCTGGGCGCCGATGAGCAGGAACACCACGCCCTCGAGCGCAAACTCGATGAACTGCCATACCGCGTCCGCCTGGAGCCGCATGACGCCCGACTCGTCACGTGGCGAGTCGTGGGCAGCCATGAGTCCGGCGATGACGACGGCGAGCACGCCCGACACATGTGCGGCCTGCCCGGCGAGGTAGGCAGCGAAGGGTGTCGCGAGCGACACGGCGTTGGCCCGTAGCGGGTTGCGCAGCAGTGGCCGAGCCAGCCGTAGCAGGAAGCCGAACGCGACACCGATGGCCAGTCCGCCGGCCGACGCGAGCAGGAACTCCCCGACGGCCAGGCCGAACGAGAACCGGCGGGCCACTGTGGCGGCGACGGCCACCTGCAGGATGGTCAGCGCAGTGGCGTCGTTGAGCATGCCCTCGGCACCGATCAGGGTCTGCATCCGGGACGGCAGGCCGGCCCGGCGGCCAATCGACAGCGCCGCGACCGGATCGGGCGGAGCCACGGCAGCACCAAGAACAAGTCCCGCAGCGAGGCCGATGGCCGGCACCACGGCGGAAATCAGTCCAGCGACCGCGACGGCAGTGACCAGTACCAGTGCGACCGCGAGGCTGCTGATGGGCCGCCAGTCCGCCCGGATCGCGAGCAGGCTCGATCGCAGTGCCGCCGCGTACAGCAGCGGAGGGATGATGAACCACAGGACGATCTGCGGCTCGAGCCGGATCTCGGGCAGCGGCAGCGCCGCGTAAATGAGGCCGCATCCGGTCAAGACGATCGCGTACGGCACCCGGAACTGGTCGGCCAGGCGGCGTGCGAGCACGATGACCGCCACGATGGCCAGCGCGAAGCCCACCACTTCCGCCGGGTGCAGCATGAGCCGATTGTCGCAGAGCGAGCCTGGCGGGCCCCCCGGCGCTCAGCGCGGCGACCGACGTGGTGCAAGGTCACTGCGGCTAGTCAGCAGCAACCACGTCAGCGCGCCGCCGATGATCGCGATGCTCGCAGGCTGCCAGCCAGCGACGGCGACCGCGAACTCGCCAGCGGCCAGCGCGGCGAGCAGCCTGGCGGCCAGCCGCCAGGGCCGCCCGTGGCTTGCCCGCCGGGCCACGTCCGCAACGACCAGGATCGGCAATCTGGTTGGGACCGGAACGGGCTTGCTCGCTACTCCGCCGCTCGGCGTGTCGCCGAGGTCGGCCTGCACGTCGCGGCGACTCGCCGCGGTGCGCAGCACCGTGTATGCACCAGCCGCGGCGGCGAACGCGGCCGGGTCGCCGCCGTCGGCCCGGTCCGGGTGCGTAGCCGCCGCGACTCGCCGCCAGGCCGACCGCACCTCGTCATCGGTCACGTCGCCGCCGGGATCCAGGCCGAGTGCATCAAACGGGCTAGTCACAGTCGGCTCCCGAACGCCTCGTCCAGCAGCGCGCTGGCGTCAGGAAGCGACAATGGCGCGTGCTGGCTGCCCCCGTCTCCGGCGGCGGCCGGGCCAAAGGTAGCGGTACTGGCGGCGGCTGCCACGGTGCTGACCCCCGCGCCCGGCAGCGCCGCCGGCCCGGCAACGACGCGCTTGACCTGCGTGAACGTGACACCTCCCCGGTAGACGTAGGCTGCCTGGCCCACGTCGAGCCGGCGGACGAGGTCCGGGTCGGCCACGGGTACCTGACGCAGCTGGGAGCTGCCCGAGCGGCTCCACCGCAGCGGCCCGGTGAGCCGGCGGCTGGTGTCCACCGCTGGTCGCTGCCCGGCCAGCCCGACGATCGGGTCGGGGTGGCTGGTGCGCAGCAGCCAGATGCCACCCTCCGCCGAGGCGGCGATGCGGTAGCGATCATCCTCCCTGGTGGCCAGGCCGTGCCAGGACTGGGCGGAGACCTGAACGGCGAGGCCGAGCGACCTGGCGCGCTCGTATAGCTGCCAGATCGGCAGCCTGCGCGCCACCGCGCTGAACTCGTCGACCGCCAGCAGCACTGGCCGGCCGCGGTCGGCCTGGCCGATGACGTAACTCGCCAGCAGGTCGACCAGGGCTCGGGCCTGCGCTTCGGCGACGGTGACCTCGGCGGTGCCCTCGAGGATGCAGTACCACGCGTCGGCGTCGGCCAGTCCGCCAGGACCATCGAGGCCCGCACCGAGCCTGCGGAAGAGCGTGCGGTAGCGCAGCGCGACGTCCGGCACCTGCCGAGCCGCCGAGACGGCCAGCGTGAGCTGCTCGGGCGAATCGGCGTGCGCGGCCTGGAGCCAGCCAGGATCGATCCTTGCCAGGAACTCCGCGGTGCCGGCCGGTGGGCCGGCGGGCGTCTCGATGGCGAGGGCGACGACGGCCTCCAGCACGTCGGCGTAGTAGGCGGCGCCGCCGGTACCGTGCTCGAGGAGGTCGACGAGCGTGGTGATCAGCTGGCCTGGCGGCAGGTCCCACAGCGACAGGCGGGCCTCGTCGGGCCAGACGGCCACGTTCCTGGCCCCGGCGTCGCGCAGCACGCGGCGGGTGCGATCGGCCAGCCGCCTGGCGTCCGCCCCGCCCTTGCAGTCGAGTACGACCAGCAGGGGCGGGCCGCCTTGCCCGGCTGCATGCCGGCTGAGGCCGGTGGCCATGAAGGCGGCCCACAGGCGCAGCAGGAGCGTGCTCTTGCCGGTGCCGGTGCCACCGATCACGACCTGGTGCGCGCGCAGCCGCTCGGCTGGCAGCCTGGTCAGCGTGCCGTCGGCATGGCCGACCGCGCGGATGACGGCGCCAGCCACGAAGTCGCCGCGCGCCGTCAGCAGCGGCACGGCGCCCGGCGCGGCAATGCGCGCCTGGGCCGCGCGGACCTGGTGCCGCCATTGGCGGCGGTCGAATTCGGCGGCCGAGCCGGGCGACAGACCGCCTGCCCTGGCGTCCATGGACGCCAGGCGGCGCGACCACACCCGGCCGCCAACGACGAGACCGGCCGGGATCGCGATCGGCGCGACGAGAACGGCGGCCCGCAGGTAATCGCCCTGGTGCCAGACCGCCTGCCAGGCCAGCTCGGGCGCGTCGGCTGCCGGCCACAGCGAATGCCGGGTAAGCAACGTCGCCGCCAGCCACACTGCGACCATGGGCAGGCACCAGGCGGCGGCTCGGTACAGCCGGCCTTGCCGCCAGCCTTGCCGCCAGGCCGCGGCGACGCCGACGGTGGCGACCAGCGTGACCGGAAGCAGCACGATCGCGACCACTGCCACGGCTGTAGCCCCCGCACCAGCCCACGTCAGCCGGGGGCGGCGTCGGGCGGGCGGTCGTTCGCGACGCCTCATCGGGCGGCTGCCAGGTATGCGCCTGCGGGCAGCGAACGGACCTCCACGCGCGCGCCGACGCCGCCCAGTGATTCCCTGGCGCGCGCCACAGTGCGAGCCGCGGCGGGCGAGCACAGGTAGAGCACCCTCGCGTGCCGTGGCGGCTGGCCTGGCACCCGCGCCTGCGCGGCCGGGCAGCCGTAGTCGCCGGTGCGGCCGAGCAGCTCACGCATGATCGCGGTGGTGCGAACCACCGTCTTGGGTGTGAGCTCGGCCTCGATTGCCCAGCACTCGCCTGCCCAGGCTGGTCGTGCGGAGGCTGGATCATCCGGCCAGTGGACTTCCGCGTCGGGCAGGTGCTCGCGGACACCGACTCGGCCGCCCATCCGCGCGCGCAGATGCCGTTCGCTGCGCCAGTGTGCCTCGCCGTCGCGATAGGCGGCAACCGACTCCAGGGCCAGCCGGACCGCTGTCACCGCCCGGATGTGCGCGAGCCGCGGCAAGGCCGGCGGCCCGGCCGGGTAACGAGTGCCGACGGCCAGCAGGCCCTTCCTGGTCAGCCACAACCAGGGCGGGCCAGGCCCGAGTACCGCGTATTCGGCGAGGCCTTGACCGACCCACCGGCTCGCTACCGCGCGGGCCTGGCGCACGGTCAGGCCCAGTAACTCCGTGAGCTGGTCGAGCTGTAGCCCGTACATCTCCGCTATGTACGCCAGGCCGGTGCCGTCCTGGTCGGCCGCTGCAGCCGGGCCGTGGGCCGCGGAGATCACCCTTGCATCACATCACGGCGCGCGCCAGAAGCAGAGGGGTCCCGGCGCGGCGTGACGCCCAGGTGCTGGCTTACCGGCGGGCCGTGGGGCACAATGAGTCACGGACGCCGGCAGAGCCGGACTCGCAGTCGGCGAGGTCGTAGGGGAAGACGCACCTCATCTGCTGCTGGGAGGCCCTGGGTGTCCGTACATGGCGTGCTGCACGTGCATAGTGCGCCCCCTGCGTTGTGCCCGCACATCGAGTGGGCAGTCGCTGGGGTTCTTGGTGTGCCCGCCAGCATGCCGTGGATCGACCAGCCAGCTGCGCCTGGGTCCGTGCGCGCTGAGCTGACGTGGCATGGCAAGCCTGGCGTGGCGGGCGCCATCACCTCAGCGCTAGCCAGCTGGGACCTCGTCAGGTTCGAGGTGACCGAGGACGCGAGCCCTGGCTGTGATGCACTGCGGTACAGCTACACTCCCGCGCTCGGCACGTTCTGCGCCGCCATCTCGGCGAATGGCGACGTCATGGTCTCGGAAAACCGCCTCCGTGCGGCCGTAGAGCTCGCCGCGTCCGCCCAGGCAGTCGCCCGCGGTGGGAACTCCCGGATCGGCAGCCTCCGAGAGGTGCACGGACCTCGCCACCCAGCGCTCGGCGGGTCGCTTGAGGACGAGCTGGCGCTGCTTCTCGGGGATCCCTGGGATGCCGAGCTCGAGCCCTTCCGGCGGGCGAGCGACGGTGCGCCGGTTCGCTGGCTGAACGCCACGGGTTAAGCTGACGGATCCCGACGCCAACGGCATTAGCCTGGGAAAACATGCATCTGGCCGGTCAGTTGTGACTGAAGTGGCCCATGTTGACATGACGTTCAGTAGCGGATTAAATACTTCGAGTTCATGCTTAACAGGCGGCGGCGCGCTGACCCCCAAACCGCGACGCCCAGCTTGACTGATAACGGAAGTGGGGCACCCCCGTGCCCGCGCCCTGCTCGTGCGCGGCTCGCGTGTGCAGGGTCGGCGGCAGCCGTCGCCTCCTGAGGAGGCGACAGCACTCATGTCCAGCAGCGCACCAGCGCTGTCGGACCACCAGGTCTACGAGACCGAGCTGGCCCGGCACGAGCGCGCACTATATCCCGCGGCCCTGCGAATGACCAGGAATCCGAGCGACGCCGAGGACCTGGTGCAGGAGAGCATGACCAGGGCCTATGCCGGGCTGCGGCACTTTACGCCAGGTACCAACTCGCGAGCGTGGCTGTTCCGCATCCTCGCCAATACGTTCGTCAGCAGCTACCGCAAGCGTCAGCGGGAGCCGGTCCAGGTGCTGAGTCCTGAGTTCGAGTCGTTGATCACCGCCGCGATCGACACCGCATCAGCGCCCCAGCGGTCGGCGCCATCGGCGGAGGACGCCGTCCTAGGACAGTTCGCCTACTCGGATGTTCGGCTGGCGCTCGAGGAACTGCCCGAGTGCTACCGGGCGACGATCTACCTGGCCGACGTTGAGGGCTACCCATACCGGGACATCGCCGAGATGCTGAGTGTTCCCATCGGCACTGTCATGTCCCGGCTGCACCGGGCCAGAGGGCTGCTGCGCAAGCGGCTCGCCGCCTACGCGTCCTAGCCCGTCGCCGATTCGCGAGCCGCGAGCGATCTTGCCCTCGTAGCGGGCGACAAACGGGCTATAGTGCGGCGCAGAGGAAGCCACATCGGTCGCAGGGAGCCGCGGTGTTCGAGACGGTAGTCGTGGGTGCCGACCAGTCAGCGACCGCGACCGAGGCGGTGCGGCAAGCTATCGAGCTGGTCAAGCTGACCGGTGGTCGGCTGCACATCGTGTCGGCCTACAGGCCGCAGCAGTTCAGTACCTCTGGTGGGGAGCAGGAGCATATCGACTCGGGCGATCTGGCCGAGTCCGTCCTGGCCGACCACGCCTCGCGGGCGCGGGCGGCTGGCATCGAGGCCCACACCCACGCCCGGAGCGGAGACGCCGCGGAAGCGATCTGCGACGTGGCTGAGGAGATCGGGGCAGACCTGATCGTGGTGGGCAATAAGGGCATGCTCGGTGTGCGCAGGGTGCTCGGGAGCGTGCCGAACTCGGTGGCCCACCACGCGCCGTGCTCTGTGCTCATCGCCGACACAACGTCCTGAGCTCCGGCGCTCTCGGCTGACACGCGATGTCGGCGGGAGCTGGGATAATCAGAATGTGTCCGTAACTGCCCGACCGGCCGCCTTTGGCTCGTTCGTCGGCCGCGCCACTGAGCTCGAGCTGATGCGCACGCTGCTGGGTGCGGCCGAGGCTGGCCAGCCGGTCGTCATGCTGGTCAGCGGCGACGCCGGTGTCGGCAAGACGCGCCTGATCGGCGAGGTCGCCGCGGACGCAGCTGAGCGCGGCTACGCCGTCTTGTCCGGCCGGTGCGCCGAGTTGGCGGACACGGTTCCGTACCTGCCGCTCGCTGACGCGGTTCGCGGCGCTGCCAGCGGGCCTTTCGCAGACGCTGTGGCCTCCCGACCAGTACTGGCTCGGCTGCTGCCTGACCAGGAGATCGCCAGATCGGCCGTGGACATGCCGGGGATGGCCCAGCAGCAGCTGTTCGGGGCGGTGCTCGGCATGCTGACAGAGCTGGCTGCGACGAGGCCGGTGCTGCTCGTGCTGGAAGACCTGCACTGGGCGGATCGTTCGACCCGCGACCTGATCACGTTCCTGAGCCGGGTGCTGCACAGCGAGCGCGTGGCCCTCGTGTTGTCGTACCGGACCGATGACATGCACCGGGGCCACCCGCTGCGACCTGTCGTCGCAGAGCTGCAGCGGCTGCCCACCGTGACGGCCATCGAGGTCGGCCCGCTCGACTCGGGGGCCATGGCCCAGCATCTGACCCAGCTGGCGGGGGGCGGGCTGGACGCGGCCGCGATTGACGCTGTCATCAGCCGCGCCGAAGGCAACGCTTACTACGCCGAGGAGCTGCTCGCCGCGTCGTCGTCCGGCCGCGAGCTGCCGGCGGGGCTGGCCGATCTGCTGGTAGCGCGCCTGGCGGGACTCTCTGCGGCCGCCCAGCAGGTCCTGAGGGCCGCGGCCGCCGCCGGCCGCCGGATTGATGACGACCTGGTCATGGCCGCGTCCGGGCTGGCGACTGCTGAGTACGAGGACGCGGTGCGCGAGGCCGTCGTGCGGCAGCTCCTGGTACCGGACGGCGAGGCCGGCCTGGAATTCCGTCACGCGCTGCTGCGCGAGGCGATCTACAACGACCTGTTGCCACAAGAACGGACCAGGCTGCATGCGCGCCTTGCCGAACTGCTGGCAGAGCGGCCGGGCGAAGGGACCGCTGCCGAGCTAGCCGGGCACTGCCTCGCCAGCCATGACATTCCCGGTGCCTTTGCGGCGTCGCTGCAGGCCGCTAAGGAGGCGTGGCGGCTCGCGGCGCCAGCGGACGCTCATCGGCACTTTGACCAGGCGCTGGCGCTGTGGGAGCGGGTCGATGAGCCCGAGCGGCTCAGCGGACTGAGCCGGGGTCGGCTGGCGTACCGGTCCGCGCTGAGCGCCGCAGATGCGGGGCAGCTCGACGTGGCGGTCAGTCGGCTGCGCCGGCTGACGACCGAGCTTCGCCAGGATGCGGGCGCCGATCCGCGGCTGCTCACCAAGGTCATGGAGCGGCTCAGCTTCTTCCTCATGGACATCGATGCCGACGCCGAGGCAGTGCTGGTCGCCAGCTCTGCCGTGGACGTGCTGCCAGCCGACCCGCCGTCGGTTGAACGGGCTGCGGCACTGGCGATGCACGCGAGGACGCTGCTGTACCTGCCCGACCCGAGCGAGGCGGGCGTGCGGGCGGCGGAAGCCGACGCGGCCGCGGCCGCGGCGGGTGCTCCGTGGCTGCAGGCGGACGCGCTCGCCACGCTCAGCGCGGTGAGCGAGCGCGACGGCGAGCCGGAGGAGGCCGAGGCGCTGGCCCTGAAGGCACTCGACGTCGTCGGTGACTCCGACCGGCCGGGTGCTGATCTGCGAATCCGAACCTTCCTGGCCCGGCTGCGGCTGGAGCATGGTGACCTAGATGGCGCCGCCGCGGCCGCGCACGCCGGCGTCGAACGGGCGGCCGCTGCCGGTCTGAGCCTCGCTCCCTACGGGCTCGACCTGCAGTACCTGCACTACCTTGCGCACGTGGCCGACGGCAGCTGGGATCACGCCCAGGAGCTCGCCGATGCCTTCCCAGTGCGCGTGATGAGCGTTTCCGAGGCGCGGCTGTCGGCGATGGCGCTGTTCATTGACGTGGCCAGGGGCAGCAGCCGGGTGGCTGAGCGCAGGGCCAGGCTGGAGCCATACCTGGGCACGGACCTCATGACGCGCTACATCGCCACCGGTCTGTTCGCCGAAGACGCTTACTGGGCGGGAGACCTGGCCGCCGCGGTAACGGCGGTGCGCGGGACGCTCGACGCGGCGACGGAGTGGGCGGGCGGTGAGGGTACCCCCCAACTCATCCGCCCCGCAGCGGTGGGTATCGGCGCGCTCGGCGATCAGGCCAGGCTCGCCCGCGCTGCCGGCCAGCCGGACGTCGAGTTCATCGGCTCGGCCGAGAATCTCGCAGCGATGGCGCGACGCGGCGCGGCCAGCGCAGGGAAGAAGCGGCTTGGCGTCGACGGGCAGGGCTGGCTGGCCAGGGCCGAGGCAGAACTGCGCCGCGCGGCGGGCGAGAACGACCCGGAGAGCTGGCGCGCCGTGGCGCAGACGTTCGGCCCCGCGTTCCGGTACGAGACGGCGCGGGCGCGCTGGCGGCTCGCCGAGGCGCTCGCCGAGGCCGGTGATCGCGACGAGGCGCAGCAGGAGTGGCGGCTCGCTGAGGCCGCTGCCGAGGCCCTCGGGGCCACCCGGCTTCGGATCGCCCTCGCTGACCTCGGCCGGCGCGCCCGGCTCGGCCGGGGAAGCACGCGGAGCGCACCCCTCGGCGGCCTGACGGCGCGCGAACGGGAGGTGCTGGGCCTCGTGGTCGTGGGGCGCACGAACAGGGAGATCGCCGCCGAGCTCTTCATCTCGGACAAGACGGTCAGCGTGCACGTTTCGAGCATCCTGGCCAAGCTCGGCGCGGCCAGCCGCACAGAGGCCGCCGCCATCGCGCGCGACACGGGCATCAGCGTGCGCTGACTGTCTCAGCTCACCTCGCGCCACGCATCGGCGATCGCGGTAAAGCTCGCCTTCCGGCGCTCCCGGTCGAGGCTGGGCGTGACGACGACGATCTCGTCCGCCTCCGCGAGGGCTTTCATCTCGAGCAGTTGCTCGGCGACAGCCTTGGGCTCGCCGGTCACCATCCGGCCGTCGCCGCGGCGAGACAAGCGGAAGTCGTCGGAATCCCGGAACTCTCTGATCGCTTCCGGAGCCAGCGGTTCGCGGACGCCGCGCTGGATGTTCCGGCGGGTCAGTGTCCAGGCGGCCTCGAATTCGACCACCGCCTCGCCGTTCTCGCTGGCAAACGCCAGCACGGACATGGCCGAGTACGGACTGTCGCCGGGCCGGCGGGGCTCGAACCGGCGGCGATAGTCCTTCAGCACGTCGAACGCCAGGTCGGGACTCATGTGATGGGCGAATACCGCACTCATGCCGTTGACCGCGGCAAATCGCGGGCCGTACGGACTCGAGCCGAGCACGAACAGCTCGGGGCGCTCGTCGACGACGGGAGCAGCGAGCAGCGGCCGGTAGGGGTGACCATCAGGGAAGCCATCACCAAGGAACGCCAGCAGTTCGCCAACCTGGGCCGGGAATTCTGCGGCAGCGTCGGCGACCATACCGCGGCGCAGCACGTGCGCGGTGAGCGGATCAGTGCCAGGCGCCCGGCCCAGGGCCAGGTCAATCCGGCCAGGGTACATGGCTAGCAGCGTCCGGAATGTCTCGGCCACCTTGAGGGCCGCGTGGTTCGGCAGCATGATGCCGGCTGCGCCCACTCGGATCCGGGAAGTGAACGCGCCCACGTGCGCGATCAGCAGCTCGGGCGCGCTGCACGCCAGGGTGCGCATGTTGTGGTGCTCTGACACCCAGTAGCGGCGGTAGCCTGCGGCCTCGAGGGTCCTGGCGACGCCAACCGCCCCTGCCAACGCCGAGGCGGCACTCTCGCCGTACTCGATGCCGACGAAGTCCAGCACCGCCAGCGGCAGCGAGCCGCCCTCGGCTACTGGCTCGTCCTCAGCGGCCAGCTCCTCGGCGGCAGCCGGCAATGCGTCATCGGAGGTATCCATCGCCTAGCGACAGCGCGGGACCCCTGCCTCGCATTCCCTGGTTAGCCGGGGAGGTCTAGCTCGCTGATAATCCGCTCGGCGATGGCGAGCGAGGCGGTCGCGGCCGGGGAGGGAGCGTTACGGACGGCGACGACGCGCCCGGCGCGATGGATGCGGAAGTCGTCGACCAGCGAGCCATCAGGATCCACGGCCTGCGCGCGTACCCCGGCCGGTGCCGGCATCACGTCGCCGGGCTGCAGCCACGGCAGGTAGCTGCGGGCCTCGGCGAGGTAGGCCCGCCGCGACAGCGACCCCCGAAACTCATGCACGCCAGCGCGCCAGTGCCGGCGCGCGAGCCGCCGGAACGCTGCCGACCGGGTGAGCCGGGCGAGCTGGGCCGCCGACACGTCTCGCCTTCGGTAACCCTCCCTGGCCAGGGCGAGCACCGCGTTCGGGCCCAGGTCCGCCTCGCCGCCGATTCGCGGCGTCAGGTGGACGCCGAGGAACGGGTAGGCCGGATCGGGCACGGGGTAGACCAGGTGCCGGACGCGGTCGCGCGCGTGCGGGCGCAGCCGCAGGTACTCGCCCCGGAACGGGATGATCTCAGGTGCCGCCTCGTCGCCCGCGGCGGCCGCGAGCAGGTCCGCCTGCAACCCGGCGCAGATGACGAGCCTACCGAGCCGGTACGTCTGGCCAGGGGTGCCGACGTACACCGCGTCATCGCCGCGCCGCTGGATGTGCGACACCGTGGTATCAGTCAGGACCTGGCCGCCGAGCGTGGTGACGTCGGCCGCCAGCGCCCGGGCGATAGCCGGGTAGTCGACGATCGCCGTCGTGGGCGAGAGCAGCGCCGCCTGGCCTGCGACGTCCGGTTCAAGATCGCGGATCGCGGGGCCGGCCAGCCAGCGCACGCCGGGCACGCCGTTGGCTGCCGAGCGCCGCTCAATCTCCTTCAGCCGCGCGGTCTCGGCGTCGTCACGCGCGACGACGAGCTTCCCGCGCTCGTC
Organism: Streptosporangiaceae bacterium; assembly: GCA_030041275.1. Taxonomy (GTDB): domain Bacteria; phylum Actinomycetota; class Actinomycetes; order Streptosporangiales; family Streptosporangiaceae; genus JAJYUU01. Next base: position 26,421 of record JASHOE010000145.1, read on the forward strand.
CCAGGGCAGTTTTCTGTCGGCGCAGTAGGCGCGCAGCAGCTCAACTCCGCGCCGGCAGAGAATCGCCTTGGCTGATCCCGGCGTGTAGTAGATCCCCGCGTGCACGACGCCGGAGTTGTGCCCGGACTGGTGCAGGGCGACATCGGGCTCTTTCTCGAATACCACCACTGGGACCTGCGCGAGCGCGAGCAGCCGGGCAACGGCGAGACCGATGAGACCGGCCCCGACGATGCCTACCTGGCCGTCGTGGTGCACCGTGCCTGCAGCCGGGCCGTCGGGGATCACCTTGGAAGCATAGGGATACCGAGGGCCAGATCAGGAACAGGCAGCCAGGGCAACGACGTTATGTCAAGTTGAGGGCCGAGTTGGGAGAGGAGGCCGACTAGTGGCGCGGTGCGTTACGTGCGGAACGGAGCTGCACCCGGAGCGCGCGATCAAGTACGACTACTGCACGGCGCCGGCCTGCCAGGAACGCAATCTCAAGGGCCTGACCATGGTGGCCGTGGGGATGAACAAGGCGGCCGACGAGTATCTGATCCTGGACGAGCGAACCCAGGAAGACATGGCCAGCGGCAAGTACCGGGACCAGCGGCGGGGCCTGTTCGGCCCGGCCGCCCCGCGGGCATCCGGCCCGGCTCAGCCCGGCACCCCGATGTCCGGCACCCCGATGTCCGGCACCCCGATGTCCGGCACCCCGATGTCCGGCACCCCGACGCCGGGCACGCCGACGTCGGCCTCCGGCCGGCCCGCCCGTCATCGCAGCCCGAGGCGCCAGCCTGCCCCGGACCGTCGGCCATGGACTCCGTCGCAGGAGCGGCTCGCCCTGCTGTATAACGAGCAGGGCCTGCGACCGGACGAGATAGCCGCGAAGCTGGGCGTGAGCCGTCACCTGGCCACGCAGATCATCCTGGCCGCCAGGAACCGCCGCAAGTCCTGATGCGCCGCGCTACCGGGCCGAGTCGCCGAGCCGGTAGCTGTAGGTGACCTCGTCGAGCTTGGCTTTAAGCCCTTCGTCGAGCGCGTACTCGGTAGCCGCCAGGCTGGCGTCGAGCTGGTGCGGGCTGCTCGCCCCGATGATCGGCGCGGTGATGGCGCTGTTCGCCAGCACCCAGGCAACCGCCAGCGTCACCATGCCGACCCCGGCCTGCTGGGCCAGCTCGCGCAGCTGATCGACCGTGTCAAACTGCTGCTCGTGCCAGTAGCGATCCTGATAGGCCGGACCGGCCCAGCCGAGGGTGAATCGAGTGCCCTCCGGCGGCGGGCTGGTCCGCAGGTGCTTGCCCGACAGCAGGCCGCCTGCGATCGGGTTATAGGGGATGACGCCGATGCCCTCCTCAGCGCAGTACGGCAGCATTTCCCGCTCTATCTCGCGGAACAGCAGGTTGTACCGGGGCTGCACGGAGTCCAGCCGGGCGAGCCCCAGCGTCTCGGTCCGGCCCACCGCGCGCGCGAGCTGATAGGTCAGGAAGTTGGAGCAGCCGACGTAGCGCACTTTGCCCTGGTGCACCAGGTCATCCAGCACGCCGAGGGTCTCGTCGATCGGCGTTTTCTGGTCGTAGCCGTGTAGCTGATACAGGTCGATGTAGTCGGTCTGGAGCCGGCGCAGCGACGCCTCGACCGCGTCCATGATGTGCTTGCGCGAATTGCCGGCGTCGAACGGCGCCGGGCCGGTCGGAGCGAAGCACTTGGTCGCGACGATCCACCGGTCGCGTTTCCCGCGCAGCCAGCGGCCCAGGATCTCCTCGGTTCGACCCCTGGTGCTCATGTCCCCGCCCAGCGGGTAGGCGTCGGAGCTGTCGAGAAAGTCGATGCCGCCCTCGGCGGCGCGGTCCAGAATGGCGACGGCGGTCGGCTCATCGCACTGCAGTCCGAAGGTCATCGTGCCCAGGCACAGCCTGGACACCTGGAGGCCGGTACGGCCGAGTCGGGTGTGTTCCACATCCGGCAC
>JASHOE010000146.1 GCA_030041275.1 Streptosporangiaceae bacterium
CCGTGCAGGTGCTATCCGGCGGGCGGTGTGTCGTCGTCATCGGGACGTGGCGGCTCGGGTGTCTCGAGATCAGAGATGTCGAGCTCGGGTCGCCCGTGCACGAAGCCGTCCGGGTCGTCGAAGTCGTCCGCGGTCGGCAGCAGGTCCGGGTGCGCCCAGATCGCGTCCCGGCCGGCCATGCCGCGCTCGGTGGTGAGCCCTTCCCAGATGGCCGCTGCCTCGCGCAGCCTCCGCGGCCGCAATTCAAGGCCGACCAGGGTCGCGAAGGTCCGCTCGGCTGGCCCGCCAGTGGCCCTGCGTCGCCTGATTGCCTCTGCCAGCGCCGCTGCCTGCGGCAGCCGATCACCGGCGGCAGCCGAAACGACCGTTGCGACCCAGCCCTCGACCAGAGCGAGCATCGTCTCCAGCCGCGCAAGCGCGGCCTTCTGCTCCGGCGTGTCCTCAGGCTGGAACAGCGCCGCCCCGGACAGCACCTCGTTCAGCGCCTCAGGGTTGCTCGGGTCGATCTGCGGCATGGCGTCTCGGAGCGCCGACGCGTCTACCTGAATGCCGCGCGCGTAGTCCTCGACCGCCCCCTGCAGCCGCGCTCGAAGCCATGGCACGTGGCCGAACAGCCGGTGATGAGCGGCTTCCCTGAGGGCAAGGAAGAGCCTGACCTCGTCCTGCTCCACCGACAAGCCGGCCCCGAAGGCCGCCACGCCAGCGGGCAGCAGCGCGGCGGTGCCGGGAGGGCCGAGCGGTATCCCGATGTCTGTTGAGCTCACGACTTCGTCCGCGAGAGCGCCAACGGCGGCGCCCGCCTGGCCGCCTACCATCATGCCGCCGATCCGCCGCATCATCTCGGTCAGTCCGCCCAGACCCCCAAGGCCGCCGACGACTGCTTGCATCTCGGGCGGCAGACCGCCCGCGGCGGCCGCCGGGTCGTCGCCGAGCATTCCGCTCATCGCGCTGACGGCGCGCGCCGCAATGGGGTCGCACAGCTTGGACCAGACCGGCAGCGTGGCCTCGATCCACTCCGAGCGGCTCCAGGCGTTGGCGGTCCTGATCCCGCTTGGCAGCTCGGTCGCCTCGTCGAGCCACAGGTCGGCGAGTCGCAGTGCCTCGACCACCTTCGCCCGATCGGTCGCGAGGATGCTCGCGTCGCCCTTCTGGGCGACCGTCTGACGCGCGATGTTCTTGGCTAGGTCCCAGTTGACCGGGCCCCCCTGCCACGACATGAGATCGGCGAACTGCCGCAGTGCCTCGGCGAACTGCTGCGGGTCTCCCATCGGGCCAGGCCCGCCGAAGGGCCCGAGCGGACCACTGGGGTCACCGCCACCTGGCCTGCCCGGATCATCACCGGAGCCGCCCGGAGGCCCAAAGCCGAAGGGAGGCTCAGTCATCGGCCGGCCCTATCCGGCAGGATGGAAGGGTCCATAGTCGCCAAGCTATACCGGGAGCAGCCACCAGTGAGCCACCGAGTCGCCCAGGTTCGCCGTCAGCGCAGCCCAGCCGGGGGTTCCGCGACGCCGGCTGACGGCGCCGCCGCGGCCGGCCGGCTGGCGGCTGACCGCCAGGCCGAGCCGGACACAGCGGACGCGACCTGGGCCGATACGGCGGCCTCCGAATCGGCGCTGACCAAACGAGCCGACTCGGCACCGCCACCGGTGGTCGCCATCACAGGGGCAGCGCACGGGCTCGGCCTGGCGCTGACCAGCAGGCTGGCGAATTCCGATCTGGTTGGCCGGGTCGTCGCGATCGACGGCACGCGCGGTGACGTCAAGGGTGTCACCTGGCGGATCGTGGACGTCCGTGATCCCGCGCTGGCGGGGCGGCTGGCCGGCGTCGACGTCATGGTGCACACCGACATCGATATGTCACCGGACACTGATTCTCGGAGCAGGCGCGCGTACAACGTGCGGGGCGCCCAGACGGTGCTGACCGCAGCGGCGGCCGGGGGAGTGAGCCGGGTAGTTCTGGTGACGAGCGCCATGGTCTACGGCGCCCGGCCCGAGAACTCGGTGCCGCTGCCAGAAGACGCTCCGCTCAGCCCGGATTCCGACGACAGCGTGGTCGGCGATCTGCTGGAGATAGAGCACCTGGCGCAGCGCTCGCCGCGTGTCCACCTCGGGCTGCAGGTCACCGTCGCTCGCCCGGCGGCGCTCGTAGGCGATGGCATCGACACGCTGATCACCCGGCATTTCGAGGCGCCGAGGCTGCTCGCCGTCAAGGGCTGCACCGCGCGCTGGCAGTTCTGCCACTTGGACGACCTTGTGTCCGCCCTGGAACTGGCTGCTACGGGCCGGGTGGTCGGCGCCTTCGCGGTCGGCAGTGACGGCTGGCTCGAACAGGATGAGCTGGAAGAGATCGCAGGGCTGCGCCGGATCGAGCTACCGCCCGGCGTTACCTTCGCCACGGCTCAGCGGCTGCACCGGGCCGGGATCACCCCGGCGCCAGTGTCCGACCTGCGGTATGTGGTGTATCCGTGGGTGGTGGACTGCAAGGCCCTGCGCGAGGTGGGCTGGCAGCCGCAATACGACAACGCGGACGCGCTGCAGGTGCTGCTCGATCAGCGCGGTGGGCATCACGCCGTGGCGGGCCGCCGGCTCGATCGCAAGGACGCGACGATCACCGCGGCCGGCGCGACCGTGGCGGTCATCGGCACAGCGGCCATCGTCCATCAGGTGCGCCGCCGCCGCCGCGGGTCCTGACGCCGCTGCCGCCGCTGACGCACTGGCCAGGTGGTGCCAAGGTGGCTGTACCTTGGCATCGTGACCGTCATCAGGATGACCGAGCTCCGGGCGGAGCCGCTGTCGGTCGACGAGATCCAGGCTGCGGCGGCCGATCCCGCGGCTGGCGCAGTCGTCGTATTCATCGGCGCGGTGCGAGATCATGATCACGGCCGTGCCGTGACCGCCCTGTCTTACAGCGCTCACCCGTCGGCGGCAGCCGAGCTCTACCGAGTCGCGGAGAAGGTCGCCGCGAGCTACTCGATCGTCTCGCTGGCGGTCGCACACCGGACTGGTGACCTCCGGATAGGCGATTTCGCGGTGGTGGCAGCAGTCGGGGCAGCGCACCGCGACGTGGCTTTTCAGGCCTGCCACGCGCTGATTGATGATCTGAAGGCCACGGTCCCGATCTGGAAGCATCAGTTCTTCGTCGACGGGACGACTGAGTGGGTCGACGGTGCCTAGGCGGTTGTTTCCGGTCGGCAGCCAGCCTGGCATGTCGAACCGTTTCATCACGCTGCTGATCGCCGGCGTCGTTGTGGTGGCCGGGCTGATCGTGGCCGCCGTCGTACAGGTGCCCTACGTGGCGCTGACGCCCGGGCCCACCTTCAACACGCTGGGCAAGCCCCAGGGCAAGGAACTCATCCAGATCGTCGGCCGCCGCACCTATGCCACCACCGGCAACCTCAACCTGGTGACTGTGTCCTACACCGGCGGCCCGGGTGTCGACTTCAACATCTTCAGCGCCCTGCGTGCCTGGCTGACGCCCGACGACGCGGTCGTCCCATCCAGCGAGATCTATTCGTCTGGCCAGAGCCAGCAGCAGGTGATCCAGCAGGACACCGAGGAGATGCTGGGATCGCAGCAGGACGCCACCGCCGCGGCGCTGTGCTACCTCAAGATTCCCTACACCACCGAGGATCCCATCGCGGCCACGGTCAAGGGGACGCCCGCCTATGGCGTGCTGCAGCAGGGAGACAACATCACCGCGGTCGACGGCACGCCGGTCGGCTGCCAGCACGACGTGGTCACGATGATCAGGGACCGGGCGCCCGGCGCGCAGGTCACGCTCACGGTAGAGCGTGGCGGCGCCACCAGAACGGTGACGCTGGCGACCAAGGACGTCGACAACAGGCCGGTGGTGGGGATCGAGCTGGGCTCGCCGGTGTACAAGTTTCCGTTCAGCGTCAAGATCAACCTGGCCAACATCGGCGGCCCAAGCGCGGGGCTGATGTTTGCGCTGGGGATCATCGACAAGCTCACGCCGGACAGCCTGACGGGCGGCCGGTTCATCGCTGGCACGGGCGAGATTGAGCCGAGCGGCGTCGTGCAGCCGATCGGCGGCATCCAGCAGAAGATGGCCGCGGCGCGGGCAGCGGGCGCGACCATCTTCCTCGCCCCGGTCGGCAACTGCTCGGACACCGCCGGCGCGGTCCCGGCTGGGCTACGCCTGGTCAAGGTGGGCTCGCTGGCGGGTGCGGTCAGCGACTTGCAGGCCATCAAGGCGGGCAGGCCCGTTCCATCTTGCTGACGAGCGCAACAGCCGAACCAGCCGACCGCGGCAGCAGGGCGGAGAGTCGGCGAACCAGCGGCCTACCTGGCCATTTCCGCCGTCCAGCTGAACGTCCGGCGGTACTCGGCTGAACACCGGCGGGCCAGGGCGAACACGCACCTCCACCGCGGCGCATGGGCGCCGCCGAGGGCGTACGCTCGGATCTGACGGGACATCCAGGGCGGCCTTCGGTGATGCACGTTAGTCCCCGGCGCACGCGTCCTCGGATGAGCATTGTCGGGCGTGGGCCGGCGGTGGCGCGGCCAAGGTACGCCGGTCGGGCGGGGCGGCCCGGGTGGCGCCCGATGGGTCTCCCAGGAGAAGGCCGCGGGCGGCGCCTCGCGACCGTGTCGCTTGCGGAGCTGCAGGAACCGGCCGTGAGCCGGGACAAGGAAATCAGAGGGAAGGAACGTGACCGGCAGTGGCGCCTCGTGTGCTGATTGACGCGACCGCGGTGCCTGCTGACCGCGGCGCTCTCGGCCGATACGTGGACGGGCTGGTCTCCGCCCTGGGCGCGGCTGGGGCGGACCTCGCCGTGGCGTGCCAGCGAGCGGACGAGGAACGATACGGCAGGCTGGTGCCGAACGCCAGGATCGTCGCGGGACCGCCGGCGATCGCGCACCGGCCCGCGCGGCTGGCCTGGGAGCAGAGCGGCCTTCCCCTGGTGGCCCAGCAGGTAGAGGCGGCGGTCATCCACTCGCCGCATTATTCGATGCCGCTGCGGCCGAACAAGCCCGTCGTGGTGACTGTGCACGACCTGACGTTTTTCACCGAGCCCGACGCCCACAGCCCGGTGATCGCTACCTTCTACAAGGCGGCCATCCGGACGTCGGCGCGGCGCGCCACTCGCCTGATCGTGCCGTCGAAGGCGACCAGGGACGAGCTTGTGCGGGTGCTCGCCGCCGATCCGACCCGGATTGACGTGGCCTATCACGGCGTCGACCACAAGCTGTTCCACCGGCCGACGCCGGTCCAGCTGCGCCAGGTGTCCGACCGGCTCGGCCTGCACGGCCGGTCTTACGTCGCCTACCTCGGCACGCTCGAGCCGCGCAAGAACGTGCCCGCGCTGATCAGCGGCTGGGCAGCGGTCGCCGACCAGATGGCCGACCCGCCCGCGCTCGTGCTCGCCGGCGCCAGTGGGTGGAGCGAGGAGGTGGACGAGGCGGTTGCCGCCGTCCCCGCCCACCTGCACCTGGTCCGCCCCGGATATCTGCATTTCACTGACCTGCCCGGGTTCTTCGGCGGTGCCCTCGTGGTGGCCTTCCCGAGCACGGGCGAGGGTTTCGGGCTGCCTGCGCTGGAGGCCATGGCCTGCGGTGCTGCAGTCCTCACCACCCACCGAACGGCGTTGCCGGAGGTCGGCGGCGATGCCGTCGCTTACACCGAGCCAGATCCCGCGAGCATCGAGGCGGCCCTCCGGGCCTTGCTGGCCGACCCGGAGCGGCGGACCGCCCTTGGTGAGGCTGGCTACTCGCGAGCCATGGAGTTCACGTGGGCATCGTCGGCAGAGGCCCACATGATCAGCTATGAGCGCGCAGCGAGCCAGGGAGCGGAGTAACTGCGCCTGGTCGCGGCCGGGGCACGTGCGGACGGCCCCGGCCGCTGCGTGTCTCGGGCTGCCTGCGGTCAGAGTCTGGCGTGCTGCCCTCGGTCGTGCAGTTCCTCGACCACCTGCTTGACTTCCTGGGCCCGCGCGCGGGCGCACACCAGCGTTGCGTCCGCGGTATCCACGACGACCACGTTGTCTAGGCCGATCACGGCCACGACGCGGTCCGTGGTCGACACGACGACGGCGTCCTTGACGTCGCGCGCGACGACCTCGGCCTGCGGAGCGATCACCAGGTTGCCTGACTCGTCGGTGGGCAGTGACTCGCCGAGCGAGTCAAAGTCGCCGACGTCGCTCCAAGGCATGTCCGCGGGCACGGTCGCAACCTTGCCGGCGGCCGCTGCGCCCTCCAGCACCCCGTAGTCGACCGAGATCTTCTCCAGTCCCGGCCACACCTCAGCGAGCACATCGTCGCGGCCGGAACCATCCCAGGCGTCGGCGATCCGCGCTATCCCGGCGGACAGGTGCGGGAGCTGGCGGGCGAGCTCGTCAAGGAACGCGCGCACCCCGAACGCGAAGATCCCGGCGTTCCACAGGTACTGGCCGGACTCCAGGTACCTGGCGGCGACATCGCGGGTGGGCTTCTCCTTGAACTTCTCGACGATCCTGGCTCCGCCGGCCAGCGGCCCGCCGACCTTCAAGTAGCCGAATCGCACCTCGGCGTGCTGGGGCCGGATGCCCACCGTGGTCAGGTACCCGTCCCGCGCGGCGGTCGCCGCCTGCCGGATAACATCCGCGAACTGCTGCTCATCCCCGATCAGGTGATCGGCCGAGAAAACGGCCATGACCGCGTCGGGGTCGCGCCTGGCCAGCACGGCGCAGGCGAGGCTCACCGCGGCGCACGAGTCACGCGGCGACGGCTCCACCAGAATGTTGCTCGCGGGCACCTCAGGCAGCTGGGCGCGGATCGCCTCTGCGTGCGCGGTACCGGTGACGACGTAGATACGGTCAGCGGCCGATAGCTGCCGGATGCGGTCGGCCGTGGCCTGCAGGAGCGAACGCTCCGTCCCCGTGAGCGAGTGCAGGAACTTAGGCTCGCACGCACGGGACAGCGGCCACAGCCTGGTGCCGCTGCCGCCGGCGAGAATCGTGGAGTAGAGCATCTAGTCACTATGCCCGAAGCTGGAAGCCGCGGGGGATTGTGCCCCGGAGTCAGGAGCGGTGGGGAGTGGTCATGCCGTCCGGCGATCGGGCCGAGTCGGAGGTTATGCGGCCCGGTGATCAGGCCGACGCGGAGCTTAGCTGGCCTGCTCCGTTCGCCGTCGACATCCGGCTCACGCTCCTCGTGCATCGGCGCGGGGCATCCGACCCCACGTTCCGGATGGAGCCGTCGGGCGCCATCTGGCGCACGTCCCTGACCCCGTCCGGACCTGGCACGCTACGCCTGTGGGCGTCGCACAGCGACCGAGGCGCGTCGTCTGGACCTCGCGTTAGCGCACTGGCCTGGGGTCCTGGCGCCCACTGGCTGGTTGCACAGGTGCCGGATCTGCTCGGCGTGCGGGATCACCCCGAAGACTTCTGCCCGGTGGATCCGCGGCTGGCCCGGCTGGCCCGGCAACTGAGCGGCCTGCGCATCGGCCGGACCGAGCGGGTCCTAGAGGCACTGATACCAGCGGTGCTCGAGCAGAAGGTGGTCGGCCGGGAGGCGCGCCGCGCCTGGCGTCGCCTCGTCGCCTGGCACGGCTCGCCTGCTCCCGGCCCGGCGCCCGCTGGCCTGCGCGTCGTTCCGTCACCGGCAGCATGGCGCGCGATTCCGGCTGCCGACTGGCATCGGGCGGGCGCGGAGCCGGTGCGC
>JASHOE010000147.1 GCA_030041275.1 Streptosporangiaceae bacterium
GCTCGCGGGCGGGTCCGAGGCCGACCCGTCCGACGGCGCCTCTTCCGATCGCGTGCCTGGCGGCGCCGACGCCGAAATGCTGGTGGCCCTCGCCAAGGCGGCGTGCTCGGATACGGCGCTCAAGGCTGCGCAAGAAACGATCCAGCTGCACGGCGGCATCGGCTTTACCTGGGAGCACCCGGCGCACCTGTTCCTGAAGCGGGCCAAGGCCGACTCGATCGGCTTCGGCACCGCAGACGCCCATCGAGCGTCACTCGCGCAGCTGGCAGACCTCCCAGCGCCGCGGTAGCTACCCGGCCACGCGGCGCCGCTGCGCTGTCGTGGCCTGCTCCTACGGAGTGCAGGCCATATCTGCCAGATGTGCGACATTTCGTGCAACCACGCGTGTTGTTGCTGTTAGATGGGACCTGGGGAGTCGCCGGGCAGCCTCGGCCTTGTGGCCGGAAGCTGGCGGGCGTCTAGGGGCGACAGACCTGCAGGGACTGGTATGGCTGATACCCAGGCAGAGAGTGGCACTCCGGTGAGTTCGGCTGCCGAGCCGGTCGCTGACGCGGCGCAGGCCGACAGTTACCGGCTCGCGTCGTACCAGTCACCGGCGTGGCCGTTCACCGGCGAGCCACCGCCGACTGGCGCGATTCACCACGTGGAGCTCTGGGTCCCCAACCTGGACAAGGCAATCGCCAGCTGGGGCTGGCTGCTAACCGCCCTGGGTTACCGGATGTTCCAGGACTGGCCAGGCGGGCGCAGCTGGCAGATTGGCCATACCTACATCGTGGTCGAGCAGTCGCCCGCACGCACGGCGAGCAGGCACGACAGATGCCGTCCCGGCCTCAACCACCTGGCTTTTCACGTCGAGACCAGGGAACTCGTCGACCAGCTCACGCGCGAGGCGCAGCTGCACGGTTGGAAGCTGATGTTCGCCGATCAGCACCCGTTTGCCGGCGGGCCACAGCATTACGCTGCATATCTAGAGAATTCGGACGGCTACGAGGTAGAACTCGTGGCTCATTAAGTGCCGCGACGACGGGTAGCTACGGGCTGCCACCGGAGGGGACGGCAATGCGCTACATTGACCGTCCCCTTTTATCCCCGTTAAAATATTCTTGTCTGCATCCACGTTACAGAGCGTGATTTCTCGACTCATGCGCGCGGGTGCGCCGGGAGGGTTCGAAGCCATGAAGGACATCCGGACTCGCATCATCGTCGCTCTCGCCTCTTCAACGGTGCTGGCCAGCGGCCTCAGTATGGCCGTGGTCGCATTCAGCCCCGGTAGCACCGCCGCTGTGTCCGTCGCCGATGGCTCGACTCCGAGCCCATCCGCAAGCAGCAATGTGATCATCATTGACCCGTGACCCCTCCGGCCGCGCTCGGCCTGGCCGGGCGCGGTCCGATGGGTCGACCGAGCTGGACGCGCGCGTCCTCGCCGCTCGCACCACGAAGGCGTTCTGCTGGGCGGTTGGTCAGGTGTATGGCGCCATGTACTGCCTCGGGGTTAACTGGTCGGTAAGCTGGGCTGGCAGCACACTGCGAGCCAGGATGAGTTGATGTCACGTAGTACGAGTGCGCGGCCGGATGGCCGTCGTGCGGCCTCGGATTACCTCCGCGAGTTGCTGCTCAAGCCCGGCAGCTACCGCCTCGCCTGGGAGCAGTACGCGACCAGGGAGCGTCAGGGCACCATCAACCAGCTGGCCGTGGCGGAGGTGCTGGCGCGTCATCTGCAGTCAGCGCCACGGACCGCGTCCGATCCCACGGTGACTCCGCACCAGCTCAAGGACACGGTGTCGCGGGCGCTGACTGGTCGACTGCTCAGCCGCTCTGCCCTCGCGCTGTTCATCAACGGATTTGGCTTGTCAGAGCACGAGGCCGGCCGCCTCTGGCGGCTATGGAATGGTGCCGCCACGATTGGCGTCCTGACCGGCACCCACACCGTTCCCGTGTCTGCTGAGCAGGAAGTGGACGCGGCCATCGGGCCACGCCGGCACCAGACGCTCTCGTTGCATGATCATCTCTGGGTGGGACCGGAGGGTCGGATCGATCACAGCCGGACCCTTCACGTCATCGAGGCCATCGCGTCGGGTGTCGACCGGATCCCGTTCCTATGCGACACCAACGTGCTCACTCTGGAGGTGGGCCAGGGCTGCAAGGAGCTGGCCAGTCAGATTCGGCGGATCGGCGACGACGTCTTCGCGACCGAGATTCTGCTGTCTCGCACGCTGGACATTGGCGAGACGCTGACGCTCGAGTACTGGCTCTCCTACCGCTACCCGCCGGACGACCCGTCAGCGCGCGAGTACCGTCGTCTCAGCATGCGCCAGGTCACGAACCTAGACATGCGCGTGGAGTTCCATCCTGACTGGCTGCCGGGTCAGGTCTGGTGGGCGCACTGGGATGGCGCTAACAGCACGGTGCTTGAGCGCGAAGCCGTGACGCTTGACAGCCAGAACTCCGCGCATCGTTATCTGAGGTCGCTTGAGCGCACTGCGGCCGGCTTTTACTGGGAGTAGGAATAACGAGCCCTTTGTGCAGGCGCACTTATGGGCTTATGTGCGATCTATCGCCGCTGAATCGCTTTAGCATGGGCAGGTGCCAGGATCGGGTTCGTGGAAGAACGCATGATGAGCGATGCGGCGCGCTTATCGGCGCAGCGCGCGGCCGCCGAGTACCTACGCCAGCTGCTACTGAAACCTGGCGCTTATCGCGAGACGTGGCGGCGTCACGTCACCCGCCCTCGGGACGAGGTCATCAACCAGCTGGCTGTCGCCGAGGTCCTCGCGAGCCATTCGAAACCCGGCGGACCCGACGATGCGCGGGTCATGCCGTATCAGCTGCGGGACGTGGTTTCGGGTGCGCTGTCCGGCTCGCAGCTGAGCCGCGAGACGCTCCAGGCGTTCGTGGAGGCCTTCGGCTTCAGCGACCAAGACGCGGGTCAGCTGCGCCGATTGCTGGCTGGCTCCTCGAGGATCGGCGTGTTGTCCGGCACGCGCGCGGTACCCCCAGTTGTCGAGTCGGACGTCGAGGCGGAGATCGGACCGCGCCGGCACCAGACGGTGTCGCTGCACGATCACATCTGGGTCGGTGCGGACGGGCAGCTCGATCGGTCCCGCGCCATGCACGTAGTCGAGGCCATCGCGCCGGGCGTCGACCGGATCCCGTTCGTGTGCGACACCAACGTGCTGACCATTGAGGTCGGTCAGGGCTGCAAGGAGCTGGCCGGGCAGGTTCGATGGATTGGGGACGACTTCTTCGCGACCGAGATCTTGCTGTCTCGCACGCTGGACATCGGCGAGACGCTCACGCTGGAGTACTGGCTGTCCTACCGCTACCCGCCGGGTGATCCATCGGCGCGCGAGTACCGGCGCGCGGTCATGCGGCAGCTCCACAACCTGGATATCCGGGTCGAGTTTGACCCTGACTGGCTACCGAGCAACGTGTGGTGGACGCACTGGGACGGGATTGGCGGCGAGCCGCTCAAGCGTGAGGCTGTCTCCCTGGACAGCCAGCACTCGGCGCACCGCTATCTGCGCTCGCTTGAACGAACCGCGGCAGGCTTTTCCTGGGAGCGCAGCGACGATGCTGGCGGCGCGTCGGGCCGGTAACACCTGGGCAATGCCCTGGTCATTGGCCGCTGGCTACTGTCCGGCGCGTGGACAAACCTGAAACGGAGCCGCCCCCGAGTCGACCAGCCGAGCCCCCGGCAGAGCGAGCCGATGGCACCGCCGCGGACGGGGGCGGGCCCGCCTCCGACGACTTGCCCCTGCGAACCGTGACCGGCCGCGAGCGCGCGCACCGGATCCGGTACGTGGACGATCCGGAGATCCTCGAGCGCGTGCTCGAAGGGTTGCTCAATCTGAGCTGACGCGCTGCGCGGTAGCTGGCGTCGGGCCGAGCGCAGTTGGCAGCGCGCATGCTCGTTCGGCCGCGGCGGCGAGCAGCCCTGGTTCCGGCAGCTGGCGGCGCGCCAGCACCTCGCCGACGAGGCCGGCTTGCGCATCCGCCGCCGTTCGCCGCTGCGCCGACCGGCGGCACGCCGCCAGGATGCTGCGGGCGGTGACCTCATCGAGGACCAGCCCGGCGTCCCTGAACACATCTGCCGCTGCACCCAAGCTCACGCCTGCAGCCTCATCGCTGCCTGTGTATTGCCGCGCGCGGCCGACAATGAGCTCCAGTCGGGCCACATCCACGATCCCACCGTAGCCGCGGGCCAGGCTCATCGCTTCGGCGCAGACTGCCACGGCTTGGTGGTAATCGCCGGTGAGCATGAGACTCTGAGCCAGCGCCTGGGCGGCGTGTACCTCATAGACGGGCTCGCCGAGTGTGCGCGCCTCATTGCGAGCCTGCAGGCAGTACCGAGTCCCGCTCTCGCACGCGCCAATCCGGGCGAGCGTGAGGCCGAGGAGCGCGGCTGCGCAGCAGCGGACAAGAGAACCGTGCGGCCCGTCTCCGGCCAGCCCCAGCGCGCGCCGCGCCAGCGTGATCGCGGCGGCGTGTCGGCGGCTGGCGCTCGCGTGCCGCCCCAGGAGGCAGTATCCGTAGCCGGCGACCTCGAGGTCGCCGCCCGCTGCCAAGATGGGCACGCAGTCGGCGAGCAGCGCCGCCGCGCGCTCCTGGTGGTCGTGGCTGCCCGCGACGGCCGCGGCCAGGAAGTACCGCGCCTTGGCCGCCGTGAGATCGGCTGCAGTGGCGCGGTCGGCGAGGGAGCGCCACGATGCGATCGCCTCGACGTACCGGCCGCGCATGGCGAGGCGCGCGCCAATCCGGCCGCCTAGCGCGACGGCGTCGTCGTGCATACCGGCCGCGCTCACCCAGTCGGCGACCGCCATCAGATTCGCTTGCTCGCGATCCAGCCAGTCTGGCGTGAGCCAGCTGTCGGCTGGCTCCGGCACCGCAGTTGTTTGCCGCCAACCGGGCGTCGGCGCGGGAAAGAACGGCACCGCGGGTGCCCGCGCCGTGGCCTGGCGACTGCGGTGGAGCCAGCCCCGAGCCAGGCGCGACAGGGCGGCGGCGTCGCGCTCGACCGGCTCGTGCTCGCGGAGAAAAGCTCGGGTCAGGTCGGGCATACGGTAGCGGCGCTCGCCGGCGCCGGCAGGTACCGGCAGCAGCAGGCCGACGCCGGTCAGTCGATCGGCGACTGTGTCCTCCCCATCCGCGAGCTCGGCCAGGGCCCAGCGGGGAATGTCGCCGAGCATGGTGACGGACGCCATGGCCGCCGCGCGGCGGACGGCCGCGGGCAGCGTCCGGTAGCTCGTTCCGATGGTCGCGCGGACGGAAGTGTCCTCGACGGTGAGCACGTCGAGCACCCCTGGCCCGGCCAGCTCCGCTGCGAAGGACGCGAGCGTGAGGCCCGGCCGGGCTGCGATCGTCGTCGCGGCGAGCCGAACGGCGAGTGGCAGCCCGCCGCACGCCGCGATGATGGCTCGCGCCGCGGCTGGGTCGGCGCGGACGCGATCGGCACCCGCGCCACTAGCGAGCAGTGCGAGCCCGTCCATCTCCGCCAGGCCATTCATCTCTACCGTGGCTGCACCGGCCAGGCTGCTCAGCCGGCCTCGGCTTGTCACCAAGACCGCCGCGCCGCTCGCGCCCGGCACGAGCGGCCGAACCTGCGCAGCTGCCACGGCGTCGTCGGCGATGACCATGACCTTGCGGTCGGCTAGCAGCGACCGGTACATCGCTGCGCGCGCAGGTCCCGGCGGCGGGATGCTGCGTGCTGGGACGCCCATTGCGCGAAGCATGTCGGTCAGAACATCCTGCGGGTCGCGCGCGCGATCGACGCCACCGAGCTCGGCGTAGAGCTGCCCGTCGGAGAATCTCCGCCGCAGCTGGAGCGCGGCGGCCGCGGCCGCCGCGCTCTTGCCCACGCCAGGGCCGCCCGTGACGACGACGATGGGAACGGACGGACCTGACAACCGGTCGATGATGGCGGCGATCTCGGCATCCCTGCCGACAAAGTCGCCTGGCGGCGCAGGCGCCTGCCACCCGAGCAGCATCGGCGCCGCGAGTGAGATCGCGCTCAGATGTGCGGCGCTCTCGGCAGCCGTTTCCTCGGCGAGGATCCGTTTGTGCAGCAGGGCCAGCGCCTGGCCGGGCTCTGCGCCCTGCTGCTCGCGCATCGCCAGCCGGGCCTGCTGATAGACGTCGAGCGCCTCCTTCCGCATGCCGAGCGCGTGGTAGGCGCGCATCAGCTGGTCATACGTCCGCTCGCGGCCAGCGTCTGCGGCGACCATGGCCCGCAACTGCCCGAGCACCCGCTCACTCTCGCCAGCGACCAGCCTGGCCTCGATCAGGGCATGAACCGCAGCCTGCCTGAGGTTGCTGAGACGCTCGACGTCAGCGGCGATGACGTCGCTCTCCGGCAGGTCTGGCAGTGGCGGATCGCTCCACAGAGCGAGCGCATGTACCAGCGAGGTCGCGGCTGCGGCCGCATTGCCCGCGTCGAGTTCGGCCTGCCCCTGCGCTACCAAGTCGGTGAACTCGTCCACGTCAAGCTCGCCTGGGCGGACCGTCATCATGTAGCCCCGCTGCTGTCGGTGCCCTGGCGCCCGGCCGCCGGGCGGCCCGATGCTGTCCAGTCGAGAGGCGCAGTCGCCGAGGCTGCGGCGCAGTCGGCTGATGCAGACGCGGAGCGCCGCATCTGGCGAGCCTGGTGGCTCGGTGCCCCAGAGTGCCTCGACCAGCATGCCGCGCGGACAGGGGCGGTTGGCGCGAAGCAGCAACACCGCCAGCGCCGACTGCAGCAGCGGCTGGCCGATGGCAGCCGGACCTCGACCGGTTCCGGCATCTGCGTACAGCGGCCCCAGGATGCGGAACTCCATCGGCGTCGCGCCTCCGCAGCGGGTGCACTTGGTCGCATCCCGGTGGATATTCAAGGTTTCGTCTTGACGTACGTACCGGACGGCCGGGAATGGTGTCAAGGATTGCAGAGCGCCGATCCTGCCAGCTACCGATAGAACCGCGGCGATCGACATGGCGCCGAGCCAGTCACACCTGCGCAACGCCGCGGTAATGGCCGCCTGGCTACGTTCGGCGGCAGCAGAGCTGGCCATTGTGCCGGCGCCATTACCAGCCGCATTAGGTTGCGTGCCATCGGAGCTGCATGCCCATGACGCCTCAGCCACCACCGACCACCGGACGGGCCGCAGCCGAGACGGGAGTCCGTGTATCGCGGCTGCCAGCCCGCGTGGCGCCGCCAGCCCCGCCCGTGATCCGAGTGCTGCCGGGCACGCCAGAGTCGGCGGCGGCCGCGCGTCGCCTTGCGCAGCGGCTGCTCGGGGACCGTCATCCCGCCGCAGACACCGTCATGTTGCTGCTGAGCGAACTGGTCACGAACTCGGTGCTGCACAGCCAGTCGCGGCGGCCCGGCGGTACCGTCACGGTCGTGCTGTGCGCCGGACCCACCAGCGTGCTCATTCAAGTCCGTGACGACGGCGGGCAGTACGCACCGCAGCTGCCGCCGGGCGGGGCGCACGACGCGCGCGGCGGGGCGACTGCGGCGGCGAACGCAGGCGGGGAGCACGGCTACGGCCTGCTCCTGGTCGATGCGCTTGCCGAGAGCTGGGGCACGATGACGACCAGGGACGGCAGGGTGACGTGGTGTCGTCTCTCAGTACCCCAGGCCCACGTCAGTGGCAATGGGCCCCATTCTCAGCGCTGAGATTTCCGCTCTGTCGGCGGGTCGGCTGCAGCGGGTGGCCGCGCCAGATCGACGGGCGGTGGCCGCGACGCCCGGCCGCGAAACAAAGGTTTAACAAATCACGCGCTGTACCTGCACCTTTGTGCGGCGGGCGTAACGGCCGTGAAACCTGTCCGAAACGAGCGCATGGGACACATAGACCGTACCTGACAACCGAAGCGGTCGCCCGGACCGTGCTGGTCGCCGACGCCTGGCTCCCTGGCAGCCCTTCGCTTCAGCCTCTGGAGGCGGAGAGAGTGGACCCCTACGCTAGCTGGCTCGTCTCAGGTGACAACGCCTGGCAGATGACAGCAGCAACGCTCGTCGGTCTGATGAGCATCCCCGCGCTGGCAGTGCTCTACGGCGGCATCGTGCAGCGGAAATGGGCCGTCAACACCATGCTGATGGTCTTCGCGGCGTTCTGCATGACGCTCATCGTCTGGGTGCTCTGGGCCTTCAAGATGGGCTTCGGTGATGCCTGGATCTCCAACTACGTCGGCAAGCCGTCGACTGTGCTGGGTCAAGCGGGTGAGCAGGCGCAGGCCTTCATACCGTCGCTCAAGGGCCTGATGCCGAACTTCAGGTTCCCTGAAGGCTCGCTCGTCTACTTCCAGTTCGTGTTCGCGGCGATCACGCCGATCCTGTTCATTGGCAGCGTCGTCGGCCGGATCAAGTTCAAGGTCTGGGTGATCTTCGTCCCGCTGTGGATCACGTTCGCCTACGCGGTGAACGCGTTCCTGCTGTGGGGTGGCGGCTTCTGGGCGCAGAAGGGCGCGCTGGACTTCTCCGGTGGCTACGTCATCCACCTGGCCGCCGGCGTCTCCGGCTTTGTCGCCGCTGCCATGGTCGGCCCCCGGCTGGCCAAGGATCGGCAGAAGGGCGTCCCGAACAACCTGCTGTTCATCGCGGTCGGCGCGGGCATCTTGTGGCTCGGCTGGAACGGCTTCAACGGCGGTGACCCGTACTTCGCGGGCGCGGACGCTACCGCCGCCGTGGTCAACACCAACCTGGCCACCGCGTGCGCAATGATGACGTGGATCTTCATGGACATGGGCTTCAGCAAGGAGAAGAAGCCCACGTTCCTCGGCGGTGTCAACGGCATGATCTGCGGTCTGGTCGGCATTACCCCGGCCGCCGGTTACGTCAACGGTGTTGGCGCCATCGTTATTGGCGTGGTCACGTCAGCCTTGGTCTGGGTACTGTTCGGCTACCTGCCGCGCAAGGTGTGGCCGTTCAACAAGGTCGATGACGCGCTGGGCGTCGTGTACACGCATGGCTTCGCAGGTCTGGTGGGAGGCCTGCTGGTTGGCTTCCTCGCTGACCCGCAGATGATCGTGTACCTGGGCCTGGGCAAGACCTCCTCGGTGTCCGGAGCGGGCTTGTTCTACGGGCATCCACGCCAGCTGCTGATCCAGGCAGGTGCGGCGCTGACCGTCATCGTGTGGGACGGCGTCGTCACGTTCCTCATCCTTCGAGTGATCAAGTTCTTCACGCCGCTGCGGTACCCGGACGCCGTGCTGGAGGCCGGCGACGTCGCGGTGCATGGCGAGGTCGCCTACCCGATGGAGGAGCCGGACGCGCCGACCGAGTTCGGCGAGGTTCCGGGCGAGCCGGTGCCGGCTGAACACCGCCATCACGGCGCAACGGCAATCGACGGAACTGGGACGGCAGAGAAGGAGCGGGTCTGATCCCAGTGGTTCATGGGGGCGGGATTCCACTAGCGATCGCTGGTGGAATCCCGCCCCCATGACGCGCGCGGGGCGGTCGTGCGGCTGTGCTCAGTGGCCGCGGAAGGCTTCCTCCAGCCACCAGGCGCCGCGCTCGGCGGTGACCTTGGCGTCGATCAGGATCGGTCGCGGTGGCCGAGCTTGGAGCCACTCCCGGACCGGCTCGAGATCGGCGACCGAGCGCGCGGTGACGGCATCGCAGCCGAAGCCGCGCGCGATGGCGGCCAGGTCCGCGGCCGGGAACTGAACCGTGTCGAGCGGATAGCCATCCGGTCCGAAGTGATGGACCTCGGCGCCGTATGCCTGGTCGTCGTACACGACGATGACCATCGGCAGGGCCAGCCGGACCGCCGTCTCGAGCTCGCTAATGCCCATGAGCGCACCGCCGTCGCCAAGGGTGGCGACGACGAGGCGGTCCGGCCGCGCGATGGCGGAACCAATGGCTGACGCGAGGCCGAGGCCGATGGACTGATAGGCCTGCGTGAAGCAAAAGCCGTCCTGGTCGGGAACGGACAAGAACATGGATGGGTAGCCCATGAAGTTGCCGGAGTCCACCGCCACGATTCGCTCGTCCGGCAGCATGTCGTCCAGCGCGATGGTGAGAGAACGGGGATCGATTCGCTCTGCGTCGCTGGCATCCTCATACGGCACGTCACGCCAGCGGATTCCGGCCGCGAGCCGCTTGCGGAGCGCCGCCGACCTGTACCCGGTGCCGTGCTCGTCGAGGAGGTGCGCTCCGAGCAGGTCCCCGGTGGCGTTCGCGATCAGCGTGACGTCACCCGTGACGCCGACGTCGACGGGCCGGTGCGCTCCGATGGCTCGGGCGTCCAAGTCGACCTGGGCCACCGTGGTGTGCGCGCCGATCAGGCTGCCGTGCCGGGTCGTCCACATGTTCAGCGAGCAGCCCCAGGCGACGATAACGTCGGCACCGCTGATGAGCTCGGCGGCGAGCGGCGACGCGAATCCGCCGCTGACGTCGAGGTCCCACGGATTTCCCCGGAAAAGTCCCTTGGCCGCGGCGGACGTGGCGAGCAGCGCCCCGCAGCCGTCGGCCAGGCCTTCGAGCGCCGCTCGTGCCTGCGTGCTGCGGGCGCCCCGGCCGGCGATGAACACCGGCCGGGCAGCGCGCACGAGCACGCGTGCGAGATCGGCAGCCTGGCCCGGCGTCGCCGGTCGCAACGGCGCGGGACGCGGATCTGGCGTTCCTGGCCACTCGCACTCGCTCGCCTGCACGTCCAGGGGCAGCGCCAGCACGACGGTACGCCGCTCGTCGCGGGCCATGCGGTAGGCGCGCACCGTGTCGTCGACAGCGAAGCCGGCCGAATGCAACCGGGCCGGCATGGCGCCCGTCGCCGCCGTGATCGCCGCCACGTCGATGCGGAAATTAGACGTCACAGCCGACGCGCTGACGTCAGCGGCGAGCACGACCAGCGGCGTGCGGCTCTTCGCGGCTTCGGTGATGCCGGTCAGTGCGTTAGTAATGCCAGGGCCCTGATGCAGGCTCAGCAACGCCGGTCGGCCGGTCAGCCGCGCCCACCCGTCGGCCATGCTGGCGGCTCCGCACTCGTGCCGGGCGGCGACGTACCGCGCACCGCGGGCGATCAGCGCGTTGGTCACGTGGAAGTTGCCGCTGCCGACGACGCCGAAAACGGTATCGGCGCCCAGGTCGGTGAGCGCCGCGGCGACGGCGTCGCTGACCTTCATTACGGTCGCTCGACAAGCGCCAGCACCCTCGCAGGGCTACCCGACCCGCCCGCGATAGGCAGCGGTCCCGCGACCACCACCGCGCCGGTGGGCGGCAACGCGGCGAGATTCTGCAGCTGGGTCAGCCCGTACTTGCCGGCCCCGAGCATGGCGGCGTGGCAGGGGAACGGCGGGTCGAACGAGTGCGCGGTCCCCGCGTCCGTGCCCACTGTCTCGACACCGATGCCGATCACCGGGGCCTCGGCGGACAGCCACCGCGCACATTCGACCGACACCCCCGGCGTATGCGGCCCGGTCTCATTCGCGTTGAGGAAGTCACGCTGGCTACCCGATCGCGCGTCCCACCCCGTCCGGTACAGCAGCCAGCCTTGGTCCGGCAGCGGGCCGTGCTCGGCCTCCCACTGCCTGATGTGCGCCGGCTCCAGCAGAAAGTCCGGGTTCGCGGCCGCCTCGGCGCTGAAGTCGAGCACGACAGCGGGGGCAATCAGGCTGGTAACGGGGATGGCTGACACGTCCTCACGGTCTCGCCCGGTGATCCAGTGCACGGGCGCGTCGAAGTGGGTGCCGGTGTGCTCGCCTGTCGTGATGTCGTTCCAGTACCAGGCCGGGCCGCGGTCGTCGTAGCGGCTGACCTCGTGCAGCGAGAACGGGACCGTGTTGGCGAAGGGCGGCGGGAGTTGGATGACGGGCGTCGTGGCATCGAGTTTGGCGGTGAGGTCGATCACCTCGATGGCGGCGGACCTGATGGCGGACACGAGCTGGTCGAGGACGGGCATGTGCTCTCCTGAGACGCGGCGGACATTCCGGGCAGGAATGACTGTGGGTCCCCCGCAGTACTAGCACCGGGACGCGCAGCCCCGGTCCCCCGGCTGGCACAAGCCTGCCGCAGCCGGACCCGGCCGGGGAAGGGCTGCGGTGAGTGCCGTCAAACCGTCCCGCAGAATAGGGGCATGACCAAGCCCGTGGCCAAAGCGGAGATCCTGGTAACTGACGACGCGGTGCCGATCGAGGCTGTCCACCTGGACGGCGACCGCAGCCTGGGTTTTGTCGTCGCTCACGGCTTCACGCTGCACTGGCGCTGGCCACACGTCTGGCGGGTCGCGCAGCAACTGAATCAGCACGGCGGGGTCGTGGCCTTCGATTTTCGCGGGCACGGCAGGTCGGGTGGCCACAGCACGCTGGGCGATCTGGAGATCAAGGACCTCGACGTGGTGGTGCGATACCTGCGTGAGCTCGGTTACGAGCAGGTGGTCACCGTGGGCTTCTCGATGGGCGCCTCCATCGTGCTCCGGCACGCGGGGCTCGTCGGCGGCGTTGACGGCGTCATATCGGTGAGCGGGCCTGGCCGCTGGTACTTCCGGGGCACGCCCGCCATGCGCCGGGTGCACTGGGCGGTCGAGCACAGGGCCGGGCGCTTGGTGGCCAGGCTGGCCCTGCATACCAGGGTCCGCCAGGGCCGGTGGGACCCGATACCGCTGCCGCCGGCCGACGCGGCCGCGCTGATCTCCCCAACGCCGCTGCTGATCGTGCACGGTGACCGCGATCTGTACTTCCCGTCCGATCACGCTGAGCAGCTGTTCGCGGCGGCGGGTGAGCCCAAGGAGCTGTGGATCGAGCAAGGACTGGGGCACGCCGAGTCGGCAGTGAGCGACGAGCTGCTTGACCGGATGGCGAAGTGGGCGATGGCGGCCACCACGGTCGCCGCCAGTCCCAACGCGGTCGCCTAGCCAGGAGGACACATGCGACGGGGCGAGGTCTGGTGGGCCGAGTTCGATGAGCGACGGCCTGTCGTGCTGCTGTCCGGAGAAGATCCATCCGGGTTCCAGGCGATGCAGGTTGTCGCCCCGGCGGATACCGACATCTCCGGCCTGGGAATCGAAGTCGAAGTCGGCGTCCAGGAAGGACTGTCCTTCGATGGCGTGCTGCGGTTCGCGTTCCCAGGGCCGGGCTTTACCCCGTGCACCTGGCTGACCACCCTGAGCCGGGAAGACCTGACCGAGCGGGCAGGCGCGGTGTCTGCCGCGAAGCTCAGCGAGATCGACGACGCCCTGCGTGCCAGCGAGCAAAGGACGGAGTGAACCCCGGCAGCCGCGGCCAGGCTCAGCGAGATCAAGGACTCCCTCAGCCGTGCCGACTCAGGCAACGGAGAAGGAACGGACGCCCAAACCGGCTAAGACCAATCTCATCAGCACGATCGGCAGTCCGTGGCCCCTCAACAACAAGATCACGATCTACGGCTGGCGTACTAGCCGCCCCTGGGTGAATCCCGGGCCGCTACCAGCTGGTCTGCAGCGGCATGCCCTCCGCGTAACCCGCCGCGCTCTGGATGCCGACGACGGCGTTCTCGTGCAGCGCTTCCAGGCTGTCTGCCCCCGCGTACGTACAGGCGCTCCGCAGCCCGGCCGTGATCGCATCGAGCAGGTCTTCCACGCCCGGCCGCTGCTGATCCAGGTACATGCGGGACGACGAAATGCCCTCTTCGAACAACTCCTTCCTCGCCCGCTCGAACGGTGAGTCTGCGGCCGCTCGCAGCCGTACTGCGCGGGCGGAGGCCATGCCGAAGCTCTCCTTGTACAGCCGGCCGTCGGCGTCCCTGAACACGTCGCCAGGCGACTCGCAAGTACCCACGAACCACGATCCGATCATGACGCTCGCCGCGCCGGCAGCCAGCGCCAGAGCCACGTCCCGCGGATAGCGGACGCCACCGTCGGCCCAGATGTGGCGCCCGAGCCGACGGGCCTCAGCGGCGCACTCGAGCACAGCGCTGAACTGCGGCCGACCAACCGCGGTCATCATCCGGGTCGTGCACATCGCGCCGGGGCCGACGCCCACCTTGACGATGTCAGCGCCAGCCTCGATCAAGTCAGCGACCCCTGCCGGGGTGACCACGTTGCCCGCCACGACGGGCACGGACGGCGTCACCTCCCGCACCGAGCGCAGCGCCTGCACCATTTTGTCCTGATGTCCGTGTGCGGTATCGACGACGAGCAGGTCGGCGCCGGCGTCCAGCAGCAGCTTGGCCTTGCCGGCCACGTCCCCGTTGATGCCGAGCGCGGCACCGATCCGCAGCCGGCCACGCTCGTCGACGGCTGGCTGGTACAGCGTCGCGCGGAGTGCACCCGTGCGGGTCAGGATGCCGACGCACCGGCCGGCCGAGTCCACGACCGGCGCCACCCGATGGCGGCCGTCGTGCAGCATGCCGAAGGCGCGCTCCGGGTCGGTGCCGGCCGACAGCGTGAGCAGTTCTTGCGACATGACCTGGGATAGCTGGGTGAAGCGGTCGACGCCGGTGCAGTCGGCCTCGGTCACGATGCCAATCGGACGACCGTCGTCAGCAAGCACCACGACCGCGCCGTGGGCGCGCTTGGGCAGCAAACTGAGTGCATGTCCGGTGGTCGCCGTCGGACCTAGCGTGAGCGGGGTGTCAGAAACCAGATCACGAGACTTGACCCAGGAAATCACCTCAGCTACGACATCAACTGGTATGTCCTGCGGCAGGATGACGATCCCCCCGCGCCGGGCGACCGTCTCGGCCATCCGCCGGCCGGCTACGGCGGTCATGTTGGCCACGATCACGGGAATGGTGGCTCCGCTGCCGTCCGTGGTCGTGAGGTCTACGTCCAGCCGCGATCCGAGGTCGGACCGGCTGGGTACCAGGAAGACATCGCTGTAGGTCAGGTCGTGAGCTGGCTCGCTGAGAAATCGCACGTATTCGATTGTCGCTCAGCGACGCAAACCGAGGGCGGCCGCCGTCAGGACCCGAGGACCTGCCGCAGGTACGCGTTGCCGAACCGGCGGTCAGGATCCAGCACCTCGCGCACCGCCAGGAATTCCGACATCCGCGGATAGCTCGCGGCCAGGTACTCGGCGTCGCGGGAGTGCATCTTCCCCCAGTGTGGCCGGCCGTCGACCGCCGTCATGACGGCTTCAACGTCGCTGAAGTACTGCTCATGCGGCGCCGAGTGGAAAACGTGGATGGCGACGTAGGCGCTGTCTCGCCCGTAGGCCGTGGACAGCCAGACGTCGTCGGCGGGCGTGACCCGAACCTCAATCGGGAAGCTGATCCGCCAGTCACGGCGCTGGAATAGGCCCCGCACCTCACTGAGTACATCCGACAGCGCATCGCGCGGGATGGCGTACTCCTGCTCTTTGAACCGGACGCGCCGCGGGCTGGTGAACACGCGGTAGGCAGCGTCGGAATATGTCCGCGCACCAAGAGCCCTGACAGCAACCCTGTTGACGGCAGGGATCAGCCCCGGCATGACCCGCCCAAGCTCGCAGGTAGCGCCGAACAGGGAATTCGACAAGAACTCGTCGTCAAGCAGATATCGCCATCGGGGTAGCGGCCGAGCCGGGCCAGCCATCCGGTTGTTTCGCTTGGTGAGGCACCCCTGGCTGTGCGGGAACCAATAGAACTCAAAGTGCTCGTTATCGGCCGTCAACTCGTCCAGCTGGCTGATCACCTGGGACCAGCTCATCGGCTCCTCGCGCGCCTGGAGCAGGAAGGCGGGCACCACCCTGAAGGTCACGGCGGTAACGATGCCGAGGGCACCGAGGCCGACCCTCGCCGCGCCGAACACGTCGGCGGGTGACCCGTCCGGCAGGCTGATGCCGCCGCCGGGAGAGTCCGTCGAGCAGCTGATGATCCGGCCGTCAGCAAGCGCCAGCTCTAGGCCGGCGATCTGGGCGGCCATGCCGCCGACGTCCCTGCCGGTGCCGTGCGTTCCTGTCTGAGTCGCGCCGGCCACCGTCTGGACCTGGATATCGCCCATGTTGGCCAGCGAGAGGCCGCGGGCGAGCAGTTCGATGTTGAGCGTCCGCAGCGGGCAGCCCGCTTCGACCGTCACCGTCCCGGCTGCGGAATCCACGGACCTGATCGCCGTCAGCCGGTCTGGTCGGAGCAGCACCCCGTCGCTGATCGCCGTCGGCGTGAACGAGTGGCCCGTGCCAGTCATGCGAACCGCCAGCCCGTCGGCCGCTGCCCGGACGATCTCGGCCGCTACCTCGTCGGGGGAGCCCGGTGCGGCGATCCGGCGTGGCCGCGCGCTGACGTTCCCTGCCCAGTTGCGCCACGGTGCGCGCGCGGGGCCAGTACCGCTACGCATTGACCCATTGTGCCTGTCGCATCAGGAGTTGCCGCCCATCTCTAGCCTCACCCGCGTATCGCGATCAAGGACGCGGGCGCTACAGCAGGCTGTGACCATTCCCAGAGATGCCGATGACCAACGCTGTCGAGCTTGGATTTGTTTGCGCACCATTCGCCGCCCGGCCTTTTTGACCGCCCGTCGCCGCGGCTAGGGTAGGGGCGTTATGGGACGCTTCCTGCGCCGCGGAGGGGCGGAAGGCAG
This sequence comes from Streptosporangiaceae bacterium, assembly GCA_030041275.1. GTDB lineage: Bacteria > Actinomycetota > Actinomycetes > Streptosporangiales > Streptosporangiaceae > JAJYUU01. The sequence continues at coordinate 16,446 of JASHOE010000147.1, forward strand.
GCGGACACGCCGCAATCTCGCTGTCCTCGCGGCCGTGGGCACTGTCGCGCTCCTCGCGACCGTCGCCGTCGGCGACTACGCGCTGGCCACTTTGGACAGCACGGGTGCGTCCGCCGCGGGCCGGGGCGACCCTCCCGATCCGCCGGCCCGGGTGCAGCCCACCGTTGCAGGGGGCGTGCGGGCTAGCACCCAGCCGACTAGCAGTAGCCAGGCAGCGACGACGAGCTCCTTCGGCCAGATCATCTTGCCTGACCTGCTGATCGTCGCCCCGCACGGCCTTACCGCCGGCCAGATCGCCGAGCTGCGGGCGATACCGGGCGTGCGCAACATGATCACCTTTAACGGCGCCAGCATCACGCTCGGCGGTGTCCGGGTCAGCGCCATCGGCGTCAATCCGGCGGCCTTGCGGCCCTGGGTGCCGGTGGGTACCGCGTCGGACCAGCGATTCTGGTCCGACCTGGCCAGCGGCGAGTTCGTGGCGGCCGCGGAGAGCTCACTCGCGCTGATCCCTGGCGCCTCCTACCGGCTCGCTGGCGCGTCGGCGCAGCTGGTGACGTTCGGAATGTCGGCGCCGCTCGGGCTGACGGGCATGAACCTGGTCGTCGTCAATCAGGCGCTGTCGGCGAAGCTCGGCCTGGTTCGTCAGGTTGTCGGCCTGATCAGTGCACCGGGCGACGGTATCTCGGCATTGCAGGAGAAGGTTTCGCAGATCCTCGGCTCCGGCGGACAGGTCGATGCTGTGCGTAGTCAGCAGCTGCCGGTCACGTCGGTCCCACGGGGCACCAAGCCGACCAGCTACCTGCAGCTGTTCCAGGCATCGGCCGCGCAGTATTGTCCCGGCCTGTCCTGGACCGTCCTCGCCGCCATCGGCCAGATCGAGAGCGCCGACGGGCAGAACATGGGACCGTCAAGCGCCGGGGCCCTCGGACCCATGCAGTTCCTGCCGTCGACGTGGCAGGCCTGGGGCATTGATGGCTTCGGCGAGACCGGGGCGCCGAACGTCATGAATCCCTACGACGCGGTGCCGTCGGCCGCCAGGATGCTCTGCGCCGATGGCGCCGCAGCCGGGGGCACCGCCCTCGACAATGCGATCTACGACTACAACCACGCGGAGTGGTACGTCCGCGAGGTGCTGGCGCTGGCCGCACAGTACGCCACCGCCTACTCCTGACTCGCCCGGTGGCGGCTGGCGGTAGCGTCTGGGATCGTGGCTAGCTATGACGCGTTCGTGCTCCTCTCCTTCGGCGGACCGGAGGGAACCGCGGACGTCATCCCGTTCCTGCAGAACGTCACGGCAGGACGTGGCGTACCGCAGGACCGGCTGGCGCGGGTGGCTGAGCATTACTACCAGTTCGGCGGGGTTAGCCCGATCAATCAGCAGTGCCGCGACCTGATGGCAGCGATCGAGAAGGACTTCGCGGCCAGAGGGGTGTCTCTGCCGGTGTACTGGGGGAACCGCAACTGGGATCCCTATCTGAGCGACACGCTGGCGACCATGGCGGCGGACGGCGTCGGCCGGGCGCTGGCCTTCGTGACTTCCGGCTACAGCTCATTCTCGAGCTGCCGGCAGTACCTGGGCGACATCGACGCCGCGCGCCAGGTCGTCGGGCCGGCCGCGCCTGAGGTGCACAAGCTGCGGCAGTACTTCAACCACCCCGGCTACATCGGCTCCTTCGCGGCTGCCGCGGCGGCCGCGATCGCGGCTCTGCCCGCTGACCTGCTGCCAGCCCACGGCACAACCCAGGGAACCCCCGCGGGCGCCGAGGTCGACCTGGTCTTTGCGGCGCACAGCATCCCGGTGAGCATGGCCGATGTCGCGGGCCCGGTGGGCGGCGCCTACCAGGCACAGCTGGCCGAGACGGCCCGCCTGGTCGCGGCGCAGCTCGGCTGGCGGCGAGGATGGCGGCTGGCGTACTCCAGCCGCAGCGGGCCGCCGTCGCAGCCCTGGCTGGGGCCGGACGTGAACGACCTGCTAGCCGAGCTCGCTGCCGTGGGGTCGCGCGCGGTCGTCGTCGTTCCCATCGGGTTCATCAGCGACCACATGGAGGTCAAGTTCGACCTCGACGTGGAAGCGGCCGAGACGGCTCACCGGCTCGGCCTCGCGTACGCGCGAGCTGCCACACCGGGGACCGATCCTAGGTTCGTCTCGATGATCACCGACCTGGTCGTCGAGCGGCTCGACGGGACGGCACCGCTGTCGCTCGGATCCCTCGGCGCCGGGCCTGATGCCTGCCCGCCCGGCTGCTGCGGGCCGCCGGGGGCGGTGCGAAGCGCGTGACCTCCGCGGCGAGGCCAGGACCGCAGTCACCCGAAGCCGCTGAGCTCGTGGAACTGGCCAGCTCGGTGGCTCAGGAGGCGGCTGAGCTGCTGGTGACCCGGTTCGGTCGAGTACGGGTGGTGCAGACCAAGTCCAGCCCCACGGACGTGGTCACCGAGATGGACCGCGAGGCGGAGCAGCTCATCCTGGACCGGCTGCTGGCGGCGCGACCCGGCGACGCCGTACTCGCTGAGGAGGGTGGCCAGACCGGTGCGGGCAGCGTCCGGTGGATCGTCGACCCGCTAGACGGCACCGTGAACTACCTGTACGGGTTGCCCGACTGGGCGGTCAGCGTGGCGGCTGAGGTCGCTGGGGAGATCGTGGCCGGCGCGGTCTGCGTGCCACTGCGCCGCTGCCTGTTCACCGCCGAGCGCGGCGGCGGCGCCTGGCTGGTGTCGGCCGCTGACCCGGCGCGGCAGCGGCTTATCTGCAATTCCGGTGTCGCCCTGTCGGCTGCGCTGGTCGCCACCGGCTTCGGCTACGCGGCCGAGCAGCGCGTGGGCCAGGGCGGGGTGGTCGCCGCGGTTCTGCCGCGCGTCAGGGACATCAGACGGTCTGGCTCGGCCGCGACCGACCTCTGCTCAGTCGCCGCAGGGCAAGTTGATGCCTACTACGAACGCGGCTTGCAGTACTGGGACCTGGCCGCCGGCGGGCTCATCGCGCGCGAGGCGGGCGCCGTGACCGGAGGCCTGCACGGCCAGCCTGCGGGAACGCACCTGGCTATAGCGGCGGCCGCCGGCTTGTTCGCCGAGCTGCATGACCTGCTAGCCGGGCAGATTGCCCGCTGACGTCACCACAGCGGCTGGCCCGGCCAGTTAGGAGCGCGTGAGCGTCCCCACCGCCGGGGGACTGCTCTTGAAGCTGAAGCTGATCGCGTCGGTGCCGCTGACCGTGACGGTAACGGTGCCGTTGGAGCACGTTTTCTGGCCGACGACGATGCCCTGGCTCATCGTCAGCGTTGTCGACGTCTCCGAGGTCAGGTTCAGGTCACCCGAGCAGCTGAAATCTGCCCCCGAGTACGCGATTGTGCCGGATGACTGGCCTTCTCGCAGCGTGATCGTGACCGTGTAGGTGGTCGGTGGCTGGGTTACCGGGCCAGACCAGGTCCCGGCAAAGACTGCCGATGTGGTCGGACTCTGGCCTGCGGACGGCGCGGTCGCATCTGGCGTTGGCCTGGTTGACGCAGGGCGATTGGTGTTCGCGGAGAGCTGGCCGTGGTTCGGCTGGCCGCCGCCGACCAGGTGCACGATGAGGAGGGCGACGAGGACGATCGCCACGACAGCCCCGGCGCCGATCACCCAGAGAGCCGGACGCCTGCTTCTGGGGACCTGGTTGCGGCCACTAGACCGGCGCTGCTGCGCACGGTCGTGCTGACCCGCCGCGGCAGCGGCCGCCGAGTGCCGCGAACCTGCCGGGGCGCGGTCGGCAGGACGGGCTCCGGGCGTGGACGGCTGAGACAGGTAGGGGGCGGCAGGACGATCGGATGCACCACCTGACGGTCCAGCTGCGGCTGGCACGCTCGCCGGCGTGGCGACTGGCAGACCGGGTGCCGTCGCGAGCCGGGCGGCCCGCCTGGAGCCCTCCGCCAGCACTCCCGCCCGCGGCGACCCCTCACCGAGCAGGAACTGCAGAACGGCGCGCGCGGCAGGCCGCTCGGGGGAGTCCAGCTCGAGGCACTGCTGGACTGGCTCCCGGACGCGGTCAGGCAGGAAGTCGAGGTCACGGTGGCCGGCCGGGGGGTGCCCGGTCGCGGCGAAGACCACGGTCTGAGCCCACGCGAACATGTCAGCTGAAGGAGTGGCGGAACCGTACGGTGGCGTGATGCCGAACTCGACGACGTGGGGCGGTCCCTCCGGGGGGAGGATGACGTGCTGCGGGCCGAAGCTGCCGTGCACCAGGCCGGCCTGGTGCACGGAGGCAAGCCCCGTTGCCATGCCGATGGCCAGGCCTTCCAGTTCCTGGCCTGGCCTGACGCCGTTCTCGGCGACGAGCTCCAGCAGCGATTGTCCCCCGATGTACTCGCTGACCAGGTATGCGATGTCCCCGTCGAGCCCCGCGTCAAGCACCCGGGCGGCACAAAACGGGGGAACTCGCTTGGCGACGGCTGCCTCGGCCGCGAACCGGTCCCTGGCCGCCCCGTCCCTGGCCCAGTCGCCGCCAATCAGGCTGACTGACACCGAGGTGCCATCTGGGGCCACGCCGATGAAGATGGGGTCCTCTGACGGCATCCCGTCCAGTCGCCCGGTCAGCCGGTACCGTCCGACCCGTTTCGGGTCTCCCGCGCGCAGTGGCACGTGGTGGGGCATAGACCGCGACTCCGCCTGGGCAGCAGCGTGTGAGCTGTGAGCGGTTCGTACCATACGCACTTTTGCGCCGGAAGGTGCGCCGAATCAGCGAAGTTACTGCGAAGTAAATGCTGGGTCACGTGCTTCCCACCCGCCCTCAGCGGGGAAGATTTGTCCGCTTGGCGAGCGTTCGGTTACTGCAGGTCGCGACGCGCAGGGCGAAAGGTGGCCCGGTAGGTGTGAAGAGAACTCAGGCGTGGCAGAATTCCCCGCCGGATTCGGGCACAAGACAGCGGTCCTGAGCGTTACAAGCGCGCGGAACGAGTTAGTAAAGATGGAGGGGTAAGGGCCGAGATGGCTACTGACTACGACAGCCCGCGGAAGACCGACGATGACGTCACCGAGGACAGTCTGCAGGAGCTGCAGGCGCGCCGGATGGACAAGTCGTCGACGGCGATCGACATCGACCCCGATGACGTCGCCGAGTCGCTTGAGCTTCCCGGTGCAGACCTGTCGAACGAGGAGCTCTCGTTCCGGGTGATTCCGCGCCAGGCGGACGAATTCACGTGCTCGAGCTGCTTCCTTGTGCACCACCGGAGTCAGCTTGCCGACAACCGGGGTGGCCAGCCGGTTTGCCGGGAATGTGCGGCGTGAGCTCGGTGCGGTTTGCTGCGGTCGGGCGGGTGGTGCCGACCTAGCTAGGTGCTGCCCAGCCGCCTGACGCACTCGGGCTCGCCGCAGGTGCGGCCTGAGCCGCGGCACACCCGCCCGCAAGCGCAGCGTTCGGCACGACTGGCGAGCCAGGCCTGATAGTCGCCGAGAGCGACTGTGCCGTCGCTGCTCTCGATGCTGTAAACCTGCCGGATGGTACCGCCCGGCAGCGCTATGTACTCGCGCGGGATGGCGTCCACCACTCAATTGTGGCTTACTTTGTGCGCGCCGGGACCCGCACCCTCAGGCGGTCAGGTGGCGCCCCAGCAGCGGCGCTCGTCACCGCGGGGGTCGAGGATCACGATGCCGGGTCCGGCCGCAGCGCCGAAGGTCATCACCGGGTAGCTGGTGTCGAACCGCCGCCAGCCGGGGTCGCCGCTGGTGGCGAACCTGATCCAGGCGGCGTGCATCTCCGTCGCCAGATCGGTTCTGGGATTCTCGCCGATCGCGAGCTCGGCGTCGGGCGAGCGGAGGTTGTCAAAGACGAAGGGGATCTCGACCGCGTGCGCGGCGCCGAGGTCCTTGACCTGGCTCCGCCAGGCGAACTCGTAGAGATAGGTCGGAGCGTCCCCGGCCGCGGTGAGCCGCGCTTCGGCGGCGGCGAACAGCGGGTTGCGGAAGAACTGGTCAGTGATCAGGGCACACATCACGTCGCCAGGGCTAGCCCCTGGCCGGTTGGCCTGGTAAAGCGTCGCGGCATCCGGGTGGATCCCAAGCATGCCGAGGACAGCCGGGAGCGCTTCCGCCGTCACCGCCGCGGCGAGCCCATTCGGCACCGCGAAGAGCCGGAACTCCTCCGTGTTCGTCCCCGCCAGCAATGGCACGTCTCCACCGTGGCCGGCGGCGAGGGCAGCCTGCGGGTGCCGGGGAAGAACGTCGCCGTCGACGACCGGGACGAACGCCATGGAGGTCCGCACCACGCTGGCGCCCCAGCGGGCCGGATCGGGCCCGGCTGCCATCGCGTCCCTGACGGTTGCCTGCGCTGCGATCAGCTTCTCCAGCGGCAGCCCGGCCAGACTTGCGGCGGTCGCGTCGAAACCCAGCACGGTGCTGAGCTCGCCGGTCACCAGCCGGGCGTCCGCCGGGTCCGCTCCGGCCTGGGCCGCGCCGCTCTGGGCGATGACACGGCCGAAGAGACCGTGGGCCCGCGGCATGCCAAGGAGTGTCATGACGCTCATCGCGCCGGCGGATTCGCCAAAGATCGTGACGTTGCCGGGGTCGCCGCCGAACGCGGCAATGTTGTCGTGCACCCATTCCAGCGCCGCGACCTGGTCCAGCAGGCCGCGGTTGGGTGGCGCGTCAGGCAGCCAGGCGAACCCGTCAATGCCGAGCCGGTAGTTGATGCTGACGAGCACGACGCCGTCGCGCGCGAACGGGTAGCCGTCGTACATGGCCACGGCCGAGTTGCCGTTGGCAAACGCGCCACCGTGAATCCACACCATCACCGGGGCACGGCCGGCCAGATCCGGGGTCCAGACGTTCAGGGTGAGCCATTCGTCTCCCCGAATGTCAGGCTCAGGCAGCAGCTCGTCGAATGGCGCCACATAGGCGGGCTTGGGCGGCGTCGGGCCGAACCTCGTGCCGTCCCGCGTGCCATCCCACCCGGCGGGCGGCTCGGGTGCCGCAAACCGCAGCGGGCCGGTGGGGCTGGCCGCGTAGGGGATGCCGAGGAACCTGGTCACGCCGCCGGCGACCTCGCCGCGCACCGTGCCGTACCGGGTAGTAGCCGTTGTCATGCGGGCACTGTGCCACACGGGCCCGTGGCGCAACAAGGCCGGACTGCGCGGGTGCACCGAGGGCGGGGCGGTGGGAGTAGGCTCGCGAACCGTGACAGATGAGGGCGGGGTGGCGACCGACGCCAACGACTGGCGGCTGACGGTACGTCTGAGGGATGAGGACCAAGCCAGCCAGGCGGTCCGGCACCTGAGCGCGCACACCGTCGAGGCCGAGGTGCAGCGACGACTGGGCGGCCGGGTCGTGGTGGGCACGGACGGCGGACACGAGCTGTTCCTTTACACCCACAGCCGGGATGGCGCGGCGACAGCGCGGGAGTCGGTGGACGCGGTGCTGTCCGGCCACGCCATCCAGGCGGAGTACCAGCTTGATCGGTGGCATCCGGTCGCCGAGGACTGGGAGTCGGCTGACGTCGCACTGCCGGGAACGGCGGCCGAGGCCGAGGCCGAGCGGAGCCGGCTCGACGTGGCGGAGACCAGCGAGTCGCTGGCCAGCGGCATCGCGCTGTTCGAGGTCCGGGTGCAGCTTCCTGCGCACCGCGATGCGGTGGCGCTGGCGGACCGGCTGCGTGCCGAGGGCTACTCGGTAGTCCGGCGGTGGCGATTCCTGGTCGTGGGCGCGAACAACGCTGACCAAGCCGACGAGTTCGCTACCGCCATCCGACAGCTTGGGCCGGCCGACGCGGTTGTCACGACCGAGGAGGTCGGACCGAGCCGTCCCTACACGGCGTTCGAGATCGCGGCCGACTCGGGGATCTGACCGTCCGCTCCGGACCGGCGCAACTGGTGCAGCATCCAGCCGCGACCTGACGGGTCGAGCCGCCTGGTGTGCTCGATGAAGATCTCGGCTGCCCGCCGGTACGACAGCCGCGCACGCCCGGTCAGCGGGCAGACATCGGCCTGATGTGTCCCGGCGGCCGCGCGCCGGTCGGTGAGGAACACAGGCCCGTGGTGACGGCCGGCCAGCAGCCAGCCGAGCAGTTCGCTGGTCTGCGGTCCCCAGCGGATCGAACTCGTCGGCCGGGCGCGGCGGCCGACCACGTCGACGGCATCGGCATCCAGCGCCAGAGCCATCTCCGCCCCCGCCCCGCTGTCAGCGAGCAGATGCCAGAACGCCTGCTCGCGCAAGCCTGCCGGGGCCATGAACAGCGTGGCGAGCTGAGCCTCTGTGATCGGCCGGAGCAGCGCTGGCCTGGCGACTGCCGCGGGGTCAAGCGCGGCGGTGGGATTGGCGGAGATCCACTGCCGTCGCTGCCACCAGCCAACCGCGCTGCGCAGTGCAGACAGTTCGCGGTGCACCGTCCGCGCCTCCGCATGCTGCATCCGGTGCGCGACCGCGTCGGCCAGCCTCGGCTCAGTCGCGGAGTCGTCGAGCAGCGCCAGTGGCACGATCGGCGGAGTTGCGCCGCGCCGACCACGGCCCGGCGGCGGCAGCTTGCCGACGAGTGGCCAAGCCCAGCCCGCAAGCGAGATCCGGTACACCCGCCTAGACGCCACGCTGAGGTCCGCTTCGGCTAGGTAGCGATCCACTGCGACGGCATATTCGACGGGCGCGATCCCGGCGAACGACAGGGTCATCTTCGCTCCCTCAGCATATGACGTTGCCGCCTATGCTAGCCGGCGCAGTAAATAATAGCGCTGCCGGATTTACTGCGGCAGCAGGCCGCTGGCCTGGGGATCTGCACGCTAGGAGTCGTGACTTTATTGCGAGCACTAAGCCATTTCTGGCAGCCTGAATTGCGTGACTGCCCGTGATGAAAACCCGTTCCCTCATCGCAGTAAATCAATTCATCAATCAGGGAACGGAGCCGCTATCCCTGGCGGTGTCGGGATGTCCCCGGGTCGGCTGGCACGCCGTCTCGGGCCACTGACGGAGCGGAACTTCCGGGTCTTCTTTACCGGCTACAGCACGTCGCTGCTCGGCTCGGCGATGTCGGCTGTGGCGCTGACGTTCGCCGTGCTTGACAACGGCGGCAGCGCGGCCGATCTCGGCTTCGTGTTCGCCGGCAGCGTTGTGCCGCAGGTGCTGGTGATGATCGGCGGTGGTGTGGTGGCCGACCGGCTGGGCCGACGACCGGTGATGCTCATCACCGACGCAACTCGTTTCGCGGTGCAGGGCACGCTCGCGGGCGTGCTCTTCGCGGGCCGACCGCCGATCTGGCTGTTTGTGATGCTGGCAGCGCTGGAGAGCATCGGCGAGGGGGTGTTCGGCCCCGCACTCGGCGGGCTGCGCGCCGAGATCGCGCCGCGCGAGCGACTGGCCGACGCGAACGCGCTGCTCGGAGTCGCCACGTCCGGCACGGCGGTCCTCGGACCGGCCCTCGCCGGCATTTTGATCGCGATCACGAGCCCGGCGGTCGTCATCACGGTCGACGCGGCCACGTTCGGGGTGAGCGTCGTCAGTCTTGCGATGCTGACGATCCAGCCAGCCAGTCCGGCCAGGCAGTCGCCGTGGCGGGACCTCGCCGACGGCTGGTCGCAGTTCCGGTCGCAGACCTGGCTGTGGCTGACGACGGTGCAATTCGCGGTGTTCAACCTGTTCACCTGGGCGCCGTACTTGCTGCTCGGCCCTATTCTCGCCCGGCAATATCTCGGCGGAGCCCGCGCTTGGGGGGTGATCTCGGCGGCGATGGCAGCTGGCTCCGTGCTCACCGGTCTGCTGCTCGTGGGCCGGCGGCCGCGGCGGTTGCTGGTCGTCGGCACAATCGGAACGTTCGGCTACGCCGTTCCGCCGTTGATGCTCGCGCTGCGCGCGCCGCTCGTCGTGGTGGCAGCCGGCGCGGTGGCCGCGGGCGCAGGGAGCGCGGTGTCCAACACGTACTCAAGCACCGCCATGCAGCAGCGCGTGCCGGCCGAGATGCTGGGCCGGACAACGGCGCTGATGCTCACCGGTGCCTACGCGCTCGGCGCCGTCGGGTATGCGGTCATCGGCTCGGTCGCCAGCGTCTTCGGGCCGGGCCGGATTCTCGCGTTCGCGGCCGGCTACGCGGTGGTGAGCAGCGCCGTGGTGCTGGTGACGCCGGCGATCCGCGCCGTGCGCTGGCAGGATTGAGTTCTTCCTGCGGCTGTGACGTCGGCGCGAGTCAGGGTGGCCACGGCGAGGCCGGCCACGACAGTGAGAGGCTGGGCCGCATGACCAAGCACGCCGAGCTCGTCTTCGCGGGCGGACCGGTCTACTCCGCCGACCCGGAGCGGCGCCGCGTGGTGCAGGCTGTCGGTGCTCGTGGTCAGCCTGCCACCGCGGTAGCGGTCGCAGGCGGCCGGATCGCGGCTGTCGGGGACCTGGCTGAGACCGAGATCGGGGATCTGATCGACAGCCGCACCGAAGTGGTCGACCTGAGCGGCCGGGCGCTGCTGCCGGGGTTCCAGGACGCGCATGTGCACCCCGCCTTCGCCGGCGTCACCATGATCGAGTGCAACCTCATCGGCACGGCAACGCTGGACGAAGCCCTCGGGCGGATTGCTGCGTACGCGCGGCAGCACCCGGACCGGGCGTGGATCACGGGCTCTGGCTGGCGGATGGAGTGGTTCGCCGGCGGAACGCCGGACCGGCACGCGCTCGATGCCGTGACGGAAGGTCGGCCAGCGTACCTGACAAACCGAGACGGTCACGGTGCCTGGGCCAACACGCGCGCCGCCCAGATGGCCGGGCTGGACGCCCGCACGCCTGACCCAAGCGACGGCCGGATCGAGCGCGAGCCGGACGGCACGCCGCAAGGCACTCTGCATGAGGGTGCCGCGAACCTCGTCGGCAGGCTCGTGCCTGCGCTCACCGTCGAAGAGCGGCTCGCCGGGCTGCTGCTGGCCCAGCGGCACCTGCACGCCCGCGGCATCACCGCGTGGCAGGACGCGATTGTCGGGGAGTACCTCGGCCATCAGGATCCGCTGCCGGTCTATCTGGCCGCCGTCGCGAGCGGAACGCTGACAGCGCGAGTCAAGGGTGCACTGTGGTGGGACCGGGCTCGCGGCGATGAGCAGCTGTCCGACCTGCTGACCCGCAGGGAAAGCGCCGCTGACAAGGTCGCGAGCGCAGGGACTGAGGTCGGCCCAGCGCGGTTTCTGGCCGACACCGTGAAGATCATGCAGGACGGTGTAGCGGAGAACTTCACCGCGGGGATGCTGGAGCCTTATCTCGATCATGTCGGCTGTCACTCCCGCGGCAGCGGGCTGTCCTACGTAGATCCGGAAGCCTTGGCTGGGTACGTGACGCAGCTGGACGCCTGTGGATTCCAGGTGCACTTCCACGCGATCGGCGACCGGGCCGTGCGGGAGGCGCTCGACGCGATCGCCATGGCGCGGGCTTCGGCCGTCCGCAGGGGCGGTTCGCGCCGGGACAACCGCCCGCACATCGCTCACCTGCAGGTCGTCCACCCCGACGACGTACCGCGGTTCGCCGCCCTGAATGTGACGGCCACCATGCAGGGACTGTGGGCCGCGCACGAGCCACAGATGGACGAGCTCACCATCCCGTTTCTGGGCGCGGAGCGCTCGGAGCGCCAGTACGTGTTCGGCGAGCTGCTGCGATCTGGCGCCCGCCTGGCAGCGGGCAGCGACTGGGCAGTCAGCAGCGCCAACCCGCTGCGGGCTATCCACGTCGCGGTGAACCGGTCCCTGCCCGGCGCGAGCGGGCCCGAAGCGGCGCCGTTCCTGCCGGCCCAGCGCCTGGACCTAGCCGAGGCCCTTGCGGCCTACACGATCGGGTCGGCGTATGTGAATCATCTGGACGACGAAACCGGCGCGATCGACCGCGGCAAGCTGGCGGATCTGGTCGTGTTGGACCGTGACCCGTTCGCCCATCCCGCGGCCGACATCGCCAGCACTGGGGTGGCCGCGACCTACGTGCAGGGTCGGCAAGTCTATTTGTCGACATTTTGATGGAAGGGAGGACCGGCACATGCCGGTGACGACGACGGTGCTCGGTCGGGGCGGGCCCCGGGTGTCCAGGGTCGGCCTCGGTCTCATGGCCATGTCCGGCACCTACGGCCCGGCCGACGAGAAGGAGAGCACGGCCACGATCCGTGCCGCGCTCGACGCCGGGATCACCCTGCTCGACACGGGCGACTTCTACGGAATGGGGCAGAACGAACTGCTGCTCAAGCGCGCGCTTCGCGGCGTCGACCGGTCCAGCGTTTTCATTCAGGTCAAGTTCGGCGGCCAGCGCGATCCGCGCGGGGCGTTCGTCGGGCACGACGCGAGCCCTGCGATGGTGAAAAGTTCGCTCGCCTACTCGCTGACTCGGCTCGGCACCGACTACATCGACCTCTATCAGCCGGCCCGCCTCGACGCGCGGGTACCCATCGAGGAGACGGTGGGCGCCATCGTCGAGATGATCCAGGCCGGCTACGTCCGCTATCTGGGTCTATCCGAGATGGGCGCCGACACCATCCGGCGGGCGGCCGCGGTACACCAGGTGACCGCGCTGCAGATCGAGTACTCGCTGATGAGCCGCGGCATTGAAGACCAGGTTCTGCCGGCCGTGCGCCAACTCGGCGTCGGGGCCACCGTCTACGGCATCTTGTCTCGCGGGCTCTTGTCCGCCGCGGGCGACCAGGCGATCGGCGCCGGCGATTCGCGCACCAGGTTCCCCCGCTTCCAGGGCGAGAATCTCGAGCGCAATCTCGCCCTCGTCGCCGCGCTCGACCGAGTCGCCGCCAGCCGCGGCGTGACCACTGCCCAGCTAGCGATCGCGTGGGTGCTCTCCCGCGGCGATGACATCGTGCCGCTCATCGGCACCAAGCGCCGCGACCGGCTGACAGCGGCGCTCGGCGCGCTTGACCTAGCACTGAATGCACAGGAGCTCGCGGCGATCGAGGCGGCGGTGCCGGCGTCCGCGGTGGCCGGCACTCGCTACGATCCGGCACAGATGGCTGCGCTCGACAGCGAGAAGCACGAGCCCTAGCCCGGCGTGGTGGCATCGAGACGGATCGGCGCTGCGGAGCGAGGGGTAAGGCTGGGGCTGCGGCACCGGCTGGTCGCGGCCGGCCGCACCGCTGACCCGGCCGACGTGGCGCGATCGCTGGTCGCCGTGCACGGTACTGACCCGTCTTCGGTGTACCTGGGCATCCTGGCCAGGATGAACGCTGGCGGTATCGCGGACGTCGAGCGCGCCCTCTACGCGGAGAGGACGCTGATCCGGCTGCTCGGCATGCGCCGAACGGTCTTCGTGACCACCCGCGACGTGGCCTCGGTCATTCAGGCAGCGTGCTCGGACGCGGTCGCCGTCAATGAACGCCGCAAGCTGCTTGGCTGGCTGGCCGACATGGACCTTGCACCGGACGTGGGCGAATGGCTGGCCGGAGCCGAGCAGGCTGCACTGGACGCGCTGGCGGCGCGCGGCGACGCCACTGCGGCGGAGCTGGCTACTGACGACAAGCGGCTAGCCGTGCAGATCCACCAGGCCCAGGGGACGAGCTCGGCTGGACGGTTCAACGTTGCCAGCCGCGTCCTCCTCGTGCTGGCCGCGCAGGGCAAGGTTGTGCGCGGCCGGCCGAATGGCTCCTGGACCTCGCACCAGTACCGGTGGACGCCACTGACCGCGTGGTGGCCTGCTGGCCTGGAGGAGTGGGCCACGAAGGATGCTGAGGTCGAGCTGGCCCGGCGGTGGCTTTATGCGTACGGTCCGGCGACAGTCGATGACCTGCAGTGGTGGACGGGCTGGACCAGGACGCAGGTACGCCGTGCGCTGACCGAGCTGACGCCGGCCGAAGTCGATCTGGACGGCGTGCCGGGCATCATGCTCGAGTCAGATGTGCAGCCGCCGCCTGATGTCGAGCCGTGGGCGGCGCTGCTGCCGGGCCTGGACTCCACTCCCATGGGCTGGCGGCACCGCGACTGGTTCCTCGGAGACCACGCGTCCCGGCTGTTCGACCGGACCGGCAATATCGGCCCGTCCCTGTGGTGGAACGGCAGGATCGTCGGCGGCTGGGCGCAGGACCGCGACGGCCAGATCGTCTGCCGGTTCACCGAGGATGTCGGCGTGGATGCCGTGGCGGCGGCAGAGGCGGCAGCGCTGCGCCTGGCCAAGATCGTCGGCACTGTGCGGCTGGCCCCGCGGACCCGCGGCCGGACCTGGCTTGAGCAGGAACTGGCGCGCTGAGCCGGCCGCCGACTAGCTGATCGGCCGGTAGGTCAGGAGCACGTTGCCGGAATCGAACTGCTTGCTGCGCGTCAGCTCGAGCCCTACCCGGCTAGCTCCGGCGAGCGCTGGGCGGCCGGAGCCGAGCACGACTGGATTGACCATGATCCGCAGCTCGTCGACCAGCCCCGCGCCGAGCAGGCTCGCCGTCAGATCTGAGCTGCCCACCAGCGCGATGTGCTTGCCAGGCTGCTGCTTGACCCGAGTGAGCCGAGCCGCGACATCGGCACTGAGCACCGTGCTCGGAGCCCACTCAGCGCTGGTCAGCGTCCTGGACACGACCATCTTCTGATAGCCGTTCATCCGCTCGGCGGTTGCCGGAAGAAGCTGCCTTGCCGCAGCGCTCGGCCAGAACGCTGCCATGTGCGTGTAGGTTCTGCGCCCGAACAGCAGCGTGTCTGCCTCGTCGAGTTGCGCGACGGCGAACTCGTGGAACTCGGCGTCGACGTTATGCCAGGACAGATCGGCGTCCATCGTCTCGTGATAGCCATCGAGGCTGACCATCAAGAACGCGAATATCTGTCGCATGAAATCTCCTTGTCGGGCTCGAAGCGGCCCAGTACGTCGCGCGGGACCGGCCGTTGCCGCCGGGATCCGACGACCGGGCAGCCCGACCCCAGAGGATGCTGGTCAGCTCGCCGGTGGCGACAGGTACTGGCCGAGGCCGTCGAGCATCCCTGTCGTGCCTTCCCTGCGCAGCGCGGGCGCCTGCGGCCCGTCGATGCCGTCAAGGTAGGCCCCTTGCTCGGTCCAGGTCAGCGTCGTGCCGTCGCCGCTCTTGGTGAACTCGATGGTGGCGACCGAGACCGAGATGCGGACGTCGTCCGCGTACATCTCGTAGCTGTACACGACTCGCTGGTCCGGCACGATGTCGTAGTACGTCGCGTCGTACCGGTAGGTCCGGCCCTCGTACACCGAGCCGAACCGCTCTCGGCCGCCTGGGCGGAAGTCGAACTCGGTGGCGGCCGCTTCACCCGTTGCCGACTCGGTGTCGGGATCATCTCCCCAGGCATCCTTGGCTTCCTTTGAGGCGAACGCGGCGAACACCCGCCCGGGCGCCACCGGGTACGCGCGCTCGATCGAGAACGTGTCGTGGAGGACGGTCCGGTTGCTCACTGCTTCTCCTCGTGCTCGATGACTGAAACACCGGGCTCGCTGGCCCAACCTTCATCTGGCTTGTCGGCGGTTTCTGCCAGGTACTCGCCGAGCCGGTCGAGTCGGCGCTCGATGAGCGTGCGCCGCTCGGCGATCCAGCTCTCGGCGGAGCGGAGCGCGCCGGGGTTGATGCTGCACGTTCGGGTGCGGCCGAGCTTCTCAGTCCGGATCAGGCCGCTGGCCTCGAGCAACTGCACGTGCTGCAGCACTGCCGCGAGGGACATATCGAGCGGTCGTCCGAGTTCGCTGACGGACGCAGGGCCGCGGCTGAGCCGCTCGACCATCACTCGCCTGCCGGGATCGGCCAGGGCCTGGAACACCCTGTCGAGATCGGCCGTTTGGTTAAGCATGCACTTTAGTATCCGACGCTAGCCGCCAATAGTCAAGTCAAGGCTTTAGTGTGTGCCACGGGCTGTCCGAAGCATCCGTCATGATGGATACAGCGAGCAGGCAGGAGACAGGAGACGGCGTGACAGTAGTCGGGAGCACGCACACCGACCACAGCGTCGTCCCCGGTCGGTTCGCTGCGCAGCTGCTGTGTGGACCGCCAGCCAGCAGCCCCGTCGATGTGGTGGAGCGGCTGCTCGCGGTCCAGGGTCAGGACCCGCGCGGCGCCCGGCTCGCGGTGCGAGCCAGGACGACCGGACTCACCGCGACGGATGTAGACCAGGCTCTGACGCGAGAGAGGTCGCTGCTGATTACCTGGCTGAACCGCGGCACACTGCACCTGATCCGCAGCGAGGACTACTGGTGGCTGCACCCGCTGACCACGCGACCACAGCTCCAGGTCGGCTGTCGGCGCATTCTCGCCAGGTTCGGTGTATCCGCCGACGCTGCCGACCGCGGCGTCGGCCTCGTCGAGCGCGCGCTAGCGGCCGACGGGCCGCTCACCAGGACGCAACTCGCGCAGCGACTGCACGCGAGCGGACTGCCTGCCGAGGGCGGGGTAGCGCAACACGTGCTCATGCTCGCCAATCTGCGCGGGCTTGCGGTGCGCGGGCCGATGATGGGCGCGCAGCACGCATACGTGCACGTCCGGTCGTGGCTCGGCAATCCGCCGCCGGAACCGGACCCCGGCCGCGTGCTTGGCTGGCTGGCCCGGCGGTACCTAGCCGGGCACGGCCCGGCGAACGATCGTGATCTGGCGAAGTGGGCGGGCCTGCCGGTTACCTGGGCTCGTCGCGGGCTGACCGCGATCGCGGCCGAGCTGCGCGACCGGCCGGACGGACTGGCCGAACTCGCCGCGGCGCCCGTTGCGGCCGGAGTGCCGCCCCCGCGGCTCCTCGGCGCCTACGACCCGATACTGCTCGGCTGGCGGTCGCGTGAGCCGGTCCTAGCCGATCATCAGGAGATCGTCACGGTGAACGGCCTGTTCCGGCCGTTCGTTCTGGTGGCCGGCCGGGCCGCCGGACTGTGGACGTACCAAGGCGGCGAGGTGGCGGTCGACCCGTTCGGCCCGCTGTCGGCGGACACCGCGGCGGCGCTGGCCGCAGAGGCCCGCGACGTGCAGCGCTTCCTTGCCACCGAATCAGCCCTTGCCGCCGATGAGGTGTCGACATGAACGTGCCCGAGCTGGCCGACCTGCCGTTTGCTGCCGTGCTCACGCGGCATGAAGGCGACCTCGACGCCGAGCTCGACTACGACACCGTGCTGTTCGAACACACCGAGTTCGCTGATCCGCAGGGACCCAACGCGCGATTCCTCGACTGCGCGTTCCGCCAGGTGTCGATCAGCGACGGCCGGCTGCCGCGCGCCAGCCTGCGCGGTGTCTGGCTGCGCGACGTTCGCATGACCGGGACCTTCCTTGCCGAGAGCGCGTGGCAGGACGCGACCATCATCGGCTCCAGCCTGGCCGGGGTGCAGGTGTTCGGCGCGGCGCTGCGCCGCGTGGTATTCAGCGGATGCAAGCTCGACTCGGTCAATCTCCGGGGAGCACACCTGATCGACGTGATCTTCGAGGGCTGCGTGCTGCGGGACGTAGATTTCGGCAGCGCGCGGCTGACCGCATGCGCGTTTCCCGGCTCCGAGCTGACCAGAGTCGATCTCACCAAGGTGACCATGGAGCGAACCGACCTGCGCGGCGCGTCCCTGGGGATGACCATCGACGCGGACTCGCTGCGCGGGGCCATCATCACCTCAGCCCAGCTGGCCGTCGTAGCACCGGTGCTCGCCGAGACCATGGGCATCGTCGTCGACGACGATCTGCCCGTCGGCTAGGGCGCGCTCAGCTTCGCCGACCCGGCCGACCGGGACCGGCGCGCCTCGCTCTACTCGCCTGTCCGAGCGCGTGCCGGACCGTTTTCGCTCCGCGGCCAGCCGCCGGCCCAGGGCCTGCGCAGCAACCACGAGCGCAAGGATCGCCGCCGCGACGATGCCGTCCAGCCAGAAGTGGTTGGCGGTCACGACCACGACCAGCGTGGTCATCGCTGGATACAGCAGTGCGAGCCAGCGCCACCGGCTGGCTGCCGTGGTGATGATGGCGGCAGCGACGAGGAGTGCCCAGCCAACGTGTACCGACGGCATGGCGGAGAGCTGGTCGGCATCGAACCCGCCGACGCTGCCGTAGACCGATTGGTGGTAGCGCACGGCCGTGTCGACGAGCCCCGTACTTGGCAGCATCCGGGGCGGAGCTACTGGAATCAGCTGGACCACGAGGGATAGTCCGGTGACCGCCACCAGAGTGGTCCGCCACCGGCCGTAGTGCTCGCGGTGCCGCCAGAACAGCCAGATCATGCACGCGATCAGGACCGGGAAGTGCAGCGTGTCGTAGTAAAGATTGAAGACCTCGACGACCAGCGGATGAGGCAGGAACAAGCGCTGGACGGACGTCTCGCTCGGCAGGTGCAAGGCACGCTCAAGCCGCCAGATCCACTCCGACCGCGCGATCGCACCGTTGGTGCTGCCGACCGAGAATGACCCGGCGTACTGCCACAGCGCGAATAGGGCGAGCACGAGAGCGGATTCACGCGTCGCCGTGGCAAGCCGGACCAGCGGCGGCTTGTGCGTCTCGCGGAGGAGGAGGGTGACGGCGGCGAGTCCGGCCGCCGCTCCAATCGACTGCTGCCAGTCGAGATCGAGGCTGATCACCCCGGCTGCCCCGGCCGGACGATACGCAGGCCATGAACGCGGGAGGTCACGCCGTCAGATTACGGCCAGGTGACCGTCTTCCTAACGGCGGGCTGCATCGCTGGGACGGATCAGCGGCTTCCCGATGGTCAGTACTGGTCCGGTCGGCTCAGCGAGGCCGGGTCTGGCTGCTGCCGCGGCAACACCACGTCCGCCGAGACGTCCGCGGCCAACCGGACGACGTCGCCGTCGGCGAGCCGGACGCTGATCCCTGGCAGAACCCGGTCGCCGTTCACGAACGTTCCGTTGGTCGAGTTCTCGTCTCTGATGCTGGCGTGGCCGGCGTCATCCACAGCAACGGTCGCGTGCCGCCTTGACACGTTCTCGTACTGCGCGAAGGCGGCGGCCACCAGCGACTCGGCGGGATCCCGGCCCAGCAGAACGGTGGTGCCGGCCGGTACCTCCACGTTGCCGGTCGGGAAGGAAAGCCGAAGCACCGCCGACGAGATTGGTCCCCCGTGGTCCTCCGGGCGGAGGAACTCCTGCATCACGGTGCTGGCGGCGGGCGTGTCGTCCTCTCTGCCGGGTCGCGGCAGATTGGCCCCGCAGGTGAAGCAGATCAGGTCGTCAGCCCTTACTTCAGCCGCGCAGTGGGGGCACGTCAGCGTCGCCATCACAGGTCCTCCCAGGATTCACGGCTGGCAGCAAGGCCTGCCAGCCGCCGCAGTGCTCGCACGAGAGATTAACGTGCCTAGCCTTGACGGCGTGCCAGGGCTCCGGCACACATCCGGCTTTAAGCCGCTGACCAGGAGCTATGCCGTACGATCCCAGGTATGGTCGGCTTCACGCTCAGCGACGAGCAGGAGGCGCTCCGATCCACCGTCGAGCAATTCGCTCGTGAGGTGGTTGCGCCGGTAATCGCGGACTACTACGAGCAGGGCGAGTTCCCCTACGGCATCGTGGCCGAGATGGGCAAGCTGGGGTTGTTCGGCTTGCCGTTTCCCGAGGACTACGGGGGGATGGGGGGTGACTACTTCGCTCTGTGCCTGGCGCTGCACGAACTCGCCAGGGTCGACTCCTCGGTGGCCATCACGCTCGAGGCGGCGGTGGGGCTTGGTGCCATGCCCATCTACCGGTTCGGCTCGGAAGCGCAGAAGGATCGCTGGCTACCGGACCTGTGCCGGGGCGACCGGCTAGCTGCGTTCGGTCTCACCGAGCCGGGTGGCGGCTCCGACATTCCGGGCGGGATGCGTACCAGAGCCCGCCTGGATGGCGACGAGTGGATCATCGACGGGTCCAAGGCGTTCATCACTAACGCGGGGACGGCGATCACCTCGGTGGTGAGCGTGCTGGCCTGGACAGGATCGTCGGCGGAGCCTTCTGGTGCCAGCCGGGAGATCTCCGCGATCATGGTGCCGGCTGGTACACCAGGCCTCACCGTGGGCCCGGAGTACTCAAAGGTGGGCTGGCGCGCATCGGACACGCGAGAGCTGAGTTTCTCTGGCTGCCGGGTGCCGCGGGAGAACCTGCTGGGGGAGTGCGGTCGCGGGTACGCGCAGTTCCTGCAGACGCTCGACGAGGGCAGGGTGGCCATTGCGGCACTGGCAGCGGGCCTGGCCGAGGGCTGCGTCGATGAGTGCCTGCGCTACGCCCGCGAGCGGTCGGCATTCGGCCACGAACTCGGCCACTATCAGGCGATTCAGTTCAAGATCGCAGATATGGCGGCGAGGGCTCACCTGGCGAGGCTGGCCTGGTACGACGCCGCCGCCCGGGTCACGGCCGGACACCCGTTCAAGTCGCAGGCCGCGATCGCGAAGCTGACCTGCGCAAACGCGGCCATGGACAACGCCAGGGACGCGACCCAGATCTTCGGTGGCTACGGGTTCATGAATGAGTTCCCGGTCGCCCGTTTCTACCGCGACGCCAAGGTGCTGGAGATCGGCGAGGGGACGTCCGAGGTCCAGCGCATGGTCATCGCCCGCCAGCTAGGACTCGACGGCCCTAGGGCTTGACGATCATGCGTGGCACCTTCGGTGGTGCCGCCTTGAACATGTTGAAGTCCGACATCAGCCGCGTCACTCGCTCAAGGCTGACCGTGCTGATCGAGGTCGGATAGCTGCCGATCGTGGAGAGGTCGGCGTCTACGACGCTCATCCCCGTGGTCTTTGGCAGAACCTGCTGGACCTGGCCGGTCATGGCCGCTTCCGTCTGCGCCTTGGCAATGGCGGCCTGGAAGTCGGCTGCGGCCGCCGGGTTCTGGCTGACCCAGGACTTCGACGCGACGTAGCCCGTCAGGGGCAGGCTCGCGGTCGAGCCACTGCAGGCATCAAGGACCTCGGTGGCGCCGAACTGACTCTCTGCCTCGTAGATATACGGCTCGCTGACCAGGATGGCCGCGAGGCCGTCCTGGTGGTTCTCCAGAGCCGCGATCTCCTGCTGCTGCGACATCGGAACCCAGGTGACGGAGCCGACGTCGTTGCCCAGGTAGGTGGTCAGGACCTGTGCGGCCGCCGCGGCATCCAGGCTGATCGGATCGCCAGAATCTTCCGGCAGGACCTGATCGTCGGGAACGCCCACGCGCTGATTCGCGAGATCGACAGGCGAGGTAATGGAAGAGCCTGGCAGGGTGATCACTTCGAGCACGCCGGCCGTGGCGTCGTAGCCGTCGGCCAGGATCCGCAGGTCGGGGTTTTGCGACTGTGCGTAGAAGATGTCGCCGTAGTCGCTCGCCGCGATGTCAGCCTGGCCATTTGCTACCGCGCTCAGCTCCGCCGAGTCGGATGAGTAGCTGTGAATGACGACGTGGGTCAGGCCCGCGGCGGTGAAGATCCCGTCCCGCTGCGCGAGGTAAAGCGGTGCGGTGTCAACTCCAGGGATGGCAGCGATCGTGACGGTCGATGACACCGTTCCGCCCGGGCCGCCGCCAGCGCAGCCCGCTGCGAGCAGAACGGTAAGCGCCGCAGCCGCGGCCGGCAGGTGCCGGGCGCGGAAGCCCCGACCGCTCTGGAACGGGACCAGGCCGCGGGCACGCCTCATGACACTCCTTGCGCCGTTCTGGGAATTCTCGCTGCACATCTTTCCGGCCATCCAGGGCGGGGAACCGGACAGTTTCCTGAACACGGGCGATGCGGCAGAGAGTACCCTATTGCTGCCAGGAGGCCCGTCAAACGTAACGTTACATCGGTTTTTCCGGTTCGTACGTGTATTGACGCAGGTTGCCCCGGTTACCGGCTAGAGTTGCCCTGGCCATGTGACCGACTGCACCCAAAGCAAGGTCGTTATCTGGGAGGTTAGCCATGTCGCTAGCGCCGCGCGGCGCGACGGCTTCTCCCGTATCGCGGCCATCAGGTGAGGGGTTCAGA